>NZ_LIQT01000310.1 GCF_001418415.1 Streptomyces hirsutus
CGCCCGGCCGGGCGCACCCCATGTGCTGATCGTCACCACGTACGACTCGGACGCCGACACCCTGCCCGCCATCGAGGCCGGCGCCACCGGCTACCTCCTCAAGGACGCCCCACCCGAGGATCTGGCCGCCGCCGTACGCACGGCGGCCGCCGGCCGCACCACCCTGGCCCCCACGGTCGCGGACCGGCTGATGCACCGGCTGCGTATGCCGGGCACCGCCCTGACCCGGCGCGAGACCGAAGTCCTCGCCCTGGTCGCCGAGGGCCTGTCCAACCAGGCCATCGGCCGCCGTCTCCACCTGACCGAGGGCACCGTCAAGTCCCATCTGGCCCGCGTCTACGCCAAACTCGGCGTCGACTCGCGCACCGCCGCCGTCGCCACCGGCACCGACCTCGGCCTCATCCGCCGCTGACCCGCGCACGTACGGACTCCGGCGCTGCCTCGAACCGGCATGCGGCTCAGCGGGGCAGCCTTCGCGGACGGTGCCCGAGCCCTCGACATCACCCGTTCGGCGGTGCGCCGCGGGCGATCGGCAGCCGTAGGGTCCTGAGCGCCGACCGGCGTCCCTGCTCGAGGTGTCCGGTTCTCGCCCGTACGCGGTAAATGCCTGGACCGGGCGCCTCCCCGGACGGGAGACTTCCGACTTCCGAACCTCCGGGAGTGTGATGGCGACAACAGAAACGCAGAGGCCGGTACCGGGCAGGAGCGCGGTCGTTCTCGCGCTGCGCCGCTACGGCCGGGAACTGCTGCGATTACGGCGGCTGGCCCTGCCCGCGCTGCTGCTGCCGGCCGTGGGCAACATCGGCATCCGCTACGTCGCCCCTCTGCTGATCGCCAAACTCGTGGGGCAGGCCGCCGGTGACGGTGGTCTCACCCTCGCCTCGGCGCTGCCGTACGTGCTGGGCTTCGGTGCGGTGCTGCTGCTCGCCGAGATCGTGTGGCGGATCGGGCAGCACTGCCTGAACCGTGTGGACGCCCTCGGCATGGAGCATCTGTACGTGCTCGGCATGGACGAACTCCTCGCCAAGGACGCCGCGTTCTTCCACGACAACTTCGCCGGCTCCCTGACCAAAAGGGTGTTGAGCTTCGGCAAGCGCTTCGAGGACTTCGTCGACACGCTGACGTACCGGATCGTGGGCAGCCTCGTGCCCCTGGTGTTCGGCGCCGTCGTGCTCTGGCACTACGAACCGCTGCTCGTCGTCGGCCTCCTCCTGATGATCGCGGTGACCGCGGTGGCCGCGACGCCGCTGATCCGGCGCCGGCAGAGGCTCGTCAACGATCGTGAGGCGGCGATCGCCCGGGTCTCCGGCCACGTCGCCGACAGCCTCACGAACATGGAGACCATCCGGGCGTTCGCAGCCGAGCGGCGGGAGGCCGACGAACACCGCAGCCGGGTCGCGGACTCCCGGCGCCTGACGCTGAAGTCGTGGGACTACGGCAACCTGCGCGTGGACACCCTGGTCGCCCCCATGGCCGTGCTGACCAACGTGCTGGGCCTGGTGGTCGCCATCGCCCTCGGTGGCCCGGGCCAGGGAGTCGAGGAGATCGTCGTCGCTTTCACCTACTACTCCAACGCGACCCAGATCATGTTCGAGTTCAACCAGATCTACCGGCGTCTGGAGAGCTCGATGACCGAGGCCGCACAGTTCACGGAGCTGCTGCTGGACCCGCCCACCGTGCTGGACCTCGCGGAGGCCGAACCGCTCGCACCGCGGAACACCGACATCCGCTTCGAGGCGGTGACCTTCGCCCACGAGGGTGCGGAGCCGATCTTCAAGGGTCTCGACCTGGATGTGCCCGGCGCTGCGCGGATCGGTCTGGTCGGCAGGTCCGGCGGCGGCAAGACCACACTCACCCGGCTCCTGCTGCGGATGTCGGACATCGACGACGGACGCATCCTGATCGGCGGCCAGGACATCAGCCGGCTGCGCCAGGCCGACCTGCGCTCACTGATCTCCTACGTTCCGCAGGAACCCGCGATGTTCCACCGCAGCCTGCGGGACAACATCGCCTTCGCCCGGCCCGACGCCACCGACGAGGAGATCCACGCGGCGGCCGAGGCCGCACACGTCACGGAGTTCGCCGATCAGCTTCCCGAGGGCTTCGCCACCCTGGTGGGCGAGAGGGGGGTGAAACTGTCGGGCGGTCAGCGCCAACGGGTCGCCCTCGCCAGGGCGGTCCTGCGCGACGCCCCGATCCTGCTGCTCGACGAGGCGACCAGCGCGCTGGACTCGGAGAGCGAGATCCTCGTCCAGGACGCCCTGTGGCGGCTGATGGACGGACGGACGGCCCTCGTCGTCGCCCACCGTCTGAGCACCGTCGCCGGCATGGACCGTCTCGTCGTCCTCGACCGGGGACGCGTCGTCGAGCAGGGCACCCACGGGGAACTGCTCGCCGCGGACGGCGCCTACGCCAGGCTGTGGCGGCACCAGTCGGGCGGTTTCCTCGGCGAGAACGGTGAGGCGGCCCCCGGCGACGATCCACAGGGAGCCGCTCTCGCCGAACTGCCGGGACCGGCCGAACCGGCGTCGGACGGGGGTGGGAAGGTGTCGCCGCGGGCTCGCACGAGCACCGGGCCCGCATGATCGAGCCGGTTCCCGGCCCTCACCGGGCCGCCCGTCCCCACGGGGTCCGGCGTCAGCCGGCCTTTCCGAGGTCCGGTCCGCGCTCCGCCGACCGACGGGTGCCGTCGGTGCTGTCCGCGCCGGAGACGTCGAGCACCTTGCCGCTGGCCCGGTTGACCAGCACGTACCACGCGTTCGGGTCCACGGTGGCGGCCCGTGCCGTCCCGGCGGCACCGATCGCGGACAAGAGCGCCGCCAGGAGGGCGGTCACCGCGGTCAGCACTGCTGTTCGTCTGCCGCACCTCCACCAGGTGTACATGCCATGCGCATGCCAATCGTCTGCTGTCCGCCCTTCGCTGAATTCCGTCTGGGTGATCGGGCGACCCGCTGTGCGGAGTGCGCCTTCGGAGTCGCGGGGGAGCGCTCCCGTGGAACGAAATATCGAACAATGGTCGATGTGTCGGAGGTCTGAGCCGCACGGTAATGATGCGCACGGTGACCGTCAACGGGTCGGGGAGTGGTGACGGTCGCAGGCGAGGGGGCGGGGCCTCATCGCGGCGGCCGGGTGTGGGCTGGGGCGATCCGGGCCACGGGGGTCCTGGATCAGTAACCGTAGATCATCTTGTAGGCGGCCTCGGGGAGGAACTGTCCGGCCGAGGAGCCGGCTCCGACACCGCAGTTGCCGTCGGACTCGCCCGGAACCTTGATCCACAAGAGCATCTCGGCGCCTCCGCCCAGCCGGGTGGGGGTGCCGATGCGGCGGCCGGAGGGATTGCACCACTGGCCGTTGGAGCCGTTGCCGTTGCGGCTGGTGTCCACGACGAACGGCTTGGTGTAGCCGTAGCGGGCGTTCAGTTCGCTGTTGACGGCATTGCCGTAGGCGGTGTTCTCGGCCGTGGTGAAGTAGTTGGAGATGTTGAGCGAGAAGCCGTGAGCCTGCCGGAGGCCGGCTTCGTGAAGGCGCTGGGCCATGGTCGCCGGGCCGGCCCAGGCGGGGTTGCCGGCGTCGAGGTAGACCCAGGTGTTGGGGGCCTGGCGGTTGAACTGGGCGAGGGCTCCGGTGAGCATGCCCTGACGTTCCGCGACCTGAGCGGGTGTCATGCAGCCGTAGTCCCCGAGGGAGTCCGGTTCGAGGATCACGACGGCCGGGCGGTTGGCGATCCCGCCGGCGAACTGTGTGATCCAGGTCGCGTAGGCGGACGGCGAAGCGGCTCCGCCCGCGGAGTGCCCGCCGCAGTAGTCGCGGTTGTAGATGTTGTAGGCGACGAGGACGGGCAGTTTGTCCGCGTGGTCCGCCGCCCCCGCGTACGCACTCGTGGCGGTGCCGATGGCGCCGCTCCACGAGCCGAACCAGCGGGCTGTCGGGGTGCCGGCGATGGAGGCGTTGATCGCGGGTGCCCGGCCGTCGCCGGGGCTGGCGGCGACCCACTTCTTGGCGCTGGAGTCGGGGTCCGCGTAGAAGCCGTTGGTCAGGGTGGTCGGGTCGGCGGCGTGGGCGGACGGTGCGACGGCGAGTGCCAGCGGCAGGGCGAGGAGCGCTGCCGTGAGGGCGCGGAGTCTGCGGCGCATGACGGTACCTCGGTTTCCTGGCAGGGGTGCGTCGCGCGCTCTCGTCGCGAGCGTGCGACGCGCTGAGGAAGTGCGGTGGTACGACGTCCCCGTGTGTCGGCGGTCTCTTCGGCGGGGACGGCATGCTCGAAGGGCTGGCGATAGGACTGGGAGCGCTCCCACTGGAAGCGCTCCCAAAAGCACCGGAAGCCCTTGGGGTGTGCTCGGTATCGTGTGGTCGGCTGCTGAAGCTGTCAAGAGTCGACGTACGCTCGTTCTCGGCATGGCGAAAACAAGGCTCTGCGGTTCCAAAACTGGAAGCGCTCCCAGTTCCCGGTCGTCAAGGGCGCCGTGTCCAGCCTGCCTCGCCCGCCGGGCGGGTGGCGGCGGCGGGGCCGGGTAAGACGTTTCCCGTCCGGTCGAGAGGGAAAGATCGCGGTTTGTGGCAGAAAATGCACCGCGTCGGCAACCGACGCTCGACGAGGTGGCCGAATACGCCGGTGTCTCCCGCTCCGTGGCCTCCCGCGCCCTCAACAACGCCCCGCACGTCAGCCGTGCCAAACGCGAGGCGGTGGAACGGGCCGTCCGGCACCTCGGTTACGTGCCCAACTCGACCGCCCGCGCTCTGGCCACCCGTCAGACGGGAGCGGCCGCCCTGGTCGTCTCGGGGGAGGATCCGTCGATCTTCGCGGATCCGTTCTTCGCCCAGGTGATCGTGGGGGCGTCGGGCGCGCTGGAGGAGGCCGACCTGCATCTGATGCTGTGCCTGGCCGCTTCCGACCGGGGCCGCAAGCGGGTGGGGGAGCTCCTTCGGTCCAAGGGCGCCGACGGCGTCATGCTGATGGCGCTGCGCGAGGGCGATCCACTGATCCGCATGGCCGAGGAGGCCGAGATGCCCGTCGTGTTCGGAGGGCGCCCGGTCGGTCCGGCGCCCCGGTGGTACGTGGACGTCGACAACGTCGGCGGAGCGCGCGAGGCGACCGAGTACCTGGTCTCGCGCGGCCGGACTCGTGTGGCCGCCATCTGCGGGCGTCTGGACACCGAGGCCGGGCGCGCCCGGTACCGCGGCTACCGGGACGCCATGCTGGCAGCCGGGCTCGATCCGTTCCCGCCGCAGGAGGGGGACTTCACCGAGTCCAGCGGAGCCGCCGCCATGGCCGTACTGCTGGCGGCACATCCCGACCTGGACGGGGTGTTCGCCGCCAACGACAACATGGGGGCGGGAGCGCTGCGCACGTTGCGCGAGGCCGGCCGGCCGGTCCCCGCCGACATCGCCGTGGTCGGTTTCGACGACCTGGCCGTCGCCCGGATCGCCGACCCGCCGCTCACCACCGTCCATCAGCCCATAACGGCCTTCGGACGGGAGATGGCGCGCATGCTCGTCGCGCTCGTCAACGGACAGGACCCCACCCCGCTGATCCTGCCCACGCGCCTGGTCATCCGCTCCAGCGCCTGAGCCGACGAGGCCCGCAAGGCCGCCCTCGCGCGTCGCAACGGCTGAGAGCCGTTGCCGTGGCAGCGAATCTCCTGGCCACGGGATCGACAACCCTCGGCCTGGCCCGAAGCCCGTCCTGCGCCCCCACCTACGAAGCGAACGCCCTCGGCCGCGAGAGGGACACCCGCCGAAACGGAGCAGGATGATGTTGCCGGTGCCCCGCACTGCGCCCGGCATGACAAGCTGTGCTTGCCCACCCCCGAACCCAGGAGGTCACCATGACCGCAGAGCCCGCAGAGCCCGCAGCTACGGAAGGTTCGGAGCCGGCTGTCCCCGAGACGTCCCCTCTGGCGCCGGACAGCGACGGCAACTACGACCTCAAGCGCAAGTTCCGCGAAGCCCTGGAGCGCAAGCGCGGTGCGCAGGCGGACGCCGCCGATGTTGCCGCCAACCCGAATGCGTCGAAGGTGCGTGCGGCGCACGGTCCGGCTGCGAGCCAGCGGTCGTTCAGGCGTAAGAGCGGCGGATGAGTCGATCAGTCCGCGATCTGGCCGCTTTACCGGCACTCTGCGCGCTGTCCACTCGCGCGCCCCGTGCAGTGGCCCGCAACGCGCTCATGCCCGTGTGCGCGTTGCGGGCGAGGCGTAACCGGCGGTCTCGCCTGTGGGAAGGGCCCAGCTGCGGTTGGCGCGGGTCGGTGGCGCCGCCGCGCTGGAACTCCGGCCAGGACGTCCGGCCGCCGACGTTGCACGGTGGCCAGGACGTAGCTGACGGCCCGGTGTGACACCGGCGCGTCTGGCCACCGCAGCCGGCGTCACCACTGGAGCCGTCCGAATCACTGATCATTCCGGGATGAGGGCGCTGTCTCGTCCGAGGGCACGCGGCTGGTGTCGCGCGCCCGCCGTGCCCGCCGTACCGCTGTGCAAATCGACGGCGGTTGTCCGGGCCTGACAGTAGGCATCCGGCGTGACAAGGACAGGTGCTGCCCCGTTCTGCTGCGGCTGATCGACGCAGGGTCGGTCTTCGGCCCCGGAGTGTGATCGCCGACGGAGTAGCGGTTTGCGGGGTTGGGGGATCAGGTTTCGGCCCGGTGCGCTGTAGGCGGTCATGGACCAGAAGGCGTCGACCGGCGGGCGGCGGTCGGGAGGGAAGTGCAGCTCGTAGCGGCCGTTCGCAGAGAGCTTGACGCCGTTGGCATCGTGGAAGTTCACCGGATGGACCGCCTCGGCGGGGTCGTTGACGACGATGCCCGCCAGTGACTGGTCTGCCGTGCGGTTGAGGAAGTCGTCCCCGAACCGGCCGATGCGGTCGGGAAGTTGCTGCCGCTGACGGTCAAGAACGCTGCACCGGCGTCCGCTTCGAGTGGTCACGTGCACTGAGGTGAGCAAGGCTTGGCCTCCTCGCTCGGCTGTCGCGTCAACCGTCGCCCTGCTCGATGTGCAGATGGATCGGGCCGCGAAGAACGGGGCTGCGCCGGTACGGCGGTGGGTCGGCGACCAGCCGGGGTCGGTCGAGGCGGCGTACCAGCTCGTTCAGCGCGATCTGGGTTTCCCGCCGGGCCAGTGGGCCGCCGAAGCACAGGTGGATGCCGCTGCCGAAGCCGAGGTGCTGGTTGTCCCGCCGATCGGGGTCGAAGCGGTCGGGATCGTGGAAGCGGTTCGGATCGCGGCTGCCCGAGGCCAGCATGAGCATGATCCGCGAGCCCTTGGGGATCACCGTGTCCGCGATGGTGATGTCGCTGTAGGACGCCCGCCACGGAATGATGTGCACGGGAGGCTCGTAGCGCAGCAGTTCTTCGACCAGCGGGACGACCAGGCCCGGTTCGTCGCCCAGTCGCTGCAACACCTGCGGGTGGCGCAGCAGCGTCAGCATGCCGTTGGTGATGAGGTTGACCGTGGTCTCGTGGCCGGCGATCAGCAGAAGGTTGGCGGTGGCGACGATTTCGTCGTCGGTCATCCGCCCGTCCGGCCCGTCATCGTTGGCCAGCCGTGACAGCAGGTCGTCACCCGGTCGGCCGTGGCGTTGCTCCACCAGCCCGCCGAGGTACTCGCGCAAGTCCGTGGTGGCCTGTCGGCCGTTCGTCAGCCGCTCCTTCGGGTCGGTCTTGGGGTTGTAGTCGATCGAGTCGATGATGGCGTTCACCCACAGGTGGAACCTCGGTTCGTCCTCGCGTGGCACGCCGAGCAGGTGGCAGATCACGGTGACGGGGAAGGGGTAGGCGAAGTCGTCGACGATGTCGATCTGCTCCTTGCCCGCGAAGCCGTCGATGAGGCTGCCAACGGTGGCGGTCAGGTCGGGTTCCAGGCCGGCCACCAGCTCCGGGGTGTGCGGGGGGCCGAAGTGGCGCATTGCCATGCGCCGCAGACGGTCGTGCTCGGGCGGGTCGAGGTTGATGAACGACGGCGTGCCGGATCTCTCGAATGCCTCCACCGGATGCGACAGATTGCGGACGTCGGAGCTCAGGTGCGGGTTGTGCAGGATGTCCGTGAGCTCGCGGTAGGTGCTGATGACGTAGCTGCCGTCCTCCTGCAGGGCCACCGGTGTCTCGCGCAGCTCGGCGTACAGCGGGTACGGGTCGGCCCGGGAGGAGTAGTCGAGGATCCGGCGCAGCGTGTCGGGCGTCTTGGTCGTGGCCATCTCGCTCTCCCTCCTATCGGTGCTGCCACGCGGCCGTGACGCGCCGCTCACTCGGGTCGTGGCCGGTGACGACCACGGTGGCGCCCTGGGCGAGCAGGGTGGGGCCGGGGAAGTCGACGGGCACCGGCTTCATGTCGGCGGGCTGATCGGGCGTGGGGCAGGGCGGCGGGAAGGGCGCGGCCGTCTCGATCAGCTGTCGGTAGTGGTCCAGCCACTTGGCGTTGTTGAAGCTCACGGCCGCGGTGACGCGGCCCCGGTAGCCGTATGCGGCGACGAAGCGGCGGTCGGCCACCGATCCCTGGGTGACGACGACCTCGTCGGCGAAGGTCGGCACGCCGACGGACTTGATGTTGACGCCGAACTGGATCGACCAGAACGCCGGGATGGACAGGTGGGGCCAGCGGTCCGCCTGTCCACTGACCATGTTGTGCGCCGCGATCTCGGCCTGCTCCACGGCGTTGGCCCAGTGCTCCAGCGAGATGAGCCGGTACTCGTAGATCGGGTTCGGGCAGCGTGCCACGTCTCCGGCGACGAAGACGTCGTCGGTGATCAGGCCGTTGAGGTCGAGGGCGCGGCAGCCCGTGTCGCAGGCGATTCCCCAGACGCCCGCCGCCAGGCCCGAGTCCCGCAGCCAGTCGGTGTTGCGGATGCCGCCGAGTGCCACCACCGCCACGTCGGCGTCGATCGTGGTGCCGTCGTCGAAGTGAGCACGGCGAAAGCGCCCCTGCGCGTCGCCCTCCAGCCGGGTGACCTTGACACCGCAGCGCAGGTCGACGCCGTGAGCGCGCTGCATGTCCGCCGCGATCTCACCGATCATGGCACCGAGCGCCCCGACCAGCGGAGCCGGCGCGAGTTCGGCGACGGTCACGGGGATGTCCCGCTCTCGGCAGATGGAGGCGATCTCGGAGCCGGTGAATCCCGCTCCGATGACCAGTACGCGGGAGGGCCCGGCGGCAAGGGCTCGCTGCAGGCTCTCGGCGTGCTCGCGCGTACGCACGACGAACACCCCGTCCAGGGCCGCCTCGCTCTCGACGAACCAAGGCCGGGCCCGCACCCCGGTGGCGATCAGCACCCGGTCGAAGGGAACCTCGCGTCCGTCGGCAAGGTGCACGTGGTTGGTCGCCAGGTCGAGCCCGTCGGCGGGCACGCCCAGCAGCCACTCCGCATCGATGTCACGACGCCGCGGCAGCTTGGTGCCGTCGGCGGGCACCCACCCGGTCAGTACCTGCTTGGACAGGGGAGGCCGGTCGTAGGGCTCGCCCAACTCGTCACCGATCATGGTCAACGATCCGGTGAAACCCTCGTCACGCAGTGCCTCCGCGGCCCGCAGTCCCGCCAGTGACGCCCCGACGACCACGATGCGGCCATCGCGCTTGAACCCCTTCAGGGTGTCGGCGCTGGTCATGACTGCGACGCCTCCGCCGGTACGTCCCGTTTCTCCAGTTGGTCGACCAGAATCGCCTGGACCGGGCAGGCCGCCGCGGCGCGCAGCACCTGGTCGCGCCGGGCGTCGTCGGGGTTCGGGTCGTACATCAGTGCTTCCTCGCCGTGCATCCGGAATGCGTCCGGAGCCAGGAACGCGCACTGCGCATACCCCTCACATCGGGAAAGGTCCACGACAATTCTCATCCCGACCTCCACAGGGAGTGCAAGCTGCGGACCCTGAAGCCGGTGCCACTCCGGCACGCAAAGCGCGAGACAGGCTTCGAGAGAAGGGATTCGGCCGTTGCCCACCTCTGAAAAGTGCGAGGGGGTACACCGCGCTCGGCGGGTCTCAAAAGAAAGAACTGAACATCGCGGATAAGGCGATCGACGTCTGTGAAACCTCTCAGGGAACCTGACCTTGTTGCCAAAAAGCTTATCCCGCACGCACATCACCCGCACCCGGGGAACCCGGGCATCCGTGAGCGCCGTTCACTCGCGCGCCGCGTGCCCATGCGGCAAGGATTGCGCGCTGTGGTTGGTTCTTTACGCATGGGTGAAGTGCTGGGTGATGTTCCGGGGTTGGCGGCCGGTGGCGCCGCCAGTCCGTTTCCGATCGACGCCGTCATCATCGTGCCGGCAACGCCTCGGGGACGTGTGAACGGATTGGTGTTCGTCACCGGCTGGGTGGTGGGTCTGTCGGTGTTGGGCGCGGTGATGCCGGCCATCGGCGGCAAGGGGAGTGCCGACCCCCACGGGCAGCCGGCCGACCGGGTGGGGGCTTTCAAGCTCGCGTTGGGCGTGGCACTGGCTTCTTTTCGCGGTGAGGTTGTGGCGTCATCGCCCTGCCGATGCCACGCAGGCACAGCTGCCGCAATGGATGGCCGCGATCGACCGCTTCACGCCGGTGAAGAGCTTCCTTCGCGCCCTCGATCTAGCGTTTGGGTGTTTGTGCAGTTCAGAGGCGTGGTGGGGCCACTCGGGTCAGTAAATGGTCAGCATTGGGTGCGGAGGCGTCCCAGCCTGCTGATCTGGTGACCGCCACGGCGGGGCCTGGGAGCAGGTGCCTGGCTCCCGCTCGGAAAGTCCGCTACGTGGCTCGACATCTCGCCCGCGGCATGGGGTCCTTCTTCAAGGACTGCGGCTGCGCCAGGCCGACTCGCTGTCCGCGTCCGTACACCATCCGTTTCAAGGACGTGCTGGGTAGGCAGTGTGAGGAGGCCGGATGCGGTACTCAAGACCACGCGATCGTGCGCCTCGCGCAGATCTATGCGGAGAAGAAGCGGACGGCGCCGTCCGTGGCGGAAGCCCGCCGTGAACTGGGGCGGCAGACGGTCGCGGAATACGCGAAGCAGCGGCGGCCCCGGCAGCGCAGGATGACGGAGTACTTCACGGGCGAGCATGTCGACAGCTCCATCAACGTCCACATCGATCCGCGTCTTGGGTCGCGGAAGCTCAACTCAGTCACGCCGATCGTGGTCGAGCGCTTCTTGGACGAGTTGGAGGCCGATGGGATCGGTCGAGGAAACCAGGTCAACATCTTCCGCACTCTCAGGGCGAGCCTGCGCGACGCTCATGACGAGGGAGCGATGGCGGGCGACCCGGTGAAGTGAAGAAGACATTGACTGCCGCCACACCCACCGACCTTGTCTGGGCTCAGCGGACCAGCGCCATTCCAAGCTCACCAGAATTTGTCATCACCTGGTCCGGAGGGTCCGCCAATCAGGTGGTCCGTGATGCGCCGCATACCTGAGGCTGCCCAGGGATCACGGGCCTGCCGAGCATTTCCCCGCTCGCACGGTGATCGATTCGGAGTGGCAGCCTGACGGCAGCGGGCCGAAACTGAAGCGGTATTTCGTAACCAGAGAAGAGCACGTGCCCGAGCTTCCGATGGCTCGGCAGGACTTTGTGCGGCGCTCAAGCGCCCTGACCCGCATCCGGCGGCCGTCGGCGATCCAGACGTCCTCCTCGAAGGAGATTAAATCGTGGAGCAGCCCTCGGATGTCCATATAGAAGGACCGGACGAAAGCGCCGTCATCAGGCGGAGCAGTCCCGGTCCGACGAGGGTGGACACCGAAACGCGACTGGCGGATGCGCTGGCCGACGTCGTAGGCGTCGAGAGCGTTCCGGCCGACGCGCACTTCTTCGACGTCCTTGGTGCGAACTCGCTGCTCATGGCACAGTTCTGCGCGCGGGTCCGGA
Source organism: Streptomyces hirsutus (assembly GCF_001418415.1). Lineage (GTDB taxonomy): Bacteria > Actinomycetota > Actinomycetes > Streptomycetales > Streptomycetaceae > Streptomyces > Streptomyces hirsutus. The sequence goes on from NZ_LIQT01000310.1 coordinate 11,809, forward strand.
AGCGGGAGGACCTGCCCTCACCGTCCATGAAGGACATCTACAGGTACCCCACGATCCGAAGCCTGGTGGCGGCCCTCGCGGAGTCCGTCCCGGCTCCCGCTGATTCCCTGGCCGCCCTCCAGGCTCCTACGCGGATGAGGCCGCCGGATCCGGTCACGCGGACGAGTAGGCTTTCCCACGTCCTTTGCGGAACGCTTCAATTGCTGTTCTTCCTGGGGTATTCGCTAGTCGCCGGATTCGTCACCGCGGGCGGATACGAGTGGGTCGCCGCCGGTTCGGGTCTGGTGGACATCTATCTGCGGTCGCTGCTGTTCGGCGGTGTCGGATTCCTGGCTCTGTGCGCTTTCCCGGTCGTCGCCAAATGGGTGCTCGTAGGTCGCTGGAAGTCATGCGAATTCCCCGTTTGGAGCATGACGTACTTGCGCTTCTGGGTCGTCAAGGTACTGCTCCATGCGAATCCGATGGTCCTCTTCGTCGGAAATCCGCTGTACGTGCTGTATCTGCGGGCACTCGGCGCGCGGATCGGCAGAGGGGTCACGATCCTCTCCCGCTCCGTCCCGGTCTGCACCGACCTGCTGACGATCGGCTCCGGCACGGTCGTCCGCAAGGACTCGTTCTTCCTCGGCTACCGGGCGCACGCGGGACGTATCCAGACCGGCCGGATCACCCTCGGCCGCGACGTCTACATCGGTGAGAAAACCGTCCTCGACATCGATACGTCCATGGGCGACGGTGCGCAGCTGGGACACACCTCGTCCCTGCACCGGGGCCAGGCCGTCCCGGACGGCGAGCGCCGGCACGGGTCCCCCGCACAGCCCACGCAGCTCGACTACCTGCGGGTCGCGCCGGCCTGGTGCGGCACCATGCGCCGGGCCTGGTTCGCTCTCGCCTCCCTGCTCCAGCTGTTCTTCCTGTACACCCCGCTGGCCGTGGGCGGGATGTACATGGTGTTCAGCGAGGTGCCGGCGATCCGCAAGCGGCTCGAACCCACGGCCGCGCTGACGCTGTCGGAACTGGTGTCCGACACGCTGGTCCTCTCCCTCGTGCTGTTCCTCGGCTTCATCACCCTGGGTCTAGCCGCCCTGTGCACCCTCCCGCGTCTGCTCAGCCTGGCCGTCAGACCGGACAGGGTGTACCCGCTCTACGGGTTCCCGTACGCGGTACATCGTGCGACGGCGCAGATGACGAACATCAAGTTCTTCGCCTGGCTCTTCGGGGACAGCTCGTACATCGTGCACTACCTGCGCGGCATCGGATACGACTTGTCGCACGTCGAGCAGACCGGGTCGAACTTCGGCACCGAGGTGCAGCACGACAGCCCCGTGCTCGTCTCCGTGGGCAGGGGAACGATGGTGGCCGACGGACTCTCCGTCATCAACGCGGACTACTCCGCAACGTCCTTCCGGCTGTCGCGGACATCGATCGGTCCGCGCAACTTCCTGGGCAACAACATCGCCTATCCCACCGGCGGCAGGACGGGCGACAACTGCCTGCTGGCGACGAAGGTGATGGTGCCCCTGGACGGAGAGGTCCGCGAGGGGGTCGGACTCCTCGGCTCGCCGTGCTTCGAGATCCCCAGATCGGTGGAGCGCGACTCGCGGTTCGACGACCTCAGGACCGGCGAGGTCCTGCGTCGCCGCCTCGCCGCGAAGAACCGCCACAACGTGCGCACGATGGCCCTCATGCTGTTCGTGCGGTGGCTGCACACACTTACGCTCACGTTCCTCGCCCTCGCCTCCGTGCAGATGTACGGCGTGCTCGGGCACATCGTGATTGCCGCGTACATGGCACTGACGCTGGCCCTCTCCACCGCCTACTACATCCTGGTGGAACGCTGCGTCATGTCGTTCCGCAGGCTGCGCCCCATGCTGTGCTCCATCTACGACCCCGCCTTCTGGTCGCACGAGCGCCTGTGGAAGGTCCCGGACCATTACCTGAACATCTTCAACGGAACCCCCTACAAGACTCTTGTCTGGCGACTGCTGGGCGTCCGCATCGGCAGCCGGGTCTTCGACGACGGCTGCTACCTGACGGAACGTACGCTCACCGCCATCGGCGACGAATCCACCCTCAACGCCGGGAGCAAGATCCAGTGCCACTCGCAGGAGGACGGCACCTTCAAGTCCGACGTCACCACGCTCGGTACCGGCTGCACGCTGGGCGTCGCCGCGCACGTGCACTACGGCGTGACGATGGGCGACGGCGCGGAACTGGCGCCCGATTCCTTCCTCATGAAGGGCGAGGAGATCCCCTCGCACGCGCGCTGGGGCGGCAACCCCGCCGTCGAGATGCCGGAGGCCGAGGCACAGCCCGGTGGCACCGGCGGCAGGACACCACCGTCCGTGGACAGCACCGCTGCTGCGGCGACCGTGAACTGAGGGAGCATTCTGATGGGAGCGCGTGTGGAGGCGGACCGGGAGTTCTGGAGCCGTGTGCTGACCGCCGGTGGTTTCACCGCAGTGCCGCGATGGGTTCGGGAGCCGGCTCCCGGTGCGGCCGAACACGAGGCGTCGGTGCCCGAGGTCGTGGCGGATGCGGTACGGGGACTGGCACGGCAGCTGGAAGTGCCGGTCAGCGCGCTGCTGCTGGCGGCGCACGCCAAGGTGCTGGCCGCCCTCTCCGGTGAGCAGGACGTAGTGACGGGGTATGCCGCCGAAGCGCGCGGCGAGCCCCTGCCCTGCCGCCTCGCCGTAGCCCCCGGCACCTGGCGCGCGCTGGTGTCGTCGGCTCACCATGCGGAGGCGGAAGTGCTGGCGCACCGGGAGTTCCCGGTGGAGGAGCTGCGTCACGAACTGCGGGTCGCGGAAACGTCGTACGAGGTCGTGTTCGGATCAACGGTGGCGGACGAGACACCGGCCGGCGAGGACGTCATGCACGTGCACTGGTCCGAAAGCGCTGGACGGCTCACACTGCGGCTGCGCTACCGCACGGACATCCTGGACGGCGAGAGCGCGGCCCGGATCGCCGGCTACCACCTGACGGCGCTCGGCCTGATGACGGCCGATGTGGACGCCGGGCACACGCGGCAGAGCCTGCTGTCGGCCGCTGAGACGCACGAGCAGCTGGAAGGGCTGGCCGGCCCCCGGCGGACGCTGCCGGACGCGCGGGCGCACGAACTGTTCGAGCAGCGCGCGCGGGCGCATCCGGACGCGGTGGCGGCGGTGCACGGCGAGCGGCAGTGGACGTACGGTGAACTCAACGGGCGTGCCAACCGGTTGGCGCGGGCGCTGCTGGCCCGAGGACTGGGCCGCGAGGACGTGGTCGCCGTCGTCACCGAACGGGGTCTCGACTGGCTGGCCGCGACCTTGGCGGTATTCAAAGCGGGAGGCGCGTATCTGCCGATCGAGCCGCACTTCCCGCCCGGCCGTATCGCGGCGACGCTGGCGCGGGCCGGATGCCGGCTGGTACTGACCGAATCGGGCAGCACCAGCACCCTCGACCAGGCGATGGCCACCGTACCGGAGGCCGAGAGGCTGCTCATCGCGGACGTGTACGCGGAACCGCACGCCGACGACGACCCCGGCGTCGCGGTAGACGCCGGCCAGCTCGCCTACATCTACTTCACCTCCGGCTCCACCGGCGAGCCGAAGGGGGCGATGTGCGAGCACGCGGGCATGCTCAACCATCTCTTCGCCAAGATCGACGATTTGGGCATCGGCGAGGACGGTGTGGTGGCGCAGACGGCACCGCAGTGCTTCGACATCTCGCTGTGGCAGCTGGTGTCCGCGCTGCTGGTGGGCGGGCGGACGCTGCTGGTGGGGCAGGACGTGCTCGTGGACGTGGAGCGGTTCGTCGACACACTGGCGAGCGGCCGGGCCGGTGTCACTCAGCTCGTGCCCTCCTATCTGGAGGTCCTGGTCTCGTACCTGGAGCAGCACCCCCGCGAGCTCCCGGACCTGCGCTACGTGTCGGTGACCGGTGAGGCGCTCAAACCGGAGCTGGTCCAGCGCTGGTTCGCCGTCCAGCCGGGGATCAAGCTGGTCAACGCCTACGGCCTGACAGAGACCTCGGACGACACCAACCACGAGATCATCGACGGGGTGTGCGAGCGCGTCCTGCTGGGGCGGCCCGTCAACAACGTGCACGTCTATGTAGTGGATGAGCGGCTGTCGCTGGTGCCGCTGGGCGCCCCCGGGCTGATCGCCTTCTCCGGTGTCTGTGTGGGCCGGGGCTACGTCAACGATCCCGAGCGGACCCGTGAGGCGTACCTCGAGGACCCGTACCGGCCGGGCGAGCGGCTCTACCTGGGCGGTGACTGGGGCCGCTGGCACCCCGGTGGCAAGCTGGAGTTTCTCGGGCGTCGGGACAACCAGGTCAAGATCCGCGGCTTCCGCATCGAGATCGGAGAGATCGAGAACACCCTGCTGCGGGTTCCCGGCGTGCGGGACGGCGTGGTGGTCGTCGACGACCGGGCAGGGCAGGGCAAGCACCTGATCGCCTTCTACTCGGGACGGCAGCTGCCCACGGACGAGCTGCGCGACGCGCTGGGCACCGACCTGCCCGCCTACATGGTCCCCTCCGCCTTCCACTGGCAGTCCGTCCTACCGCTGACCGTCAACGGAAAGACCGACAGGAAGGCGCTCACCGCGCTGGCCGAGCAGAGTGTGCCTGCCGCGCACGACGACGCCGCGGGCGAGCAGGACCGCGTACCGGGTACCCAGGCCGAGCGGAGGCTGGCGGCCGCCTGGGCCGAGCTGCTCGGTGTGCCCGAGCATCAGATCGGCCGTACGGACCACTTCTTCGAATCCGGGGGCACCTCCCTCACCGCGGTGAAGCTCACGATCGCGCTCAACCGCGCGGTGTCCCTCAAGGACATCACCCGGCACCCGGTACTCGCCGACTTGGCCGCCCTCCTCGACGGCGCGGCCAGGCGGCGCACGGAGCTGCTCCAGCCGCTGTCGGAGGCCAACGCGACGCCCGAGTGCACACTCGTGTGCTTCCCCTACGCGGGCGGCAACGCCGTCAACTACCAGCCGATGGCCGATGCATTGGCGGGAAGCGGCACGCGGGTCCTCGCGGTGGACCTGCCCGGTCACGACCTCGCCGCTTCCCACGAGCCGTTCGCGTCTGTCGCACAGGTGGCAGAGCGGGTCGCCGTCGAGATCACCGCGCGCGGCCTGACTCGGGTCATGTTGTGGGGCCACTCGTCGGGCACCGCACCGGCCATGGAGGCGGTCCGCAGGCTCCAGGAGCGCGGTGTGGAGGTGACGCGGCTCTTCCTCGGTGCGCAGTTGCTCGGCACCGCGGTCGAACGCCGGGTCGCTGTAAAGGAACTGACGCACTATCACAGTGCTGCGGTCGCCGCGCGTCTGGCCACGGAAGGCGGCTACACCGAGCTGGCTGAGCTGAACGCGCAGCACGCCGAGCACATCGGTGCCGCCTACCGGCATGACTGCCTGTCGGCGCACCGGTACTTCTGCGACGCCCTGGAGAACCCGCCACGGGTGAAGCTGTCGGTTCCGGTGTCGGTAGTCGTGGCCGCCGACGACCCGTGCACGGCTGGATACGCCGACGCCCACCGGGACTGGCTGCTGCTGGTTGAGCACGTGGATCTGCACGAGCTCGCGGACGGCGGCCACTACTTCCCGCGCCTCCGCCCGGGTGAGGCGGCGCAGGCCGTCCTGGCCGCCGTCGCACCGCTGGCCTCCCCCTGAACCTCGCCAAGCCTCCAGAAGGGCAACCGAAAGGAAACCGAGATGTCGACCTCATCCCTGGCAGCCCCGCTCGACGTGGAGCTGCGGCCGGACAGACCGGCGTTGGTGCACATCGACACCCCCGCCGACGCCCCGAGTTGGGCGACGCAGTACCGCGAAGCGCTGCGCGCACAGGTCACCGAACACGGGGCACTGCTGGTCCGAGGCCTGGGATTGCGGGACGTGGATCAGGTCGGCGCCGTCTTCTCCCGTCTGACCGGCGGTCTCATGACAGAGCGAGAGTCCTTCGCCCCTCGCCAGGAGTTCGGCCCCGGGCTCTACTCCTCCACGACCTGGCCGGCCAACCAGCCGATGTGCATGCACCACGAGCTGAGCTACACGCTGGAGACTCCCGGCCTCATGCTCTTCGCGTGCCTGACCGCGCCCGACCAGGGCGGGGCGACGGCGGTGGCCGACGCGGTCCAGATCCTTCAGGCGCTCCCCGCCGAGCCGAGGGAACGCTTCGCGCGTGAGGGCTGGCTGCTGACCCGCTCCTACAACGACGAGATCGGGGCATCCCTGGAGGAGTCGTTCGGCACCGGCGACCGCGCGGAGATCGAGCGCTACTGCCGGGCGGGCGCCATCGACTTCACCTGGCAGCCGGACGGTTCCCTGCGCACCACGCAGCGGCGCCCGGCCGTGGTCCGGCACCCTCTCACGGGCAAGGACTGCTGGTTCAACCAGATCGCCTTCCTCAACGAGTGGACGCTGGACCCGGAGGTGCGCGAGTACCTCGTGGACGCCTACGGCGACGACGGGATGCCGTTCAACACCCGCTTCGGGGACGGCAGTCCGATCGGCGAGGACATCGTCCAGCTGCTCAACGCGACCTACGAAGAGCACACCCGACGCGAGCCCTGGCAGGCCGGTGACCTGCTGCTCATCGACAACATCCGCACCGCGCACAGCAGAGAGCCCTTCACCGGAGAGCGGCAGGTGCTGGTCGGCATGGCCGAGCCCCACCGACCGGCCGACTGCGACCCGACCTCGGAGGCGAGCCGGCGATGACCAACCTGTTGTCCACCCCCACGCAGCCGGTCATGCCCGACACGGCTTCGGCGCCGACGTTCGCGGTGATCTCCGGTGAGCAGGTGCAGCAAGCACTCGATGGGCGCGAGGAGCAGATCGTTGAACTGGTCGAGGCCACCTACCGGCTGCACGGTGCCGGGGACTCGGTCAACCCGCCGTCCTACTTCCTGCGCTTTCCCGACCGCCCCACCTCACGGATCATCGCGCTGCCGGCCTCCATCGGCGGGTCCGTGCACGTCGACGGCCTCAAGTGGATCTCCAGCTTCCCGGGCAACGTGCGGGCCGGGCTGCCTCGTGCCTCCGCGGTCCTCATCCTCAACGACCCCGGCACGGGCTACCCCTTCGCCTGCCTGGAGAGCTCCATCATCAGCGCGACCAGGACGGCGGCGTCCGCCGCGCTGGCCGCCGACTGGCTCAGCCGCTCCCGGCCGCGCCCGAGCCGTGTCGGGTTCTTCGGCACGGGGCTGATCGCCCGTTACATCCACACGTTCCTCGCGGGCACCGGCTGGACGTTCGACACGATCGGCGTACACGACCTCGCCGCCGACAGCGCCTCCGGATTCTGCGGGTACCTGCGGCAGAGCGGGACCACCGCCGAGGTCACCGTTCATGACAGTGCCGAGGACCTCATCCGCGTCAGCGACCTCGTGGTCTTCGCCACCGTCGCAGGCGAACCCCACGTCACCGACCCGTCCCTGTTTGCCCACAACCCCCTGGTCCTGCACGTGTCCCTGCGTGACCTCGCCCCCGAAGTCCTCATGGCCTCGGCCAACTTCGTCGACGACGTCGAGCACTGTCTGAAGGCCGACACCTCTCCCCATCTGACCGAACAGCGCACCGGCAATCGGGACTTCCTGAACGGCACGCTCGACGACGTGATGCTCGGACGGACCGTCCCACCGCCCGACCGACCGGTGGTCTTCTCACCCTTCGGACTCGGTGTCCTCGACCTCGCCGTCGGCAAGTACGTCTACGACGAGGCAGCCAGGGCGGGAAACCTCCGCCTCATCGACAACTTCTTCCACGACCTGCGCCGGTACGGCTGAAGCCGTTGCCCTTCCCCGGCGCCAGGAGGCCCATCGTGCCCGTCATATCCGCTCCTCATGACTTCAACGAAGGCCATCTCTTCGTCGACCTGAAGTCGATCTTCGGATGCCCCCTCTACCTGAAGTGCGAGGGCTTCAACTTCGCCGGCTCCATCAAGTTGAAGGCTGCGAACGAGATGGTGGAGAGCGCCGAGCGGGACGGCATCCTGAAACCGGAATCCGTCATCGTCGAGTCCTCGTCCGGAAACCTGGGCGTGGCTCTCAGCATGATCTCTGCGAGCAAGGGCTACCGGTTTCTGTGTGTGACGGACTCCCGTTGCAACCTGTCGACCCGCCTGCTGATGGAGGCTCTCGGCAGCCAGGTGCACATTGTGGCGGACCCGGACGAGAACGGTGGCTTCCTGGGCACACGTATCGAGTACGTCCGCTCGCTGTGTGCCTCCGACCGCCGGTACGTGTGGCTCAGCCAGTACACCAACGAGGGCAACTGGCGGGCGCACTACCGTACGACGGCACAGCAGATCGCCCGTCACTTTCCGCGCCTGGACGTCCTGTTCATCGGCACGGGCACCGCCGGAACCCTGATGGGTTGCGCCCGCTACTTCCGGCAGTGGCACAGGCCGGTGCGCATCGTCGCCGTGGACAGCGTGGGATCGGTGGCCTTCGGCGGCGAACCCGGCCGCCGGATGATCCCCGGGCTCGGCATGAGCATGCGTCCCCCGCTGCTCGACGAGTCCTACGTCAACGAGGTGGTCCACGTCGAGGAGGCGGAGACCATCCGCACCTGCCACCGCATGGCCCGGCGCGGTTTCCTGTTCGGCGGCTCCACGGGAACGGTGGTCAGCGGTGCGACGGACTGGCTGTCCCGTCACGACGCCCGCGACATCACCGCAGTGGCCATCGCACCCGACCTCGGTGAGCGCTACCTCGACACCATCTACCAGAGCAACTGGCTGCAGGACCTGTACGGCGACCAGATCTTCGAGCCGGAGCAGATGACCGCCACGATCCAGACCGAGGAGCCCGAGCCCCGCGCACGGGTCCGCCGGCCACAGCCGTAGCCCGGCCTCCGTGCGACAGACTGCACCTGGGCCGGTCACGTCCGCCGGATCGGTGTGTCGGCGGCCACTCGGTGAGCTCTTTCAGCGTGGCCACTGAACGGGTGACGGCGTCGGCGTTCGCGTGGAGGTCGCGATCGCGGAACAGGCCGTCCACGTAAGGGACTCCAAGGATGTGACCCGCCCGGCCTTTGCCGTCGGCCGCGAAGGCTGGGGGCAGTTCGTCCGGTTCGCGTCGGAGTGCTGAGCGACGTGAGGGCGTGCCGTCCGCCGGAGCAGCGGACGGCACGCCCTCACCGCGTTCGGGACCCCTTGGTCTCGTCCACGGGGCCGTAGCCGAGGGCGGCGCGGTTGATGAAACGGTCACCGAGGTCGCGCACGGGCGCGGGCTTCGGTTCCCCCCCCACGGCTTTTTTCGCGTGGACTTCTTCGGGGCGGGCTTCTTGCCGCCCGCCCGCCCGGCTGGTGCCGCTTTGGCCTGCTTGGCTTTCTGTGCGGCCGGGTGAGGTGACCTGGGCTGTTCAGATCACGGCGTGGTGGGCTCGGCGGAAGGCCGAGCCCACCACGCCGGCTCCCCCTCGGAGCCGGACCCGCGTCATGCCGTCAGCGCTGCAGTGTCAACAGACCCGGACGGTAGGGCAGGAGGCCGTAGTCACCGCCTGAGTTGGGGCTGCGCCCCTGGTAGAGCAGCTGCAGGTTGCAGGGATCGACGGTCATGGTCTGATCGGCGCTGGTGCGGATCAGCTCGCCGTGGCTGATGTCGTTGGTCCAGGTGGCGCCACTGTTGGCCTTGCCGGCGAAGGGATTGCTCTCGGTCGCGGCCTGGGGTGTCCAGGAGCCGTTCAGACTGGTCGCCGTGAACGAGCGGAAGTACCGGCCCTGCGAGCCGATCGCCTCGACGATCATGAGGTAGCGGTTCTGGCCCTGCAGCTTGTAGACCTGCGGAGCTTCGAACAGGTTGTTCGTCGTGTCGCTCATGATCACTGTCGAGGTCGAGCCGAAGCTGCCCGGGAAGTTCCCGATCGGCATGCTGGCCCGGTAGATCTTGCCGTTGTCGCCGGCGAAGAACAGGTACATGTTCGTGCCGTCACCGATGAGTGTCTGGTCGATGGGCCCTGTTCCGGAGCCGGAGATGCTTCCGGAGAAGAGCACCTGCTCGGACGACCAGCCATTCGGGTTGGTGGGGTCGCTCGACGTCCGGTAGGAGAAGGCGGTCCCGCCCCACTGGTAGGCGAGCACCCAGATGTTCTTCGGCGCGAAGTAGAAGAGCGTGGGTGCGACGGTGGAATTGGACATCGTGTTCTGGCCGGCAGAGGCCATCTCCGACCAGTTGGTGAACAAGCCGAAGTTCATCGAACCCCACCTCGTCCCCGTGTCGTGCGTGGTCGCGTAGACGAGTTGTCTGCCGTTGTAGGGGGCGACGGTGAAGTCCTTGAGCGAGACCCACCCCTGCTTGGGCTGCGCCAGCGCGCCCGTCGAGGTCCAGCGGTAGGTCGACGGAAGATCACACGAGCCGGGGGTGTCGGCGCCGACCTTGACGAGCTGCCACTGCTGGTTGGTGCCGCCCCAGTCGTCGTACTGGACGATGTTCGCGTTGTCGGCGGTGGAGGCGCCTTGTACTTCGAGGGCCTTGTTGCTGTGGCGCGAGATGAGCCTCACGTAGCCGTCCGAGCTGTCGGCCAGCCGCCACTGCTGGTTGGTGCCGTTCAGGTCGGCCCACTGGACGATCGAGCCGCCGTTCGCGGTGGACCAGTTGTGGACGTCCAGCACCTTGCCCGAGTGGCGGGACTTGATGCGGTAGTAGCCGTCCCCGGAATCGACGAACTGCCACTGCTGCTGGTTCTGGTCGTTCCTGGTCCACTGGGTGATGCGGGCGCCGTCGTCGGTCGCCATGTTGTAGACATCCAGGGCTTTGCCGCTGTTGCGGTTGACCAGCACATACGAGGCGTTGGGGTCTACGGTCGCGGCCTCGGCGGGCTGGGCACCGAGGAAGGTGGCCACGAGCAGCAAGGGTGCGAGGACGCTGAGTAAGCGTCTCGGGTGGACCGGGGACAGGCGGCGAAACCGCATCAGAGGGCCTCCTTGGGGGCGGGGTGGGGTGACGCCGATGAACCGCGGAGCGGCCGCGCCGAGGGCGGGGACAGGTTCGAAAGTTTCGAAGACATCCCGATTCAGTGACGCCACAAGCTAGGGAGGCGGGGTCCTCCGGTCAAGGCTTTTCGCCGATCTGTCCGCAAACAGTTCCTCCCTCCTTCGAGCGTGACAGGCTCTCGCACCGACCGGAAAACCCTCGCAAGTTCGCGATACGGCTCGCCGGTCCAGGGATTCGTCCGGCGCGCCCCTCTGGGATCGAAAGTTTCGAGCGAAGAGTGGAAACTTTCTTCACCACGAGGGTTGACGAGTCACCGTCAACCCCTCAATCATCCTGTCTGGTAAACCGACCGTAGACCGAGATTTCGAACCCCATTGTCCCGAGCGGGCTGTGCCGCACGGCAGAGCCGCACACAGCTGCACGGCAGATCCGTGCACCAAAACACCTGCGCCACCCCGTTTTTCGTTCCGGTGAGGCTCGCACCGACGCGTCCTGACGCTTCGTGCGGTCGGAGAGGTGTGCAATACCGCGTGACGCCACCCGGCTGAGCCGCGACGGAGTACCCCCGTGTCTGTGTCGAGAGACCGCTGCCGCCCGGCGTACGTCACTCGGCGGCCGACCGGGCCCGTCCGTGCCGGTTGAGATCCTGCCGGGTCCCACGACCGCGGTGTCCGGTGATCCCGTCATTCCTACCTTGGAGGCACAGCCATGGGCTCTCATGCCCTTCCCAGACCCGTCGTCCGGCGGAAGATCCGCGTTCTGCTGCTGGCGCTGGTCGCCGGCGTCCTCGGTGTGGTCACCGCACTGGTCGCGCCGCCGCCCGCTCAGGCCGCCGAGAGCACGCTCGGCGCCGCGGCGGCGCAGAGCGGCCGCTACTTCGGCGTTGCCATCGCCGCGAACAGGCTGAGCGACTCGACGTACGCGACGATCGCGGCCCGGGAGTTCAACTCGGTGACGGCCGAGAACGAGATGAAGATCGACGCCACCCAACCGCAGCGGGGCCAGTTCAACTTCACCGCCGCCGACCGCGTCTACAACTGGGCGGTGCAGAACGGCAAGCAGGTGCGCGGTCACACTCTGGCCTGGCACTCCCAGCAGCCCGGCTGGATGCAGAGCCTCAGCGGCAGCGCACTGCGCCAGGCGATGATCGACCACATCAACGGCGTGATGGGCCACTACAAGGGCAAGATCGCACAGTGGGACGTCGTGAACGAGGCCTTCGCCGACGGCAGTTCGGGAGCCCGGCGCGACTCCAACCTGCAACGCACCGGCAACGACTGGATCGAGGTCGCCTTCCGCGCAGCGCGCGCCGCCGATCCGTCCGCCAAGCTCTGCTACAACGACTACAACGTCGAGGACTGGACCTGGGCCAAGACCCAGGCCATGTACGCCATGGTCCGGGACTTCAAGCAGCGCGGCGTACCGATCGACTGCGTCGGCTTCCAGTCGCACTTCAACAGCGGCAGCCCCTACAACAGCAACTTCCGCACCACCCTGCAGAACTTCGCCGCCCTGGGCGTCGACGTGGCCATCACCGAACTCGACATCCAGGGTGCCTCGGCCACGACCTACGCCAACGTGGTCAACGACTGCCTGGCCGTCGCTCGCTGCCTCGGCATCACCGTCTGGGGTGTGCGTGACAGCGACTCCTGGCGATCGGAGCACACGCCGCTGCTGTTCAACAACGACGGCAGCAAGAAGCCTGCCTACACCGCCGTCCTCAACGCACTCAACGGCGGCTCCACCACACCGCCCGCGGACGGCGGAACGATCAAGGGCGTCGGTTCGGGCCGCTGCCTGGACGTGCCCAACGCCGGCACCACCGACGGCACCCAGCTCCAGCTGTGGGACTGCCACAACGGCACCAACCAGCAGTGGACGTACACCGACGCCGGCGAGCTCAGGGTCTACGGCAACAAGTGCCTGGACGCCGCCGGCACCGGCAACGGTGCCAAGGTCCAGATCTACAGCTGCTGGGGCGGCGACAACCAGAAGTGGCGCCTCAACTCCGACGGATCCATCGTCGGCGTCCAGTCCGGCCTCTGCCTCGACGCCGTCGGGGGCGGCACCGCCAACGGCACCCTGATCCAGCTCTACTCCTGCTCGAACGGCAGCAACCAACGCTGGACCCGCGCCTGACAAGGCCTGCCGCGAACGAAAGGGCGAATCGGTGACGGCCTGCAGTGCGGTCTCCCTCGTCCCTCCACGGAGACATCGCTGATGGTCCCGGGTCGCCGCCGTGGTGGCGGCGACCCTCGCGATCGGCATGGCTTGGTGGGCGGCGTCACAACCGTCCGGTCCCCGCGGAAGTGCAGGGAGGTGGCCTTCTCCTCAAAGTGAAACGATGTTCCTCACAATCTTCGAGTCCGACGCGTGCCGATGTACAGTGACGACCGCCCTTGACCTGCACAAAGCAGGCAGGGAGCCGTCTTCTGGGAGTCCCGAATGCTGCGTACTCTGTTCAAGTCCAAGATCCACCGCGCCACCGTCACCCAGGCCGACCTGCACTACGTGGGATCCGTGACGATCGACGCCGATCTGCTCGACGCCGCCGATCTGCTGCCCGGTGAGCTCGTGCACATCGTCGACATCACCAACGGGGCCCGGCTGGAGACGTACGTCATCGAGGGGGAGCGCGGTTCGGGTGTCGTCGGGATCAACGGAGCCGCCGCGCATCTCGTCCACCCCGGGGACCTGGTGATCATCATCAGTTACGCTCAGGTGACCGACGCCGAGGCGCGGACGCTGGAACCCCGGGTGGTGCACGTGGACCGCGACAACCGCATCGTCGCCCTGGGAGCCGACCCGTCCGCACCGGTGCCGGGGTCGGACCAGCAGCGCAGCCCGCAGGCCGCCACGGCCTGAGCGGCGTGGGAGGCACGGACACGGTCGCGGGCGCACGGTGACGGGCAGAGGCAGGAGCGTGATGTGTTCATGAGCGGCATCGAGATCCGCGACGACCGGGCGGCGGGCCGGCTGGAAGCGGTGGCGGGCGACGGCGAGGTCGTCGGCCGGATCGAGTACTTCGTCCTCGAATCCCCCGAGCGCGCGATCGTGCCGGTGCACACCGTCGTCGAGCCCGCCCACGAGGGCAAGGGCATCGCGGGCTCCCTGGCTCGAGAGCTGTACACCCTCGCCGCCCGCGAAGGCGTCGTGGTCGCCCCGCTCTGCCCGTACGTCGTCAAGTGGGCCGAACGCCACCCCGACCAGGCCCCGGCCGCCTCCCCGGAGCTGATCCGGGCGGCGAAGGCGTGGCTGGCGGCGCACCCCGGGCGCTTCTGACGTCGCCGGACGCCCCCGTGCTCGCCCTCCTGCACACCTCGCCCGTCCACGTCCCCGTCTTCGACGCCCTGCGCGACGACGCCCATCCGCGGCTGGAGCTGCGGCACCTCGTCGACGAGGAACTGCTGGACCGGGCCCGCGCGGCGGGTCCCGAGGCCGTGGCCCACGACGTACGGGCGAGGCTGCGGGAGGCCGTCGCCGACGGTGCTCGGGCCGTGCTGTGCACGTGCTCGACCATCGGCTCGGTCGCGGAGGCGTCAGCCGACCGGATCGGTGTGCCGGTGCTGCGGGTCGACCGGCCGATGGCGGGCGCGGCCGTGGCCGCCGGGCCGCGCGTGGTCGTCCTCGCCGCTCTGGCGAGCACCCTCGGCCCGACGTCGGCCCTGGTCGAGGAGGAGGCGCGCCGCGCCGGCCGCCCCGTCGAGGTGCGCACTCTGCTGGCCGAAAGAGCCTGGGCCCGCTTCGAGGCGGGGGACCCGGCGGCCTACGCACGTCAGGTCGCCGACGCGGCCGACGCCGTCACCGATGCCGACGTGATCGTGCTCGCCCAGGCGTCGATGGCCCCGGCGGAACGCCTCACGACCACCGCCGTCCCGGTGCTCTCCAGCCCGCGGGCAGGGCTCGCGGCGGGCGCGGCGGCGGTACGGGGTGGCCGGTAGCGCCACCTGGGCCTTTGGGAGGTGCGGTCGTCACGCGGGGGAGTGACCGTGGACGACTGGGGACGCGGCCGTCGGGTAGGCGGGGGAGTAGTCCAGAACCGACGTCGACCGACTGGCCGGAGGGCACCGCCATGACGCAACCACACCCGGACCC
>NZ_LIQT01000311.1:0-9182 GCF_001418415.1 Streptomyces hirsutus
GACGACGGTCGCGACCGCCGAGACCTGGAGCGAGGTGCTCCTGCTGCTGTGGTGGGCGGCGGTCGTGGCACACGGCTGGCTGCTCGCCCGGCGCCGGCAGGGCAGCCCGCGCACGACGCAGCGCCTGGTCGCGCTCGGCCTCTCCGTCGCGGTGCTGCTGGGCGTGGGACTGCTGCGGTTCGACGCCCACGGCATCGAGGACGACATCGCCCGGGCACGCGCGGACGGCGACTGCGGGGCCGTGACGGAGGCCCAGGAACAGGTGTGGGCGGGGCACAGGGTCGCCGCGGCCCCGGTGGCCGCACGCGGCGACAGGGCGGTCGACACCTGTGAGCGACTGGAGACGGCGGAAACCCGGCTGGCCGCCGGACTGAACGGCGACCAGGACGACCTGAACTCGGGTTTCCGCCTGCTGGCCTCGATCCTGGAGGAGGACTCCCGCAACGACGCCACGGTCGGGACCTCCCTGGACCGTTTCCTGGACGGACTGCCCACCGACGATGCCTGCGAGACGGTCCGGATCACGGACTGGCTCAACGACCGGGAGACCGAGCCGGGTCAGCAGGTCCTGGACCGCTCCTCCGAGACCGCCGACCGGCTCGCTCCGGCCGCGCTGATGGGCTGCGGCGACGCCCTGATGAGCACACAGGAGTGGTCGCAGGCGGAGTCCCGCTACCAGCGGCTGCTGGACGAGTACCCCGGCGACAGCCGTGAGGGCCAGGCCCGCAAGGCGATCAGGAAGGCCGTGCTGGCCCTGCAACTGGAGGAGGTCCAGCAGTTGGTGCGCGAGAACCGCTACTGCGAGGCGCCGGCGAAGTACGAGGGGGCCCCCGCCCGCCGCGCGGGCTCCGGCCGGTCCCTGTTCCTGGGAGACAGCGAGCACTCGGGCAAGCTTCCCGGCGCCTGGCGGACCACCGACGCGGCAAAGGCCGCACTGGTGGTGTGCGTGGGACAGCAGGGCTTCGGGAGCGCCGTCCGCACCTGCCCCTACCGGAGCGAGACCAGCGGGCAGATCACCGACGTCACGTTCCGCAGGGTCTCGCTCCCGGTGAAGGTGTACGCGCTGCGCACCGGCAAGCGTGTCGCCGACCGCACGGTGCAGATCAGCGGCTCCACCTGCCCGTCGCTCTTCTTCACCTACGGCGTCATTCCCTCGAACAAGTACGTCACACCCTCGAAGTCCGACATCCGCAACGCGTTCTCCTCCGTGCTCGGACGGTGACTTCTGGCCCTTGACGCCGGGCGTCGGCACGCCCGGTCGGGCGGCGGCCGCCGGGCGGCGCCCGACCGGCTGTCAGTTGCCGGTGCGAGACTGCGGGGCATGACGGAGCCGAACCCGAAGAAGGACCTGATCCGATATCTGCAGGACGCCAGGGAAGCCCTGGTGTGGAAACTCGAAGGACTCCCGGAGTACGACGTCCGCCGCCCGCTGACGCCCACCGGCACCAACCTGCTGGGGCTGGTCAAGCACGCCGCCGGAGTGGAACTGGGCTACTTCGGCGACGTGTTCGGCCGGCCGTTCTTCCGGCAGGATCCGCCGTCCTGGTGGTACACGCGGGACACCGAACCCAACGCGGACATGTGGGCCACCGCGGACGAGTCGCGCGAGGAGATCGTCGCGCTCTACCACCGGGCCTGGGAGCACGCGGACAGCACGTTCGCGGCACTCGCGCTCGACACCGTCGGCCACGTCCCGTGGTGGCCGAAGGAGCGGAGCGGGACCACGCTGCACCACCTTCTGGTGCGCGTGATCGCCGACACCCACCGGCACGCCGGCCACGCGGACATCCTGCGGGAACTCATCGACGGGGCCGTCGGCTGGGGGAAGGGAGCGAGCAACCTGCCGTCCCATGAAGCGGCCTGGTGGGAGGCCCACCGCAGCCGGCTGGAGCAGGCGGCGAGGGAGGCCGGCGGCCGCTGACCGGCCGGGGCGTGCAGCGCGGTGCGGTCTCCACGGTGCCCTCGCCGTCCGTACCGGCAGGCTCCGGGCGCGGGCCCGGTGGTCCGCCTCCCGCACCCCGCTGCCCCACGCCTGTACCCCGACGCTGTGCAGGCTCCCGTCGGCGCGGTCGACCGGATACCGCGAGAAGGGACGCCCGCGGGCGTCAGCGCGGCTGCCGCAGCCCGGTGACCAGGAGGTCGACCAGCGGGCGTGCGTCGTAGCGGGGGTCGCTGTCCGCGCCGACGCAGAGGTTCCCCACGCCGCGCATGAGCGCGTAGGCCTCCACATCGGTGCGGATCTCACCGGACGCGACCGCGGCGTCGAGCAGTTGGGAGCACACGGGCACGAGCCGGTCGAGGAAGTAGGCGTGCAGCGTCTCGAAGCCGGCGTTGTCCGACTGCAGCACACCGGCGAGTCCGTGCTTGGTGACCAGGAAGTCGACGAAGAGACCGATCCATTCCCGCAGCGCCGCGTGCGGCGTCGCGCTGCTCTCCAGCAGGGCCGGACCGGCCCCGGCGCAGGCCTCGACCTGATGCCGGTAGACGGCGACGATGAGATCCGCCCGGGTCGGGAAGTGGCGGTAGATCGTGCCCACCCCGACACCGGCCTCGGCCGCGATGTCGCGCACCGGCGCATCCACGCCCGAGGTGACGAAGACGGTGGCCGCCGCGTCGAGCAGCGTCTTCTCGTTGCGCCGGGCGTCCGTCCGCTTGGGCCGGCCCGGGCGCCCCGTCTCCTTGCTGACGCTGCCGTCGCTGTCGCTCACCGGGTCGCTCCCTTTGCTGCCGGACCTGCTGTACGGAACGTGGTTCCGTACCCTTGTTCCGGAGCGGGGTTCCGTTTGATCCATGATGTCAGAGCGCGGGCCGGCGGTGACAGCCGGCCGGGCGGACCGGCTGCGGACTCAGGACCGGGCCGTGCGCAGCATCGCCCATACGGTCCGGCCGTCCCCGTACTCGGCGACTCCCACCCCCCAGTGCTCCGACACGGCCTTGACCAGCAGCAGCCCGCGTCCGACCTCGTCCCGGGGACCGGCCCGTCGCGTCCGGGGCACGGACGGACCGCTGCCGTCGTCCGTGACCTGGATCAGCACCAGGTCCGGCGTGGCTCCCAGGGTGCAGGCGATTCTCCGGCTGCTCGTGTGGAGGACGGCGTTGGTGAGGAGCTCGCTCACCACGAGGGCCGCTGTGGCGCAGTCGTCCGGGACGACGCCCCAGACGCCGAGCTGCTCCGTCACGAGATGGCGGGCCCTCCCGACGGTTCTGCGGTCGGCGGGCAGGAAGTAGGCGGCCCGGCAGGCGGCACCGCCGAGGTCGGGGGGAGGGGTGCCACCGGCCGTGGGGGTGGCGTCGGCTAAGACCACGAACCATTCCTAACGTGGGGGAGCAACCGGATGCCGTGCGCTGGAGGAGCGGTCATGACAGGCGTCCACGTGGCCACGCGTAGCCGGCGCCCGGCATGCGGCCCGGGGAAACCTGGTCACCCCGTCACTATGGTTGCCCCGTCAGTTCCCTGGCAACCCATCACTTTGCACAGTGCACAACTTCGCTGTGCTCCTGTCCGCGAGGTGAGGCCCGTGGCAGACTGCTCGGCGACCGGCCGTTCGAGGAGGCATGCGACGTGAGCGCACCGCGGTCGGCCCCGACCGTTCTTCAGATGGTGCTGGGCAGACGGCTCCATGAACTGCGGCGGGTCAAGGGCCTCTCGGCGCAGGACGTCGGTGCCAGGCTGCGCCAGGCCCACACCACGGTCACCAGAATGGAACAGGCCAAGGTCACCCTGAAGTGGGCCACGGTCAAGGCGCTGTTGGAGATCTACGGCGTACCGGAGGGCGAGGCCCGGGAGTTCCTCGCCCTCACCGACCAGGCCAACCAGCCCGGCTGGTGGAAGAGTTACCGTGACGCCCTGCCGGACTGGTTCGCGGTGCACGTCAGTCTGGAGAACTCGGCCACCCGCATAAGGGGCTACGAACCCCACGTCGTCCCGGGCCTCCTCCAGACCGAGGACTACGCCCGCGACGTCCTGAGGCTGAACCGCCCCCACCCGACACAGGAGGAACTGACCCGGCGCGTGGCGCTGCGGATGGAGCGTCAGGCGCTGCTCACCCGCCGGGACCCGGCTGCGCCCCGGCTGTGGATCGTCATGGACGAGACCGTCCTGCGGCGACCGGCCGGCGGGCCCGAGGTCATGAAGGCCCAGATCGACCGTCTGATCGAGGTGACGGACCTGTCGAACGTCACCCTTCAGGTGCTGCCCTTCACCGCCGGACTGCACCCGGGCGCGTTCGGACCCTTCACTCTCTTCCGTCTTCCGATGCCGGATTTCCCGGACATCGTCGGCACGGACAATCTCAGCGGCGCCCAGTACAGCGAGGATCGGAGAGAAGTCGCGCTGTACCGCGAGGTGCTCGACCGGATGAGCGCCCAGGCGATGTCCCAGGGGCGCACCAGGGAATTCCTTTCGGACGTCCGCAAGGAGTGGGAACGATGAAGCACACGATGAACGCCACGGGTGATCTGGGAACCGAGGGGTGGCACAAACCGTGGAGCGGCAGCAATAACGGAAACTGTGTCGAGGTGAAGAAACTCGGCGAGGGGAGGGTGGCGCTGAGGCAGTCGGCGGACCCCGACGGCCCTGCCCTCATCTGCACCACCGCCGCGATCGCCGAACTGGTCAGGGCGGCCAAGGCGGGAGCGGTCGACTTCCTCGTTGCCCGAGACCTGTCTGGAACGTGCCGGGGCGCGTCCCTTCATGAGCACACTGAAGCGTACTGATCAGTATCGATCGAACGAAATGCATCACCATGCCGATGCCGCAGCGGAGGACTGAAGTGACAGACGCGGGATTCAACGCGGACGACATCGACACCAGCAAACCCCAGTCGGCTCGAATGTACGACTACTTCCTCGACGGAAAGGACAACTATCCCGTCGACTGGGAAGCCGCCGAGAAGGTGATCTCCTTCTTCCCCGCGGTGAAGGAGATGGCGCGGGTCAACCGCGACTTCATGCACCGGGCCGCCCGGCTGCTCGCGGAGCGGGGCGTCCGTCAGTTCCTCGACATCGGCACGGGAATACCCACCGAGCCCAATCTCCATCAGATCGTCCAGAGAGTCACTCCCGAGGCCCGCGTGGTGTACGCGGACAACGACCCGATCGTCCTCAGGCATGCCGAGGCGCTCCTGCACAGCACGCCGGAGGGCGGCACCGCCTACATCCAGGCCGACGCGAGGGAGCCGGAGAAGATTCTCGCGGCGGCGAGGGAGACCCTCGACTTCGACCAGCCGGTCAGCCTGTCCTTGGTGGCCCTGCTGCACCTGGTGGCAGAGGAGGACGACCCCTACCGGATCGTGTCCGAACTGCTCAAGTCCCTTGCTCCCGGCAGCTACCTGGCTCTCTCCCACGCGACAGGAGACTTCGACGCCGAGACCTGGGAGCGTGTCGTCGAGGTCTACCGCAAGGGAGGGACCTCCGCCCAGGTCCGGTCACGCGACGAGTTCGCCGGGTTCTTCGCGGGACTCGAGCTGATCGACCCCGGCATAGAACTCGCGGAGCGCTGGCACCCGGAGCCCGGGGGGCAGTACGGCCGGAGTGAGCAGATCCCGTTGTACGTCGGAGTCGCCCGCATTCCCTGAGGCTCGCGCCGCCGCGACCCGCTCCGGTCCTCCGTGGCCCGCCGTGACGGCCCCGCCTCCCTCGCGCCCCGGCTGCGCGGGTTCCCGACGGCCGGCCGGCTGTGCGCGAGGTCTGGACAGCCGTTCGACAACGTGTTGTCATTCCGCTGCACAGTGAATTTCCAACGTTGAAAGGGTCTCTGGCCATCGCAGCGCCGGTGCCGTTCCGCACCGGCGGGCCCGCGTCGGCCACCGGTGAACACCCCCGGCCGGAACGGCCGTTCACCTGATGCAGTCCGTTTCGTCCTGTCTCCAAGCCCCCTGCGCGAGGAAAGGTTCGATGACAAGACAACACACCCGCCCGAGAGCCCGGTGGTGGGCCCTGCTGACCGCCGCGGCCCTGGTCCTGCCCACGAGCGCCGCGGTTCCCGCCGCGGCGGCCGCGGAACCCGCGAGCAGCAGCACGTCCGCGCGTACCGCCGGTGCGGCAGCCGATGCCGCCGTCGAGCAGCACGGCCTGAAGGGCGAGTACTTCAGCATGTCCGCGCCGGGAGCAAGGGACTTCGCCGAACTCGGCGGCACCCTCCTGGAGCCGCAGATCAACTTCTCCGGTCTGACGAGCACGTTCGAGGAACTGACCGGGAGGACGGAGCACACGACCGCCCGCTGGACGGGGCAGATCGAAGCGCCGGAGACCGGCGACTACACGTTCCACGCCATCGGCGACAACGGGTTCCGCCTCTTCATCGACGACAAGCCGGTCATCGACCACTGGGAGCCGGACTGGGACAGGGAGCAGACCAGCGAGCCGATCAGGCTGGCCGCCGGCGAGAAGCACACCTTCCGGCTGGAGATGTTCCAGGACCTCGGCGGGTCGAACATGTTCCTGCGCTGGTCGAGCCCGACGACGCCCAAGCAACTCGTCCCCGCGTCGGCGTTCACACCGCCCGCCGGCTTCGAGGTCTTCCCGGTGGACCTGTCGGTCACCGAGGACGGGAAGCGGCTGCGCGCCCGCTTCGAGGAACGGGTCGGGGACCTCGACGAGGTCGCGGAGCACCTGAAGATCGAGGCCGACACGACCGCCATGCCGGTCACCTCGGTGAAGGCCGCCCCCGGCGACCGCACCTCCCTCCTCGTCACGCTCGCGAAGCCCGTCCAGAAGAACCAGCAGGTCCGGTTCACCTACGACGGCGAAGGCGGGCTGACGGCAGGTGGCAAGACCGTGCCCCGGATCGTCCGCTACGCCGCGAACGCCTCCGGCCACCGGCTCACCACACCGTGGGGCGACAAGCTGGACAGGAAGAACCCGCTGCCGGAGCACCCCCGCCCGCAGCAGGTGCGCTCCCAGTGGAAGAACCTCAACGGGACCTGGCAGTTCAGCGGTGCGAAGGCGGGCGAGCAACCGGTCTTCGGCAGGAACCTGGACGAGAGGATCACCGTGCCGTTCCCCGTCGAGTCCCAGCTGTCCGGGCTCGAACGGCACGAGGACCACATGTTCTACCGCAAGCTCGTCGAGGTGCCGAAGAACTGGAAGGTCGGCCAGGGCAAGCGGCTGAAGCTCCACTTCGGCGCCGTGGACTACCAGGCCCGCGTCTGGGTCAACGGCAGGAAGGTCGCCGAACACACCGGTGGGTACACCGCGTTCAGCGCCGACATCACCGACGCGCTCAAGGGCAGGGGCGCGCAGGAGGTCGTGGTCGCGGTCACCGACACCGGCGGCGCCGACCAGCCGACGGGCAAGCAGCACACCAGCCCCAGCGGCATCTTCTACACCCAGACGTCCGGGATCTGGCAGACGGTCTGGATGGAGCCCGTCGCCGACACCGCCATTGACAACGTCGTCACCACGCCCGACATCGACACCGGCAGCCTGGCGGTGACCGTCGAGTCCGAGGGCGCCTCCCCGAAGGCGCGCGTGGAGGCCGTCGCCCGCGACGCCCGCGGGAAGGTCGTCGGCAAGGTCAGCGGGCCCGCCAACCGCCGGCTCCAGCTCCCCGTGACGAAACAGCACCTGTGGAGCCCCGACGACCCCTACCTCTACGACCTCGACGTCCAGCTGACCGACGGCCGGTCCACCGACAAGGTCGGCAGCTACTTCGGCATGCGCGAGATCGGGATCGAGGAGGTCGGCGGCTACCGGAAACTGGTGCTCAACGGAAAGCCCGTCTTCTCCCTCGCCACCCTCGACCAGGGCTTCTGGCCCGACGGCCTCTACACCGCCCCCAGTGACAAGGCACTGGCCTTCGACCTCGAGGCGCACAAGAAGCTCGGCTTCAACGCCGTCCGCAAGCACATCAAGGTGGAGCCGGCACGCTGGTTCTACCACGCCGACAAGCTCGGCCTGCTGGTCTGGCAGGACTTCGTCTCCGGGAACATCACCAACGGGACCGGACAGAAGGCCTTCGTCGACCAGGGCCGCGAGATGATGCGCCAGCACCACAACTCGCCCTCGGTCATCGGCTGGATCGTCTTCAACGAGGGCTGGGGCGAGTGGAACCGCGAGGAGAGCGGCCGCATCGCCGAGTCGGTGAAGGCCGCCGACCCCTCCCGCGTCGTCAACGCCCACAGCGGTGTCAACTGCTGCAACTCCAAGGGCGACTCGGGCAAGGGCGACATCATCGACCACCACGACTACAACAACGACGACCCGCCGTTCCCCGACCACCGGGCGGCCATGGACGGCGAGCACGGCGGCTTCACCCTGCGCACCCCCGGCCACATGTGGCCCGGCACGCCGACGGTGATCTACAGCGGGGTCGCCGACAAGGAGGCGCTGACCCGCAAGTACGTGGAGAACACCGAGCGGTTCTACCTCGACCAGGCCGCCGCCGAACTCTCCGGTTCGGTGTACACACAGATCACCGACCTGGAGAACGAGCTGAACGGCCTCTACACCTACGACCGCCGGGAGATCAAGGTCGACCCGGTCCGGGTGCGCGAGGCCAACCGCAAGGTGATCGCGGCCGGCGCCGCCGCGGGCGAGCGGGAGCAGCTGAAGGGCGGCGGCCACTGGACCCTCGACGAGGGCACCGGCACGACCGCGAAGGACGGCGGCCCCAACGGCAAGCCCCTGACGCTCACCGAGGGCGCCGGCTGGACCCCCGGCGTCAACGGCAGCGCGCTCGAGTTCGACGGGCAGGGGCAGCACGCCGAGACCGACGGCCCCGTACTCGACACCACCGGCAGCTACTCCGTCGCCGGCTGGGTCAGGCTCGACTCGCTCCCCGGCAACTACGCCACCGCGATCAGTCAGGACGGGCGGCGCCAGGCCAGCCCGTTCTACCTGCAGTACGGGCAGGGCGCCTTCGCCTTCAGCACCCCCGACGGGAAGCGCGCCCGGCTGGAGACGAAGCCGGACACGGGCCGCTGGTACCACCTCGTCGGTGTCCGTGACGACGCGCGGGGCGAGATCGACCTCTACGTCGACGGCGAACCGGCGGCGACCTCCACCGCCGGCCCCGCCTACGTCGGCACCGGACCGCTCGCCGTGGGCCGCGCCCAGTGGAACGGCGGCGACACCGACTTCTGGGACGGCGCGGTGGACGAGGTCCACGCGTACGACAGGGCACTCACCGCCGAGGAGGTGAGCGCCCTGCACGACCGGGAGAAGCCGTAGTCGGGGCGCCG
>NZ_LIQT01000311.1:9206-16570 GCF_001418415.1 Streptomyces hirsutus
CGGGGCGCCGCACACCGCTCACGGCGCCCAGGGCGCCGCCACGGTCCAGGTGGTGTCCTCCGCGAACAGAGCGGGACTGTCCCAGGCGTGCGTACCGCCCGGGGTGGCCAGCCATAACTGGGCGTCGTAGTGGCGCAGATACTGCTCGGGGAAGTTGTGGGCGGACAGCCGCACGGCCCCGTTCGCGCCGCGCACCGGGCAGAAGGTGGCGTCCGCCCGGAACAGGTCGCCGCTGCCGGACTCCTTGTACACGCGGTACTCGCGGTGGCGCAGATACTCGCCGGGATAGTTCCGCGACTCGAACGAGTAGCAGGAGCCGTCGGCGAGGCCGGGGACGACCCTCCAGGTGGCGTCGTTCTTCAGGAGCGCGCTGCTGCCGCCGTCCACGACCTCGGTGAACACCGCACCGTCCCGGTGCCGCACGTACCGGTTCGTCAGCCCCGGTGTCGTCACGCCGAGGGACCGGTACTGACCGGCCGGCAGGGTGACGGGGGCCGCCGGTGAGCGGGATGCGTCGATCAGGGCGCGGTTGGCGGCCCTCACCCGTGCCTCGTCGACCTTCACGACCTGACGGTCGTAGGTGAGCAGGCCGTTGGCCTCGTTCTCCACGTCGGTGATCTCGGTGTAGACCGCGCCGGACAGGCCTCGCGGGAGCCGCACCTCGCGGATCGCGTCCAGCAGGCCGACGAACCGGTTGTCGAGGTGGGCCGCGTCCGGCTGGTCCTCGTAGCTGAAGCCGCCGCCGGGGTACCACTCGTGACCGGGCACCTTCAGACCCAGCCCGCCGTACTCGCCGAGGACGGCCGCACGGCCGGCGTCGGGCACCGTGGTGCCGGGACCGACGTAGACATGGTGGTCGACGACGTCCCCGTTGCCGCCGTCGACGGAGCCGCAGCAGTTGACACCGCTCATCAAATCCTCCCTGCCTGGAAACCCCCGATTCCAGCCGTGCGAGGAAAAGCATCCCTGCTTCGGAACCGGGCAGCGGCGGAGCGCACTCCGCCGCTGCCCGATACACCTTGCTAACACGGAAACTGATAGAATGTGAGGCGTGACGCAGCAGGTCAAGCGGACTTTCAAGTACCGCTTCTACCCCACGGGTGAGCAGGCGGAAGAGCTGTCCCGCACGTTCGGCTGCGCCCGTCTCGTGTACAACAAGGCGCTGGAAGAGCGCACCGCCGCCTGGTACGGCGAGCAGCGTCGTATTTCCTACGTTCAGTCGTCGGCCGCCCTGACGGAGTGGAAGAAGACCGAGGAACTCGCCTTCCTGACGGAGGTGTCCTCGGTACCGCTTCAGCAGGCTCTGCGCCATCTTCAGACGGCGTTCGCGAACTTCTTTGCCAAGCGAGCGAAGTACCCGCGCTTCAAGTCGAAGAAGAAGTCCCGGCAGTCGGCTGAGTACACGCGTTCCGGTTTCAAGTGGCGTGACGGCATGCTGACGTTGGCAAAGATGTCCGCCCCGTTGGATATCCGCTGGTCCCGTCCCCTTCCCGAGGATGCGGAGCCGTCCACGGTGACCGTTTCCCGCGACGCCGCGGGCCGCTGGTTCGTGTCCCTGTTGTGCGAGGACACCGTCACCCCGGCTCCAGCCACCGATCATGCAGTCGGCGTGGACGCGGGCGTAACATCGCTGGTGACGCTGTCCACCGGGGAGAAGGTCACCAACCCCCGCCATGAGCGCCGTGACCGGGCCCGGCTCGCTCGCGCACAGCGGGAGCTGTCCCGCAAGGCGAAGGGTTCGGCGAACCGGGAAAAGGCCCGCCGGAAGGTGGCCCGCGTCCATGCGCGGATCGCCGACCGGCGCCGGGACTTCCTGCACAAGCTGTCGACTCGACTCGTCCGTGAGAACCAAACGGTCGTGATCGAGGATCTCACCGTCCGTAACCTGGTCAAGAACCACAAGCTGGCGCGCGCCATCTCGGATGCGTCGTGGACCGAGCTGCGGACGATGCTGGAGTACAAGTGCGCCTGGTACGGGCGTGAACTCGTCGTGATCGACCGCTTCTTCCCCAGCTCGAAGCTGTGCGGGGCCTGCGGCACGGTCCGCGAGGAGCTGCCGCTGAACGTCCGGGAGTGGACGTGCGACTGCGGCAAGGTGCATGACCGCGACGTGAACGCGGCACGCAACATCCTGGCCGCCGGGCTGGCGGCGTCTGCCTGTGGAGACGGTGTAAGACCTCAACGGGAGTTCTCCCGGACGGGGCGGTCGTCGGTGAAGCAGGAAACCCAGCGGGCGACCGCTGGACTCCCCCGCCTTTAGGCGGGGGAGGAAGCCAAGTTGTTCACCAGGCGGGATGGGTCGTACGCCTTGACTTCGTTCGCGGTGCGGGCCTGGTCGTACTGACCCCGGCCCTTGTTCTGGTTGATCCACATCATCACCGAGGGCGAGCTGTGGTGCTGGTCGACGACACGGTCGTACTCGGCCTCCCACTGGGCGAGGGCTGCCGCGTCCGGAGCTTCACAGCAGCCGGCGTCTGCGGCCCAGCCAGGTCTGGGCGACGACCACGACGGCCAGGAAGGCGCCGCTGACGACCTGCTGGTAGGAGGAGTCCAGGGAGCCGATCTGGTTGATGATGTTCTGGATCACCTTGAGCAGCAGCACACCGACCAGGGAGCCGCTGACGAAACCGAGGCCGCCGGTGAGCAGGGTGCCGCCGATCACGACGGCGGAGATGGCCTCGAGCTCCATCCCGTTGCCGAGGATGGTCACCCCGGAGGCGAGCCACGCCGCGTTGAGCGCGCCCGCAAGGCCCGCCAGCAGCCCGGACAGCGTGTAGACGAGGATCTTCGTACGGGCCACCGGAGCGCCCATCAGGGCCGCCGCGTCCTCGTTGCCGCCGACCGCGTACACATGCTGCCCGAAGCGGGTGCGGCGCAGCACGACGGCGCCCGCGGCGAACAGCGCCAGAGTGATCCACACCGGGTTGCCGATGCCGAGGGTGGTGCCCTGGCCGAGTTCGGCGAGGAAGGAGCCCTTGCCGATCAGATACGTCTCGGCGCCCTCGTCGGTGAGGGCCAGCATCAGGCCGCGCGCCCCGAGCATCGCCGCCAGCGTGACGATGAACGGCGCCAGCCGGGAACGGGCCACCAGCAGCCCGTTGACGACGCCGATCCCGCCGCACACCACCAGCGGCAGCAGCAGCGCCACCGGCGTCCCGTGCCGCGATCCCCAGGCCGCCAGGACACCGCCCAGGGCGAACAGGGAACCGACCGACAGGTCGATGCCCCCGGTGATGATGACGAAGGTCATCCCGAGCGCGACGATCGCCAGGAACGCCGAACTCGTCGCCATGTTGCCGACGTTGTCCCCGGTGGCGAAGGAGTCGAAGCTGAACGACGCCACCAGGGAGACGATCACCAGCACGGCCAGCGCCCCGTGCTGCTGGACCAGGCCGCTCAGCCGCTCCTTGCGCGCGGCGCCCTCGGGCCCGGTGTCCTTCGGCGGTCCGCCGCCCGCGGCGGTCACGGGTGCGTCCGTCTTCGTGGCGGTCATCGCTTCCCCCGTCCCCGTGCCGCGTAGACCGCGCACACGATCACTATGGCCTGCGCGATCTGGGTCCACGACGGCGGCAGATCGTGCTTGATGAGGGTGGCGGTGAGCAGCTGGATGAGGACGGCTCCCGCCACGGTGCCGGCGATGTTGACCCGGCCGCCGGTCAGCGGGGTCCCGCCGACCACGACGGCGGTGATGGCGGACAGCTCCATCAGATTGCCCAGCGAGGT
Organism: Streptomyces hirsutus; assembly: GCF_001418415.1. GTDB lineage: Bacteria > Actinomycetota > Actinomycetes > Streptomycetales > Streptomycetaceae > Streptomyces > Streptomyces hirsutus. The sequence goes on from NZ_LIQT01000311.1 coordinate 12,930, forward strand.
CGGGTCGCTGGCCTGGAGCCGCGCGGTGGCCAGGACGCCCGCCACGGCCGCGAGCAGCGCGCACAGCACGTACACGATGATCAGCACGCGCCGCACCGGCAGGCCGGCCAGCTGTGCGGCGGGCCGGCTGTCGCCGATGGCCAGGAGCTGGCGTCCGAACGTGGTGCGGCGCACCACGAACGCCGCCAGCAGTGCCAGGGCGGCGGCGATGAGGATCAGGTACGGGACGCCCAGCACGTCGCCGGATCCCAGGGAGGCGAGACCCGGATTGCGCAGGTCCTCCAGCTGCGGCAGCAGCACCAGCGCGAGACCCCGGCCGCCGACCATGAGCGCCAGGGTGGCCACGATCGGCTGCACCCCGACGAGGGCGACCAGCGCTCCGTTGGCCAGCCCGATCGCGGCGGCGAACACCGCCACCACCAGCAGTGCCGGCAGGAGGCCGTAGCCGAGGTAGAGGGCCGTCACGGACGCCGCGAGGGCCATCACCGCGCCGACCGACAGGTCGATGCCCTCGGTGCCGATGACCAGGGTCATCCCGATCGCGACGATGATGACGGGGGCGACCTGCACGGCCTGGGTGCGGAAGTTCTCCGCGGACAGGAAGTACGGGGTGATGACGATGTTGACGACCAGGAGCAGCGCCACGCCGGCGTAGACGCCGTAGGTCTGCAGCCATTGCAGGACGCGGGTCCGGTCCAGCGGCGCGGTGCGGAGAGCGGCTTCAGCCATCGCCGGCCTCCTCCGCGGCCGTGACCCCGGCCGGGGCGTGCCCGGCGATGGTCCGCATGAGTGTGTCCTCGGTGACCTCGTCGCCGGCCAGCTCGCCGACGACCGCACCGTCCTTCAGTACGACCACGCGGTCGGACCCTTCGATCAGTTCCTCCAGGTCGGAGGAGATGAGCAGGACGGCCAGGCCGTCCTCGGCCAGTTCGTCCACGAGCTTCTGCACCTCGGCCTTGGCCCCGACGTCGATGCCCCGGGTGGGCTCGTCCAGCAGCAGCACCTTGGGGTTCATCGCCAGCCAGCGGGCGAGCAGCACCTTCTGCTGGTTGCCGCCGGACAGTTCGCCGACCTTCTGGTGCGGCGAGGACGCCTTGATGCGCAGCCGTTCGATGAACGTGTCGACGACACGGTCGACGCGTGCCTCGGAGACCAGACCGAAGCGGGACAGCCGGGGCAGCACGGCCAGCGCGATGTTCTCGCGGACCGAGAGACCGGGCACGATGCCCTCGCTCTTGCGGTCCTCGGGCAGCAGACTGACACCGGCCCGGATGGCGGCGGGCGTGGACCCGCCGCGCAGCGGCACACCGGCCACCACGACCCGGCCCGAACTCGTCGCCAGCGCACCCGAGATGGCCTTGGCCGTCTCGGTCCGCCCGGACCCGAGCAGCCCGCCGAGCCCCACGACCTCGCCGGGCCGGATCGTCACGGACACGCCCCGCAGCCGGTGCGGGACCGTCAGATCCCGTGCCTCCAGCACGGGCTGGGTACCGGCGGCGTGGTGGTCGCCGGTGAACTTGGTCAGGCCCTCCTCGCGGACCTCGCCCAGTTCCCGGCCCAGCATGGTCGACACCAGGGAGAGACGGCCGAGGTCGGCGAGCCGGCCGTGATGGACACGGCGCCCGTCGCGCAGCACGGTGACCGTGTCGCACACGGCGTACAGCTCGTCCAGCCGGTGACTGACGTAGACGACCGCGATGCCGTCGTCGCGCAGCCGCCGGATCACCGAGAACAGCGTCTCGACCTCGCGCGGTTCGAGGGAGGAGGTCGGTTCGTCCATGATGACCACGCGTGCCTCGGTGGCCACCGCACGGGCCAGGGCGACCATCTGCTGCGCGCCGACGCCGAGGGCGCGCAGCGGCAGACGGACGTCCACCCGGACGCCGTAGGCGCGCAGCGTCTCCTCGGCCTCCTTGTGCATGCGGGCGAAGTCCAGCAGGCCGAAGCGGGTGCGCGGCTCGCGGCCGAGGAAGAGGTTGCGGGCCACGCTCAGCAGCGGGATGAGGTTGACCTCTTGGTAGATGGTCGAGATCCCGGCCTTCTGCGCCTCCAGCGGAGTGGCGAACGAGACGTCACGGCCCTGGAAAACGATGTCACCGGCGTCGGGCCGGTGGACCCCGGTGAGCAGCTTGATGAGGGTCGACTTGCCGGCGCCGTTCTCGCCGATCAGGGCGTGGACCTCGCCCGGGTGCAGGGTCAGGTCCACGTCGTCCAGGGCCCGGACGCCGGGGAAGGTCTTGCTCAGTCCGCGGACGGCGAGGACTTCGGCGGGGGGAGCCACCTGTGCCTCCAGGAAGTGGGTCAGGAAGTGAGGGGTGACGTGGTGGCGGGGCCCGCCGGGCAGGCCGGGCCCCGCGGGGATCAGTAGGCCCTGCCGAGGTCCTTCTCGGCGTTCGAGGGGGCGTAGGCGCCGTCCTCGATGATGATGTCCTGGGCCACTTCCTTGCCCTGCGTGAAGGCGTCCAGCGTCTCGAACGCCAGCGGTCCGAACCGCGGGTTGGACTCGATCACGCCGGTGATCCAGCCGTCGACGATGCCCTGCACGGCGTTGCGGGTGCCGTCGACCGTGACGATCTCGACGTCGCCGGCCTTCTTGCCCGCGCCCTTGAGCGCGGCCACCGCGCCCAGGCCCATCTCGTCGTTCTCCGCGTAGATGCCCTTGATGCCGGGCTTGGACTGGATGAGCTGCTCGGTGACCTGCTGGCCCTTCTCCCGGGCGAAGTCGCCGGTCTGCTCGAAGACGACCTTCAGACCGGGGGCCTTCTCGGCCACGCGGTCCTTGAAGCCCTTGGTGCGTTCGGTGGTGACGTTGTTCCCGGCCGCGCCCAGCAGGATCGCGACCTCGCCCTTGCCTCCCGTGGCCTCGATCATCTGATCGGCGGCCCGCCGGCCCTGCTCGACGAAGTCCGAAGCGATGAAGGAGACGTAGTCCTTGCAGGCCGTGGCGTTGATCTTGCGGTCGATCGTGACGATCGGGACCTTCTTGGCGGCGGCGGCCTGCAGCACCGGGTCCCAGCCGTCGGAGTTGAGCGGCGCGATGACCAGCAGGTCGGCGCCCTTGGCGAGCAGGTCCTGGACGTCGCTGATCTGCTTGGAGAACTGCGACTGGGCGTTGGCCGTCAGCAGCTTGACGCCCCGCTTGGCCGCCTCGTCCTTGATGGACTGCGTCTCGGCGATGCGGAACGGGTTGGCCTCCTTCTCCGACTGGGAGAAGCCGACGGTCGCACCCTCGAGGTCGAGCTTCTCGCCGCCGTACGCGTCGATGGTGCAGGTCTTGCCGCCCGGCTTCGGCGAGGCGACCTTCTGGCCCGCGTCGGCCGCGGCGGACGGGGACTTCTTGCCGGCCGACGCGTCGTCCTCCGACTTCGCGCAGGAGGTGGCGGTGAGGGCCACCGCGGCGGCCATGGCCACGATCACGGGACGGGCGAGGAGAGGAGAGCGGTGGGTGGTGCGCTGCATGGTGACCCCGATCCGGGTGACGCTGAAAGGGAACTGGGGAGCTGTAGGGCGCGCGGAACTGGTGGTGCTCCCTGTGTGCGAGGCGGCGTCCGGTTCGCCGCCATCAGGTTTTTACATCGTTGGAAGGATGCTGTAAACCCCTTGCGCACAAGGCGGGATGGGAGGAATGCGGGGGAGAGAGG
>NZ_LIQT01000312.1 GCF_001418415.1 Streptomyces hirsutus
TCACGGGCATCCGATGGCCGGCCGGCGGGGTACCGCCGCCCGGCCATCGGATGCCCGTGAGGGTGGGAACGGAGGACGAAGCATCCGGGGGTGGAGGGGAAGCCGGAAGCGGCGTCACCGTCGGTGAGGCCGTGGCCTCACTCTCCGTCCCCCTCTGCTCCTCCGGGCCCCTCTCCTCCCAGCGCTGGGTCTCCTCGTTCCAGTACCGCGGTGCCCCGCTCATCGCTTCCCCCTTCGTTCCCCTCGTCCCTTCGGCCTTTCCCCACCGGCGTCACATCCCGAGCAGACCCGCCACGGTTCCGGCCGAGGCGAGCAGCGCCGTGAGGGTCTCGGCGCCCGCGAGCAGATCACGCAGCCGCCGGCGGCGGCTCTCGCCGGCCGTACCGGTCCGGTCGATCTCCTCCTCGGTGTCCGCCAGTGCCTCGTCCAGCTGTGCGGTCTGCTCGTTCCGCCGCAGCCGGGCCAGATCGGCCCGCAGTTCCCTTACCGCGGCGAGCAGTTCCTCGTCGGCGGCGTCGCGCGGTGCCGGAACGCCGTGGTGGCTCTCCGCGTGCGCGTTGCTGCCGATGGCGAAGGTGCTGCCGTGGACGTCCCCGATGTGGACGCCGCCCTCCTCACGTGCCGTCATCGTCGGAGGCTCCCCTCTGCGGCCCGGGGCCGCCGTTGACGGCGCTGGAGTTCTCACCGATGGCGAAGGTGGAGCCCTCGACCCGGTTGATGCTGACCGCGCCGTTGCTGATGTTCACGATCTTCTGGACGAACTCGCCGGTCTCGTAGCCGGCTTCGGCGAGCGCCAGCCGCACCCCGTGGCCGACACGGTCCTGGATGCTGCGCAGGTAACGGGCCACGTCCATCTCCTGGAACGTGGACTTCGCGTCCGTCGCGGCCAGCTCGCGCACCGACAGGGCGGGCCCCTCGGGCAGCTCGCTCCGGTGTCCCCCGGTGAGCAGCCGCCAGGCGAGGACCACGTCACGGAACACGGAGACCAGGGCACGCCCCAGGGAACCCGGCATCAGGAAGGCGGCCGCGGCGACCCTGCTCAGCGCCGGGCCGGTGCGGACCCCGTGCGCGACGTGGTCGGCGCGCTTGAACTCCCGGCGCACCGGGGGCATGACGTGCGGGGCGATCTCCAGCATGAGCATGCGGCCCTGGGTGTGGACCCGCACGTACACCGTGACGCCCAGTTCCTCCCCCCAGGCACCGACCCGGATCCGCAGGAAGTGGCGCCGCTTCTCGCCGCCCTCCTCGACCGCCCGCAGCAGGTGCTGCTCGAACGCCTCCGGCGTGTAGGGGGCCTGGTCGCGTTCGGTCAGCCCCTCGACGGGGAGGAACACGCACTCGTCGATCTCCAGTTCCCGCAGCCGGTCACGCACGGGCGTGCCCGCGTGCTCGGCCGGTTCACGCAACTGTTCGATGAGGGGCCGGATCCGGTCCAGGATCACGCGGTTGCCGAGTGGCCGCCGGTTGTCCCGCTCCTTGTCCGGCCGGAGCTCGACGGCCAGCGCCCAGGTGTCGTGCGCGGCTCCCGCTCCGCAGAACGGACGCTCCTCGTCGTACATGATCAGCGGCGCGTGCTGCTCCCGCCGGATGCGCCCCGTCAGCCGGGCGAACCGCTCCCCCTCACGTCTCTCCGCGGGGTCGTTCGCCACGTCCGGGAAGCGCTGCGGGGACAGTTCGGCGCCGAACGCGCGGGCCAGCCCGTCGCGCTGGGCCGCCACGCACCACGCGATCAGCGCGACGACACCGACGGCCAGCCAGGCCTGCCAGGGCTCGGCCGCCCCCATGAAGGGCAGGCCCAGGTCACCGGCACCGCCGGACCCGCCCGTGCCGTAGGGATCACTGGACCCGTACGCGCCGGACGAGGAACCGGAGCCGAAGGCCATGGCCACGGCGTTCGCCGTGTACAGCGCGAAGAGGGCGACCCCGGTCCAGCGCAGCACGGAGGCGGCGAGCGTCCGGTACGGGGGCGGTTCCTGGGCATCGCCCCTGACCCAGGGCACGAGGCCGAGCAGCAGGCTGGACAGCAGCAGACCGGTCAGCAGCCCGCCGGTCACCGGGACGCCCACCGTCCAGAGCCCGATGACCCCGGCGGCCCAGAGCAACTCCTGCCGGCGGGCGCGCAGCGCGTGCGCCAGGACCCGGGCGGCGTCGAAGCCGAGCGACGGGGCCACGATCCGCTGTTCGTGGAGGTACAGCTCGTCGATGACGCGGTCGCGGTAGTCGGGGTCCACGTAGACGCCCCCGCACAGCAGCCGGGTCGCCTCGCTGGCATGCGGCGGGACGGACGCGACCTCCGGCGGGGCCGGGCCGTCCGGGTGGTGCGGTTGCTGCGGCACGTGGACAGTGCTCACGGCGGTCCCCCCGATGCTGCGCGCGTCTTCGGCGACGGATGAGTTGACGAGCCATCAGCATAGGGGAGGCGCTACGCCAAAAGGAACCGGATTGTCAAGAGTGCAATCATGTGACACGCGTCAAGCTATGGCCAGAACTTTGGTACCCGTACGCGGACGGGCCCCGCACCGGTCGGTACCGGTGCGGGGCCCGTGGCCCGTGGCCCGTGGCCCGCGGTCCGCGGTCCGCGGTCCGCGGTCGGACGAGATGATCAGATGAGGCCGAGACCGCGGACCGCCTCGCGCTCCTCCTCGAGCTCCTTGACGGAGGCGTCGATACGGGCGCGGGAGAAGTCGTTGATCTCCAGACCCTGGACGATCTCGTACGCGCCGTCCTTCACGGTGACCGGGAAAGAGGAGATCAGGCCCTCCGGGACGCCGTAGGAGCCGTCCGACGGGATGCCCATGGAGACCCAGTCGCCGTCCGCGGTGCCGTTGACCCAGGTGTGGACGTGGTCGATGGCCGCGTTGGCGGCGGAGGCGGCCGACGAGGCGCCACGGGCCTCGATGATCGCGGCGCCGCGCTTGGCGACGGTCGGGATGAAGTCCTCGGCCAGCCACTTCTCGTCGTTCACGACCTCGGCGGCGTTCTTGCCGGCGACCGTGGCGTGGAAGATGTCCGGGTACTGGGTGGCGGAGTGGTTGCCCCAGATGGTCAGGCGCTTGATGTCGGCGACCGTCGAACCCGTCTTCTTCGCCAACTGGGTCAGCGCGCGGTTGTGGTCCAGGCGGGTCATCGCGGTGAAGCGCTCGGCCGGTACGTCCGGAGCGGCGGCCTGGGCGATGAGCGCGTTGGTGTTGGCCGGGTTGCCGACCACGAGCACCCGGATGTCGTCCGCGGCGTGGGCGTTGATGGCCTGGCCCTGCGGCTTGAAGATGCCGCCGTTGGCCTCCAGGAGGTCACCGCGCTCCATGCCCTTGGTGCGCGGGCGGGCGCCCACGAGAAGGGCGACGTTGGCCCCATCGAAGGCCACGTTCGGGTCGTCCGAGATGTCGATGCCCTGGAGCAGCGGGAACGCGCAGTCGTCCAGCTCCATGGCCGTGCCCTCGGCCGCCTTGAGCGCGGGAGTGATCTCCAGCAGGCGCAGCTTGACCGGCACGTCCGCGCCGAGCAGCTGGCCGGAGGCGATGCGGAAGAGCAGGGCGTAACCGATCTGGCCGGCCGCGCCGGTGACGGTGACGTTCACGGGAGTGCGGGTCATGGCGTTCTCCGTATGACAGCTGGCGGTGGGGCGTCCCTGCCCCGGGGTACGGGATCCCGTCCGGCTCGTGACCGGTGCCCGCCGCGATGGTCGATCACCGGTACGGAGGGATCGCCGCTGGATGATCGATCTCTTGGCGTCAAGAGAGATCCAGCGGTCAGGCTATCGCGCATCCACGATCGTGGACGGCCGGGCTCCCTGTGGCCCGTCCCACAGAGTGACCGAGGGGTACACGAGCGTACCCAGGGGAAAGGGAAAGGCGGCCGCCCGTCCGGGAGAGGGGGACGGAGACGGCCGCCGTTCGGGTGACCGATCCTTCCGGACTCCCGTGGGGGTGACCTTCACGTGCCCGGTATCCGCCGTCCCATGCCAATCCCGCGCCACAAAATTCCCGAGGGGTCCCCTCGGACCTGCACCGGAGGCCGGCCGATGTGCGCCGCAGGCCGTCCCGCACCCGTCGGCGCCCGCCGCGCGCATCCCTCGGCTCGGCGGGCGTACCGGGCGGCCCTACTCCGTGACCCCCGCCTCCGTCTCCTCCGTGCACCCTTCCTCGCCGGAGGCCAGCACCACGCAGGCCCGGGCGTCCGTCGCCTTCGCGACCGCCGTCATCGGGGTGTACGTGACCGTGTCGCCGACCTCGGTGATGCCGGCGCTCTGCTTCGTCTTCCCGCCGGTGATCTCGACCTTGTCGCCCTGGGCGGCCTGGGTGATCCGGCCCCACGCGGCACCGCAGACCTTGCTGTAGCGGACCTCGACCAGGGTGGTGCCGATCGTCGCCGTCTGCGTCGTGGTCACGAGGTCACCGCTGCAGCCCATGCTCTCCGCGTCCTTGCCGTCGCAGCTGTCACCGCTGCACTCCACTCCGGCGGGCAGATTCGCGGGGGCGGAGGCCGTGGGCGAGGGGGACTTCCCGGCCTCGCCCTCCTTGTCGCTGTCGAGCCCGGTGACGTAGAACGCGGAGGCGATCACCACCAGCACGCCGACGGCGCCCGCGACGAACGTCCCCGTCCGCCGCTTGCCCCCGGGACCCCCGGAGCCGCCACGGCCCGCCGCTCCTCGGGGCGGTGCGCCCTGCGCGCCCGGGGAGCCCGGCGTGTGCCCGCCCCCGGCGGGCTGCGCGGCCGGGTACGCCGGGCCGCCCCGGTGACCCGACGGGGACGGTCCGGCGTATCCGGCCATGCCCCAGGAGTTCCCTCCCGACGCGTCACGGACGTCCGAGGCGGTGGGCTGCGGGGGCACGGACGGTGAGCCCCCGGCCGGTCCGGCGACGCCCGGCCGGACCGCGGCGCCCCCGTCCTTGCGCCTCCTGCCGCCCGCACCGGCCGACGACGGCCCGGCGATCTCACTCAGCGCGGAGCGCGCCTGCGAGATCCTGATCGCCTCCATCGTCATGTCGTGACGCATCTCCGAGCGGCTCCAGGCCCGCTCGGCCAGCTCCCACATCGTGGTCAGGTGCACCGGATTGGTCCCGGTGACCTCGGCCAGGGCCACGATCGCGCCCTTGGGCGCGAGCAGCCTGCCGTTCAGATAACGCTCCCAGGACGTCTTGCTGTAGCCCGTGCGGTCCGAGACCGACGCGACGCTCATGCCGCTACGGTCCACCACCCGCCTGAGCTGGCTCGTGAACTCCCTGATCTGCGGATCGAGTTCATCCGGCAAGGCCTTCCAACGAGGCATCGCTTCCCTACCTTCCCCCCGGTCGTGCTGGTTTTTCCCTCGCGCGTGGTGCCTCTGCCGAGTCCCCGGTCTGGCTACCCACATGGATGCCGTCCGTCAGGATCTCAGTTCCCAGGGTGGGGGCGCACAGGAGCGTCAGGGCCGCGGGCACGCAGCGTCGCACGCTCACCCGCTCGTGTCCCCAGTCTCCCACCGGCACTCCCTTCGGCCGTACAGAACCATCACAACGCGTGGGACATCACGATTGTCCGGGATCGTCATGATTATCACGCCGGTTGCGTTCCGAGGGTGCTTCGAGGGCACGTCGGGAAGTTCCCGGAGCCATCCGGGGGACGTAGCGGAATGGTCACTTCCGTGCCACAGCGCCCGGAGAGCCGTTGAACAGCCGGTTCGCGGTGCAGGAAGGTTGTTCCCGGCGGCGGCCCGTCCTTTCACGGGGGTGAGGACGGGCCGCCGTTCACCGGACGGCACGAGGCAGCGGCGGCGTCAGCTGTTGCTGACGGTGAAGTGCAGGGTGTCCTTCAGGAACGGGATCTCCAGCCACGGCTTGGGCTGCACCATCAGCGCCAGCAGCACGATCGCGAGGCCCAGCCCGCCGTACGTGACGATGTCGGTGAAGCGGGAGCGCACGGCGAGCATGCCGACGTCCGGCACCGCCCAGCGCAGCACCCCGCCCGCCAACAGCGCCACGCCGATCAGCAGCGTGCCGATCCGGAACAGGTCGAATGCCGTCAGCAGCAGGCCGAGTCCGGCCACGAGCAGCACCGCGAGGATCGGCCACTGCCGGGCGGGCGCGGGAGCGTCACCGGGTGCGGCCCGGCCGCCGCCCTCCGGGCGCGCGGTGTCCCTGGTGAACAACGGGAAGCGGCGGGTGGCGCGCCGTGGCCGCCCCTCGGCGTCGGGCGCGCTGACGGGGTCGGTGACGGTGATGTCCTCGAGGGCGACATCCTCGACCGGCTCCCGTTCCTGTTCCCGGGCCTGTTCCTGCCCCCGGGTCTGTTCCTGCTCCTGCTCGTGTGTCCCGGCGGGGTTCGTCCCGGTCCCGCGGGCCCCGGTCTCCGTCTCTCGGGCACTGTGGTCAGCCGACACTGCGCTCCGCCGCCTCGACCACGTTGACCAGCAGCTGGGCCCGGGTCATCGGGCCGACACCGCCGGGGTTCGGGGAGATCCAGCCGGCCACCTCGGCCACGCCCGGGTGCACGTCGCCCACGATCTTGCCCTCGGCGCTGCGGGAGACACCGACGTCCAGGACGGCCGCGCCGGGCTTGACGTCCTCGGGGCGGACGAGATGGGCGGAGCCGGCGGCGGCGACGATGATGTCCGCGCGCTTGAGGTGCGCCGACAGGTCGCGGGTGCCGGTGTGGCACTGGGTCACGGTGGCGTTCTCGCTGCGCCGGGTCAGCAGCAGCGGCATCGGGCGGCCGATGGTCACCCCGCGGCCGACGACCACGACCTCCGCGCCCTTGATCTCCACGCCGTAGCGGCGCAGCAGGGTGAGGACACCGTTGGGGGTGCAGGGCAGCGGGGCCGGCTCGTTCAGGACCAGGCGGCCGAGGTTCATCGGGTGGAGGCCGTCGGCGTCCTTGTCCGGGTCCATGAGTTCGAGGATGCGGTTCTCGTCGATGCCCTTGGGCAACGGCAGCTGGACGATGTACCCGGTGCAGGCCGGGTCTTCGTTCAGGTCGCGGACGACCGCCTCGATCTCCTCCTGCGTGGCCGTTTCGGGCAGCTCCCGCTGGATGGAGGCGATACCGACCTGGGCGCAGTCCCGGTGCTTGCCGGCGACGTACTTCTGGCTGCCGGGATCGTTCCCGACGAGGATCGTGCCGAGGCCGGGCGTGACGCCCTTCTCCTTCAGCGCCGCCACGCGGGCGGTCAGATCGGACTTGATCGCTGCTGCGGTGGCCTTGCCATCGAGAATCTGGGCGGTCATGTCCCCATCCTCGCGGATGACCGGGCCCGGGTTCCAATCCGCCCGCATTCCGGGCGCCGCGCACCGGGGTCGTACCCGATGCGTACCGCGGGCGAGCGCCGGGCGGCCGCGAGGTTCGCGATCCCACACACCGGCCCCGGTCCACCCCCGGACCGGTCCTGTTCCAGCCGTATCCGGCCAAGATCAGCAATGTTGCACTTGCACAACACAATCCGCCTGCGGCTGGACAACCGACGGATCCGTCGAGAACGATGAACGCACAGTGCCGCGGGCAGTACCGGGGGGACGGACCGCATCTGTAGAGCTTCCTCCGAACCGCGCTCCGCGTGTCCCCGCACCTGAAGCGACGACGGAGGAAGAACCGCCATGAGTTTCGGCGACCCGAACAACCCCTACGGACAGCCGCCCCAGCAGCCCGGCCAGCCCGGCTACGGCTACCCCCAGCAGCAGCCCCCCGGTCAGCCCGGTTACGGCTACCCCTCGCCGCCCGCGTTCCCGCACCCCCACGGGCAGCCGGGTCCCGTGGCGGTCATGCCCGGCAGTGTGACGGCCGCGCGTGTGATGTTGTTCGTGCTGGGGGGCCTCCAGGCACTCAGCGGTCTGCTGATGATCGTGGCCAGCGGCTGGTTCGCCGATTACTTCGAGGAGATGGTCTCCTCCGACCCGAACCTCTCCTCGGACCCGAACCTCTCGTCGGACGACGTGGGCGCCATCGGCGCGGGCATCATGATCGTGCTCGGAGTGATCGTCCTGGGGTTCGCTTTCTGGGCGATCCTCACCGCCGTGAAAATGGCCACGGGACGCGGCGGGGTGCGCGTCTCCGCGATCATCTACGCCTCGGTGGTCACCCTGTTCAGCGTGATCAGCCTGTTCACCGCCAACGTCTTCGCGCTGATCAGCCTGATGCTCGGCATCCTGATCATCGTGTTCTGCGCCAACCGGAACGGAAGCTACTGGTTCAACCGGCCCCGGTACTGAACCGGTTCCGCCACCGAACCGGTTCCGTCGCTGTTCTGTTCCGGGTCCGCCGGGCACCACTTCCGGCCAATCCACGCACCAGGGCCGTGTCTCACCCGTACGGGGGGAGACACGGCCCTGGTGCGTCGCCCTAGTCTGACGGAGTAGCCGTCAGGCACGGGGAGACGCACCTTGTACAGCATCATCGTCGTACCTCCGCCGACCCCGGGGGACGCAGGACACCGCAGCGCACGACTCCGGCTCGCCCCGCGCGAACGCCTCGCCTTCGACGTGTGGGCACCGCGCCACGACTGTCTGCGCACCGACGGCGACCACGCGCGCGCCGAGGGCGGGCCCGGGGCGGCCGGCGTCCAGGACGACGCGGTCACCGCCCCCGCGTTCTCGGTGGACCGTTCCACGCGTTGCTTCACGGTGCCGGCCGTCCTCTGCGAACCCCGGCTGCGCGGCGCACCGCACGCCCCGCTGCCCACCGTCGACCAGGCCGTGGAGCGGCTGCGGCCCGACCGGCCGACCGCCTCGCGCGCGTCGGTGCAGCGGGACATCGGCTACCTCGCCGTGAAGCCGCGCCTCGAACCCGGCCCCGGGACCGCCGGTCCCGGCCCGCGGCGGAACGGCGAGCAGGAGTCGCTGATGTCCCCGGCGCTCCGCCTCGATCCGGTCCGGGAGGAGGACCTGACGGTCCTGGCCGCGGCGCCCTGCCGCCGGACGGCCCGGTGACCGAGCCCTACGCCGTCACGGTGCCCAAGGGCTACCGGGTCGGCGTGTGGGAGGTGCGCGAACCGATCGCCACGGGCGCCTTCGGCAGTGTCTACGCCGCGCGGCGCACCGGTGAGGGCACCGGGGGCGGTGACGGGGACGAGGGCGGAAAGACACAGGGGGGTCCCGGGGCCGGAGATCCGGGCGGTGGGACCGGGAAGGCACCCACCGGGTGCGCGGGCACGGGCTCCCGGGACCGGAGCGGGTACGAGGAAGCACTGCCCGGATCGGTCGCGCTGAAGTTCCTGCCCACCGGCACGGGTACGCCCCGCCAGTTGAGCCATCTGCGCGAACTGGTCGAGCGTGAGGTCGAGTTGTTGCGGCGGATCAGCAGACCTCGGCTGATCCGGATGTACGAGACGCTCACCGTCGACGACCCCGGCCGCCCCGCGCTGGACGGCGCCACCGTCCTCGTCCTGGAGAGGGCGGAGGGCTCCCTGTCCGCCCTGCTCGCCGCCTCACCCCGGCCCGGGACCGGACCGGCGCTGCTCGCGCAGATCTGCGAGGGGCTGGTCCAGCTGCACCGGGCGGGCTGGGTGCACGGCGACCTGAAACCGGCCAACGTCCTGCTGATGGCCGACGGTTCGGTTCGGCTCGCCGACTTCAACATGGCCGCCGAGCTCGAAGGCACCCACGCCTACACCTCCGCCTTCGCCACCCCCGACTACACCCCGCCCGAGCTCCTCCGGTCCGAGATCGGTGAACGGGGCCGCCGGATCCGCCCGTCCGCCGACGTGTGGGCCTTCGGCGTCCTCGCCCACCTCGTGCTCACCGGTACGTTCCCGCTGCCCGGCGCCACCCCGACGGTCCGCCGGGACTCGGCCGCCGCCTACGCGCGCGGCACCGACGAGCTGCGGCTCTCCCCCGCGCTGCCGGACGCCTGGCGGGACGTCGTCCACGCCTGCCTGGCCCGGACCCACGAGGACCGCATCACCGGGGAGACGCTGCTGCGCCGGGTACGGACGGCGGCCGGCACGGACCGTCCCCCGCACCGCCGGTGGCCCCGGCCGTCCCCGCTGTCCCGGCGGCCGCGGGGGAAGCGGCTGTCCCGGCGGCTCCGGTCGCTTCCCGGACTCCGCCGGTCGCGCCGCGGTGTCCTCGCCTCGGTCGTCGCGGCCGGCGCCGCCGTAGCGGCACTGGTCGTCCTGGCCGTCCTGGGCGCTCTCGGGTACGGCGTCGGCCCCTGGGCCGGCGGCTCGTCCGACGGCGGCGCCAAGGGCACCGCCGGCACCGCGAACGTCGGCGCCTCCTCGTACGGCGCCGACGAACTCCGCACCGACCGGGGCATTCCGCCCGCGTACCGGCTGCTGATCGTGGAGACGGCACACGACTGCGGGCGGAAGGACGTCACCCCGGTGCTGCTCGCCGCCATGCTGAAGGTCGAGAGCGACTTCGACCCGGACCTCTCCGATCCGGTCAAGGACGAGTACGGCATCGCCCGTTGGACGCCGTCGGTGCTGCGCTGGTGGATGAACGCGGACGGCACCCCGGGCGAGACCGTCCCCGAACCACCCTTCCCGCCCGCCGAGTCCATTCCGGCGATGGGCCGCTACCTGTGCTGGATCGCGCCCCGGCTGGAACCCGGACTGCCCACCGATCCCCGGCTCCTGCTCGCCGCCGCCTATCGCACGTCGTACCGGAAGGTGAACGACGCGGGCGGAGTCCCCCCGAACTACCGCGCGTACGCCGACCGCGTCGCCCACTACCTCAAGGAGTACACGCCTCCGGCCGGGAAGTGACCCCGGGACATCCGAGGTACCGCGCGGCGGGCGCCCCGGGCACGGTGTGAGCACACCCCTGCGGGGGTACGACACCGACGTTCATGGGGGAAACAACAGGGGACGTCGTCAAGCCCGCCGCGCTGCTCCTCGCGGCCACCGGCCCGGCCGCCGGCTCCACGGTCGCGGCCACCGCCGCCGAACCGGGCGGGTACCCGGGCGACCGCTCTCGAGCAGGCGGCCGAACAGGTGCCGGCCGGGACCCGATCCGGTCCCTGCGCCTCTGCCGGCCCCTGCACTCCTGCTGATCCCTGCGCTCCTGCTGATCCGCTCGCCGGCCCGGAACCGGATGATGAGGTCGGTCGTGAACGCGGGACGCGACATGCCCGTGCCCCGGGCGGCCGTCGGGCCGCCCGGGGCACGGGCATGTCGGGTCGCCGGACGGCGTGGCGCTCAGTGGAAGAAGTGCCGCGTCCCCGTGAAGTACATCGTCACACCGGCCTTGTTCGCTGCCTCGACGACCTGCTCGTCGCGGACCGAACCGCCCGGCTGGACCACGGCCCTGACGCCGGCCCCGGTGAGGATCTCCAGACCGTCCGGGAAGGGGAAGAAGGCGTCGGACGCGGCGAAGGAACCGGCCGCGCGCTCGGCGCCCGCCCGCTCCACCGCGAGCTTCGCCGAGTCGACCCGGTTGACCTGGCCCATGCCGACGCCGACCGAGGCACCGTCCTTGGCGAGCAGGATGGCGTTGGACTTCACGGCCCGGCACGCCTTCCACGCGAAGGCCAGCTCGGCCAGCTCCGCCCCGGACAGCGCCTCGCCGCTCGCCAGGGTCCAGTTCGCCGGGTCGTCGCCGTCGGCCTGGAGACGGTCGGCGACCTGGAGGAGGGCGCCGCCGTCGATCGGCTTGACCTCGACCGGGGCGGCGGGGGCCTCGGGGGCGCGCAGCACGCGGATGTTCTTCTTCTTGGTGAGGGCCTCGAGGGCGCCCTCCTCGTAGTCCGGCGCGACGACGACCTCGGTGAAGATCTCGGCGACCTGCTCGGCCATCTCCCTGGACACCGGGCGGTTGACCGCGATCACACCGCCGAACGCGGACAGCGGGTCACAGGCGTGCGCCTTGCGGTGCGCCTCGGCGACGTCCGCGCCGACCGCGATGCCGCACGGGTTGGCGTGCTTGATGATCGCCACGCACGGCTCGCTGTGGTCGTACGCGGCACGGCGGGCGGCGTCCGTGTCCGTGTAGTTGTTGTACGACATCTCCTTGCCGTGCAGCTGTTCGGCCTGGGCCAGGCCGCCGCCCGCGGCGGAGCCGCCGATGAATGCGGTCGACGTGTAGAGGGCGGCGGGCTGGTGCGGGTTCTCGCCGTAGCGCAGGGTGTGGGAGCGGTCGTACGTGGCGCCGAGGAAGTCGGGGAAGTGCGACTCGTCGACCGGGGCGTACTCGGAGGCGAACCAGGAGGCGACCGCCACGTCGTACGCGGCGGTGTGCCGGAAGGCCTCGGCGGCGAGCCGCTTGCGGGTGGTGAGGTCGAAGCCGCCGTCCTGCAGCGCCGCCAGGACGTCTGCGTAGCGGGCGGGGCTGGTCACCACGGCGACCGAGGGGTGGTTCTTCGCCGCGGCGCGCACCATCGACGGTCCGCCGATGTCGATCTGCTCGACGCACTCGTCGGGCGTCGCGCCCGAGGCGACGGTCTCGCGGAACGGGTAGAGGTTCACCACGACCAGGTCGAACGGCTCCACGCCCAGCTCGCCGAGCTGCTGCCGGTGGCTGTCGAGGCGCAGGTCGGCGAGGATGCCGGCGTGGACCTTCGGGTGCAGGGTCTTGACGCGGCCGTCCAGGCACTCGGGGAAGCCGGTGAGCTCCTCGACCTTGGTCACGGGGACGCCGGCGGCGGAGATGCGGCCGGCGGTGGACCCGGTGGAGACGAGCTCCACGCCGGCCTCGTGCAGGCCGCGCGCGAGGTCCTCGAGGCCGGTCTTGTCGTAGACGCTGACGAGCGCCCGTCGGATGGCCCGCTTGTTGCTCTCGGCGGTCACTGGATAACTACCTTTCGTCCCTCGATGCGATAGCCGTTGCGGGCGAGCCGCCCCACGACCTCGACGAGCAGCCTTCGCTCGACTTCCTTGATGCGCTCGTGCAGCGCGCTCTCGTCGTCCTCGTCCCGGACCTCCACCACGCCCTGCGCGATGATCGGCCCGGTGTCGACGCCGTCGTCGACGAAGTGGACGGTGCAGCCGGTGACCCTGGCGCCGTACGCGAGCGCGTCCCGTACGCCGTGGGCCCCGGGGAAACTGGGCAGCAGGGCCGGGTGGGTGTTGACGAACCGCCCGCCGAAGCGCGCGAGGAACTCCTTGCCCACGATCTTCATGAACCCGGCGGAGACCACGAGGTCGGGCTCATGGGCGGCGACGGCCTCGGCGAGCGCCGCGTCCCACTCCTGGCGGGTGGCGAAGTCCCCGACCCGGCACACGAAGGTCGGCAGCCCGGCGCGCTCGGCGCGGGCGAGACCTTCGATGCCCCCGCGGTCGGCGCCGACGGCCACGACCTCCGCTCCGTACGCCTCGGCGCCGGCGGCGGCGATCTCGTCGAGGAGCGCCTGGAGGTTGGTGCCGGATCCGGAGACCAGCACGACGAGACGCCTGGCGCGCTCGGCCACGGGCTTGGCGGCCACGGTGGGGCCCTTTCTCGGGGAGCGCTGGTGCGGTCGGAGACCAGCGCTTTGTACATTCGTACGAATGCTTCGGGTCCTCGGATACGGGGAAGCCTACGAAGCGGCCGACCGCCAGCAACGATACCGGCACAGCGGGCGGCCCCCACGGGACGGGGGCGTGGCCGGAAGGTAGCGTCTGGGAAGAGCCGGTTCGGGAACGCCCCGGAACGCCCGGTCACCCGGGAACGCCACCTGTGCACCAAGCGTTCACAGGACTGGGTGCCGAGACCGGAGACAGACGGGAATGCTCCGGCTCGGCCGTGCATGTCCAGCCCGTCGAGCGGTAGCCGTAGAAGCAGTAGCCGTAGAAGCAGTGATCGAGCATTAGTCGTCACAGTCGTCATTCGATGGACTTGATTAAGGGGAAGACGCTCACTTGATGCCGGACCGCAGCCTGCGATTCCTCACGTTCCCCCAGCCGTCGGCGCAGGGAGGGGAGCGTGGCGCCGTGCTGCTGCGGGAGCGCCCCTCCTCGCCGCCCGAGACGCCCCAGGGCAAGGGTGGTGACGGCGACAGGCGCCGTGGCTCCGAGGAGAACAATCCGTTCGCCCCGCCCCCGGAGGGGTCTCCCGACCAGCCCTGGCAGCCCCGGCACCCGTCCGGCGACGAGGGCGGTGGCGGCCGGGGGGACAGCGGCGGCCGCTCCCTCTGGGGCGGGCGGTGGAGCGACCGGCAGCCCGGCCGTTCCTCCGGAGGCTTCGGCGAGCGTCCGCACGGCCCGGAGGGACAGGGCGGCGGCGGGACCGGCGGTCCTCAGCGCCCGGGCCCACGCTGGGATCCCACGGATCCGGCCCAGCGCCGGGCGCGTTACTCCCTGCTGTCCGGCATGTGGGCCTTCTTCTTCGCCCTGTTCGGCTGGCCGTACGTCGCGCTGCTGCTGGGTGCGCTCTCCGTGCACTGGTCCGTCAGCGCCCTGCGGGCCAAGCCCCGCGCGGCCTCCGACCCCGACACCCCTGCGCCGCCCGAGCAGAAGGGCCGCCCGCAGACCACAGCGGCGGTGAGCGGGCTGGTCACGGCCTCCCTGGCCCTCATCCTGGTCGCCGTCAGTTTCACGGCGCAGATGGTCTACCAGGATTACTACACGTGCACGAATGACGCCCTCACCCAGGAGTCCAAGGAGTCCTGCAACGACCTCCTGCCGGACGAGCTCCGGAACCTGCTCGGGACGGCGGACTGACGGCCGGCCGCCGCCCCCGCTTCCCGAAGCCGCCCCCCGCCCTACTGGGCGGGGGGCGGCTTCGGCGTTTCGGGAGCGGGGTGGCCACTGTCGGGGAGGCCAGGGCCGGGGAGGTCACGACTGAGGGGTTCACGGCTGGGGAGATCACGGCTGAGGGGTGGACGACTGAGGGGGATCCCGGTCGGGGACGGGGTCCGCCGG
>NZ_LIQT01000313.1 GCF_001418415.1 Streptomyces hirsutus
CCCCTACCGCACCGGCGCTGGGGGGGGCCAGCGCCGGTGCGGTAGGGGACGCCGGCGTGTCAGGCCTTGGCGAGTTCCTTCTCGCCCGCTGCGGGGACCTCGGCACGGTCGGCGGGGCCGCCGCCGTCGTGGTCGTCCAGCAGGGTGGTCTCGTCGAAGGGCAGGACGCCGGAGAGGACCTGGTCGACCCGCTCCTTGTCGATCTCCTTGGTCCAGGTGCCGATCAGCACCGTGGCGACCGCGTTGCCCGCGAAGTTGGTGAGGGCGCGGGCCTCGCTCATCAGGCGGTCGATGCCGACGATGAGGCCGATGCCGTCCACCAGGGCCGGCTTGTGCGACTGCAGACCACCGGCCAGCGTCGCCAGGCCGGCACCGGAGACACCGGCGGCGCCCTTGGACGCGATCAGCAGGAAGAGCAGCAGCGTGATCTGCTCGCCGATCGCCATCGGCGTACCCAGGGCGTCGGCGATGAACAGCGAGGCCATGGTCATGTAGATCATGGTGCCGTCGAGGTTGAAGGAGTAACCGGTCGGGACGGTGATGCCGACCACCGGCTTGCTGACACCCATGTGCTCCATCTTCGCGATGAGCCGCGGCAGCGCCGACTCGGACGACGACGTGGAGAGGATCAGCAGGAACTCACGGCCCAGGTACTTGAACAGGCTCCAGACGTTCAGGCCCGCGACGATCCGCAGCAGCGCGCCGAGCACCAGGAAGATGAACAGCGCACAGGTGATGTAGAAGCCGAGCATCAGCACGGCGAGGCTCTTCAGCGCGTCCACGCCGGCCGAGCCGGTGACCGCGGCCATGGCGCCGAACGCGCCGACCGGGGCGGCCCACATGATCATGGCGAGGACCCGGAAGACCAGCCGCTGGATGTGCTCGATCCCGCGCAGGACCGGCTGGCCGGCCTTGCCCATGGCCTGCAGCGCGAAGCCGCACAGCAGGGCGATCAGCAGGGTCTGCAGGACTTCACCCTGGGTGAAGGCGGACACGATCGTGGTCGGGATGATGCCGAGCAGGAACTCGGTGGTGTCCTTGGCCTCCGCGTTGACCTGGGCCTGGCCGGTCTCCTTGACCGCGTCGGTGACCGCGAGGCCCGCGCCCGGGTCCAGGATGTTGCCGACGACCAGGCCGATGCCGAGCGCGACCAGCGACATGACCAGGAAGTAGCCCATGGCGATACCGCCGACGGCGCCGACCTTGGCGGCCTTCCGGACGGAGCCGATGCCCAGCACGATGGTGCAGAAGATGATCGGCGAGATCATCATCTTGATCAGGTTCACGAACCCGGTGCCGATCGGCTTCAGCTCGACCGCGAAGTCGGGTGCCACCAGGCCCACGGTGATACCGAGGGCGACCGCGATGATCACCGCGATGTAGAGAAAGTGCGTGCGGTCCCGCTTCACTTTGGGAGCGGCAGGTGCCGTATCGGCTGTGCTGGTCACGGCGGCCTCCTTGACGACGTCGGCATCACCGGCGTGCGGCTCACGTCCGGGGGATGGGGGTTGGGACAGCCGTGACTATGTCCTGCCTTGTGAGCGCGGTCACCCTTCCGTTCATTTAGTTCACGCTGCCGGAGATGCACACTGTCGGGATGCGCTTCACCCTCCCCAAACCCCGGAGCCTCGCGGCCCAGCTCTTCGCCATGCAGGCGGTGCTGATAGCGGTGCTCGTGGTGGGCTACGCGCTGTTCAGTTACGTCGGCGACCGCAGCCAGGCGGAGGCGGCGGCGGGCGACCAGGCCACGGCGGTGACCCTGTCGGTCGCGGACTCCCCCTCCGTGCGGGAGTCGATCCGTACCGACGACCCCTCGGCGACACTCCAGCCGTACGCGCTGGCGGTGGTGCGCGACACCGACATCGACTTCGTCACGATCATGGATCCGCGGGGCATCCGCTGGACCCACCCCGACCCCGGCCAGATCGGCCTGCCCTTCCGCGGCCACACCGCTCGCGCCCTCGAGGGCCACGCCTTCACCGAGACGTACACCGGCACCCTCGGCCCGTCCGTCCGCGCGGTCGCCCCGGTCCTGGACGGCGACCGGATCGTCGGGCTGGTCAGCGCGGGGATCAGGGTCGAGGAGATCAGCCAGCGCGCGCAGGGTCAGCTGACCGCGCTGCTCGCGGCCGCGGCCGCCGCCCTGGGACTCGGCGCGATCGGCACGTACGTGATCAACGCCCGGCTGCGCCGGCACACCCACGGGATGAACGCGACCGAACTCAGCCGCATGCACGACTACCATCAGGCCGCGCTGCACGCCGTGCGCGAAGGGCTCCTGATGCTGGACGGGCAGTACAGGGTGGCGTTGATCAACGACGGCGGCCGGGAGCTGCTGGGGGTGGCGCCGGAGGAGGACGTGGTGGGCAGGTCGGTCACGGAACTCAGCCTTCCGGCACCGCTGACGGGTGCGTTGCTCGCCTCGAAGCCGCGGGTCGACGAGGTGCATCTGACGGCGGACCGGGTGCTGGTGGTGAACACCTCGCCGGTGTCGGGCGGAGAACGGCGCGGTTCGGTGGTGACGCTGCGCGATGTGACCGAGCTCCAGTCGCTGACGGGCGAGCTGGACTCGGAACGGGGCTTCACGCAGGCCCTGCGCTCACAGGCGCACGAGGCGGCGAACCGGCTGCACACCGTCGTCTCGCTGATCGAGCTGGGCCGGGCCGAGGAGGCGGTGGACTTCGCGACCGCCGAGCTCGAACTGGCCCAGGCGCTCACCGACCAGGTGGTGGCGGCGGTGGGCGAGCCGGTGCTGGCCGCGCTGCTGCTGGGCAAGACCGCCCAGGCCAACGAGCGGGGCGTGGAGCTGGTGGTCACGCCGGACAGCCGGCTGGACGACGGGCTGCTGCCGGACACCCTGCCCGCCCGGGACCTCGTCACCATCCTGGGCAACCTGATCGACAACGCGGTGGACGCGGCACTGGGCGGCATCAACCCCCGGGTGACGGTCACCGCCCTCACCGACGTCGACTCGGAGCTGATCCTGCGGGTGTCCGACACCGGCCCGGGCGTGGATCCGGACCACGCCGAGGCGGTCTTCGAGCAGGGCTTCACCACCAAGCCGTCCGGGCCGCACGGGCGCGGGCTGGGCCTGGCGCTGGTACGGCAGGCGGTGATCCGGCACGGCGGCACACTGACGGTGACGTCGGCGGAGGCCGGCGGCGCCCGCTTCGTGGCACGCCTCCCACTGCGGGCCGCCGTCTCCGTCCCGGCGGCAACCGGGGAGAATACGGTCGCGAAGGGAAACACGGCCGCGCACAGCGCGGGCACGGCCACGGGAGGCGAGGCATGACCGGCGGGCAGCCCATCCGTGTCCTGGTGGTGGAGGACGACCCGGTCGCCGCCGACGCCCATGTGATGTACGTCGGCCGGGTGCCGGGGTTCGTCGCCGTCGGCAAGGCGGCGACGGGCGCCGAGGCCCGCCGGGCGCTGGAACGCACCCCGGTCGACCTGCTCCTTCTCGACCTGCACCTGCCCGATGTGCACGGGCTGCAGCTGGCCCGCTCGCTGCGGGCGGCCGGGCATCACGCGGACGTCGTCGCGGTGACCTCGGCGCGGGACCTCGCGGTGGTGCGCGAGGGCGTGTCGCTGGGGGTCGTCCAGTACGTGCTGAAACCGTTCACCTTCGCGACGCTGCGGGACCGTCTGGTGCGGTACGCCGAGTTCCGCACGGCCGTGGGCGAGGCCAGCGGTCAGGCCGAGGTCGACCGGGCGCTGGCCTCCCTGCGCACCCCCGGACCGGTCGCCCTGCCGAAGGGTCTGAGCGCACCGACCCTGGAACGGGTGACCGTGGCCCTGCGGGACGCCGACGACGGTCTGACGGCCAGCGGGGTGGCGGAGGCGGTGGGCATCTCCCGCATCACCGCCCGCCGCTACCTGGAGCACCTGGTCGACGCGGGCCGTGCGGTCCGGCGGCCCCAGTACGGGGCCGTGGGACGCCCGGAACTGCAGTACCGGTGGGTCACGGGCCAGTGAGGCCGTTCCTGCCCGCCCGCCGCCCCGACGTCACACCCCGGGGCAACGGCTGCGGGGAGGCCCCGGCGTCACCTTCCCGCCCGCCCGGCGTCGGTCAGTAGACCGACTCCGCCTCGTCCATGCGGTCCTTCGGGACCGTCTTCAGTTCGGTGACGGCCTCCGCGAGCGGGACCATCACGACGTCGGTCCCGCGCAGCGCGGTCATCCGGCCGAACCGCTCCTGGTGCGCGGCCTCCACCGCGTGCCATCCGAAGCGCGTGGCGAGCACCCTGTCGTACGCGGTCGGTGTGCCACCGCGCTGGATGTGGCCGAGGATGACCGGCCTGGCCTCCTTGCCGAGGCGCCGCTCCAGTTCGTGGGCCAGTGCGGTGCCGATGCCCTGGAAGCGCTCGTGGCCGAACTTGTCGATCTCGCCCTTGCCGTAGTCCATGGTGCCGTCGGCGGGATGGGCGCCCTCGGCGACGCAGATCACCGCGAACTTCTTGCCGCGGGCGAAGCGTTCCTCGACCATCTTCACCAACCGGTTCGGGTCGAAGGCCCGTTCGGGAAGGCAGATGCCGTGGGCGCCGGCGGCCATGCCGGACTCCAGGGCGATCCAGCCCGCGTGCCGGCCCATGACCTCGACGACCATGACCCGCTGGTGGGACTCGGCGGTGGTCTTCAGCCGGTCCATCGCCTCGGTGGCGACGCCGACGGCGGTGTCGAAGCCGAAGGTGCGGTCGGTGGAGGAGATGTCGTTGTCGATCGTCTTCGGCACGCCGACCACCGGCAGGCCGGCCTCCGACAGCATGTGCGCCGCGGTGAGCGTGCCCTCGCCGCCGATC
>NZ_LIQT01000314.1 GCF_001418415.1 Streptomyces hirsutus
CCCCTGTCGGCCTTCAGGACCCACGCGCCCCACCGGCCTCAAGGCTCACTCGCCCCACCGGCCTCACCACTGGTCTCACCACCGGCCTCAGGATCCGCGTTTCCCCGGCCGGCCCCAGGACCGACAGGCCCGTCCCGTCACTGCACCGGCTCCAGGAAGCCCTGCTCCACGAGCAGCCGGATCTGGGCCGGTGTGCGGTCGCGCAGCAGGACCGGGTCCTCGCCGAGCAGCTGGGCGATGGCGTCGAGGATGCGGCCCGCGCTCATCGTGCCGTCGCTCACACCCGCGAAGCCGGCGCCGACGGTGTCCACCCG
This sequence comes from Streptomyces hirsutus, assembly GCF_001418415.1. GTDB lineage: Bacteria > Actinomycetota > Actinomycetes > Streptomycetales > Streptomycetaceae > Streptomyces > Streptomyces hirsutus. The sequence continues at coordinate 315 of NZ_LIQT01000314.1, forward strand.
GGTGGCCCGGCGCATGCCGCGGTTCTGGCGCAGCACCACATGCTCCGGGTCCTCCGCGCCGGGCAGCCCGACCTGCTCCTGCACCACCTCGGCGGCCAGCCTGAAGCGCGCTTCGAGCAGTGCCGCGTCGTCGTGCGCACGGAGATGGTCGAGCCGCTCGAAGTGGGCCCGCACCGTGTCCCCGAGCGGCTGCTCGACCGGATGCGACCATTCCTCCACCGTGATCGACGGCCGGTCGCTGCCCGACCTGCGCAGCGTGATCCAGCCGAAGCCGATCGCCTTCACGCCGCGCGCCTCGAACTCGTCCAGCCAGGCGTCGTACCGCGCCCGGTACTCGGTCGTGTCACCGCGGTGGTCTCCGGCGTCCCGCAGCCACAGCTCGGTGTACTGGGTGACGTCCTGCACCTCGCGCTGCACGATCCAGGCGTCGCACCCACGGGGCACCCACGACCTGAGTCTGTCCTGCCAGTCCTCCCCCTCGACGTGCTGCCAGTTGGCGAGGAACTGCGCGAACCCGCCGTCGCCGAGCCGTTCCCCCGCCTCCTGAACGAGCGTGCGGCACAGATCGTCCCCGCCCATTCCGCCGTCGCGGTAGGTGAGTCGCGCGCCCGGCGAGATCACGAAGGGCGGGTTGGACACGATCAGGTCGTACTTCTCGTCCGCGCGGACCGGTGCGAACAGTGATCCCTCCCGCAGGTCGGCGGCCGGGACCCCGGAGAGGGCCAGGGTGAGCGCGGTGATGCGCAGCGCGCGCGGGTTGACGTCGGTGGCCGTCACGCGCGTGGCGTGCCGGGTGGCGTGCAGCGCCTGGATGCCGGAGCCGGTGCCGAGGTCGAGCGCGGAGGCGACGGGCGTGCGGACGGTGATGCCGGCCAGGGTCGTGGACGCCCCGCCGGCGCCGAGGACGACGCCCTCGTGCGCACTGCCGATGCCGCTCGCGCCGCCGACCGCGCACCCGAGGTCGGACACGATGAACCAGTCCTCGTCCGCGGGCCCGCCGTACGGCCGTACGTCCACGGTCGCGACGACGTCGCCCGCGCCGGCGCGCGTCAGCCACCCGTCCTCCAGACAGGCGTCGACGGGCAGCACGGCCGCCACGCGCGCGTGCGGCACGGGTTGCTGCAACAGGAACAGACGTACGAGGGTCTCCAGCGGGGTGTCCCCGCGCGTGGCCCGGAAGGCGGGCACGGTCTCGCTGCGGGCCAGCGCCGCGTACGCGGGGGCGCCGAGCAGTTCGAGCAGTCCGTCAGCGGTGAAGGAGGCCCCGAGCAGCGCGTCCCGGAGGCGGGCGGCGGTGTCGGGACGGTCGGACGAGGGCAGGGGCGGCAGGCCGGGGTTACTCACACCCTCCATTGTGGCCGCCGCCCTCACCCCGCGCGTGCCGTGACCGCCGCGGCGGTCACGACGGTCACGGCGGTGGCGGCCGCCGTGACCGTAGCGACTGCCGCGGCGGCTCCGGAGGCGCGGGGGTGAGGGCGGCTGTGCGCTGTCGCGTTGTCGCGCCGTCAGCCCGTCGTGGCCTGCCCCGAACCGGTGGCCGTCTTGCAACTGGCCTGCCGGGCCATCGCCTCGCCGACCTCGCCCTCCTCCAGCGTCTTGAGGGCGTCGTTGCCGCTCTTGCTGAGCTTGTCCAGCTCGGTGGCGATGTCCTTCAGGCCGTCGGCGAACTTCGCCTGGTCGTCCGTGTCGAGCCCGTCGACCTGCTTCTTCAGGGAGGCGTACGACGCGGAGATGCTGTTGAGCTCCTTGACCGCGTCCGTCTGCTTCTTCTCGCCGTTCTCCACGTCCGGCGCCCCCGCCTTGGTCACGGCCGCACCGATCGCCTTGTAGGCGTCGGACATGTCCTGGAAGGCTTTCGAGTCGGTCTTCTGGACCTCTTCCGGGGTGCTGTTGTCCGAGGTCTCCTTCTGGATCGCGGCGTTGGCGGACTGGATCTTCTTCGCCTGCGGCTGCACCGCGCCGCAGACCTGGTCCGCCCAGGAGTTCAGCTTCTCGTTGTTGTCTTCACCGCCGCCGCATCCCGTCAGCGCCAGTACCAGTACCGCGCCGCCGGACAGCGCGGCCGCGAGCTTCTTGTTCACCGGATCGGCCCCTTCCATGGCTCCCGGCCCCGGAACATACACGGCAGATGCGCGACATCTCCTCGTCGAACGTCCATTAAGATCACCTTTAGAGCCATTTGCACCATAGAGAGAAGGCTCACGGCGGAGGCGCGCATCGCACAGCGCGGGCGGGCGACGCATCGTCAACACGCGCCGTCCGCCCGCACCTTGTGCCGCCCTCGGTGGCCGGTCCTACGAAACCACCGCCGGATCGGCCGTTCTGGAATCCGGTGCGGCATCGCCTTCGTCACCCATGACGATCCCGCGCCGTTTGGACACGTACACCGAGCCGACGATCACCGCCAGGGCGAGAACCGCGATCAGCACCCGCACGCCGACGTTCTTGTCCGCGCCGTAGGAGAACTGGATGACCGCGGGCGCGATGAGCAGCGCCACCAGGTTCATCACCTTCAGCAGCGGGTTGATGGCCGGCCCCGCGGTGTCCTTGAAGGGGTCGCCGACGGTGTCGCCGATGATGGTCGCCTCGTGGGCCTCGCTGCCCTTGCCCCCGTGGTGGCCGTCCTCGACGAGTTTCTTGGCGTTGTCCCACGCGCCACCGGAGTTGGCGAGGAACACCGCCATGAGCGTGCCCGTGCCGATCGCGCCCGCCAGGAAGGCGCCGAGCGCCCCGACGCCGAGCGTGAACCCGATGAAGATGGGGGCCATCACGGCCAGCAGACCGGGTGTGGCGAGTTCGCGCAGGGCGTCCTTGGTGCAGATGTCGACGACCTTGCCGTACTCCGGCTTCTCGCTGTAGTCCATGATCCCGGGCTTCTCGCGGAACTGCCGCCGCACCTCGAAGACCACCGCACCCGCCGAACGCGACACCGCGTTGATCGCCAGCCCCGAGAAGAGGAAGACGACCGCCGCGCCCGCGATGAGTCCGACGAGGTTGTTGGGCTGCGAGATGTCCATCATCAGGCTCAACGGCGCGCCCTCACCGCTGAGCCGTTCGCCCACGTCCCGCGCGCCGGTGGTGATGGCGTCACGGTACGAGCCGAACAGGGCCGCCGCCGCGAGGACCGCCGTGGCGATGGCGATGCCCTTGGTGATGGCCTTGGTGGTGTTGCCGACGGCGTCCAGGTCGGTGAGCACCTGGGCGCCGGCGCCCTCGACGTCGCCGGACATCTCGGCGATGCCCTGAGCGTTGTCGGAGACCGGCCCGAAGGTGTCCATCGCGACGATCACACCGACCGTGGTGAGCAGGCCGGTGCCGGCCAGCGCCACCGCGAACAGCGCCAGCATGATCGACGTACCGCCGAGCAGGAACGCCCCGTACACGCCGAGGCCGATCAGCAGAGCGGTGTAGACGGCCGATTCGAGCCCCAGGGAGACCCCGGCGAGGATGACGGTGGCCGGGCCGGTGAGCGAGGTCTTCCCGATGTCCCTGACGGGACGCCGGGTGGTCTCGGTGAAGTAGCCGGTGAGCTGCTGGATCAGGGCGGCGAGCACGATGCCGATGGCCACCGCGACGAGCGCGAGGATCCTCGGGTCGCCGTCCTTGCCCTGGATCGCCGCGTCGGTGACGCCGTCGAGGCCGGCGTACGACGACGGCAGATAGCTGTACACGGCGATCGCGACCAGGACGAGCGAGATCACCGCGGAGATGAAGAACCCGCGGTTGATCGCGCTCATGCCGCTGCGGTCGGTGCGTCTGGGGGCCACCGCGAAGATGCCGACCATCGCGGTGAGGACGCCGATCGCGGGCACGAGCAGCGGGAAGGCCAGTCCGGCGTCGCCGAACGCGGCCGAGCCCAGGATCAGCGCGGCCACCAGCGTCACGGCGTACGACTCGAACAGGTCGGCCGCCATGCCCGCGCAGTCGCCGACGTTGTCGCCCACGTTGTCGGCGATGGTCGCGGCATTGCGCGGATCGTCCTCCGGAATGCCCTTCTCGACCTTGCCGACCAGGTCGGCGCCGACGTCGGCGGCCTTGGTGAAGATGCCGCCGCCCACCCGCATGAACATCGCGATCAGCGCGGCCCCGAGCCCGAAGCCCTCGAGCACCTTCGGCGCGTCGGCCGCGTACACGAGCACCACGCAGGCGGCGCCCAGCAGGCCGAGCCCGACGGTGAACATGCCGACCACGCCGCCCGTGCGAAAAGCGATCTTCATCGCTTTGTGCGAGACGGCGGTGAGATCCTTTTCCGGCTCTCCGGGAGCCGGTGTGGCCTCGCGGGCCGCCGCGGCGACTCGCACATTGCTGCGGACGGCGAGCCACATGCCGATATATCCGGTGGCCGCCGAGAACGCCGCTCCGATCAAGAAGAACATCGATCGTCCGGCACGCTGATTCCAGTCGTCCGCGGGCAGCAGCAGGAGCAGGAAGAACACGACGGCGGCGAATACACCGAGCGTGCGCAGCTGGCGGGCCAGATAGGCGTTCGCACCCTCCTGGACCGCCGCGGCGATCTCCTTCATTTTTTCGGTGCCCTCGCCGGCCGCGAGGACCTGGCGCACCAGGACCCCCGCGACGGCCAGTGCCGCCAGCGCTACGACCCCGATGACCACCACGAGCACGCGGTTGTCGTCGGTCAGCACGGCAGCCGCGAGGGAGATGGGTTGGCTCGGCTGATGTGAGAGGGAAAGCCCCGCCATTCGTCCTCCTTGACGCTTGGGCTGAGCTCAAGATGTGGACGGGATTGTAGGTACCAGGAACCTGATCAAAACAGAGTGCGTTAAATGTAAATCGCCGCACACGGTCTTCGCGCAATGATCGTCGAACGATCCGGCAACCGAAATCTGTAATACCACTGGGGCATTCGACGGATCATTCACCTGATCAGGCGAATGATCCTTTCGGTGATCACGCAAAAACCTCTTCGATCACCCGGCTGATCGTGAATCAATTCACGCGGTGAACGGTACTGCGGACCGCTCGCGCCGGGACTGCTCCCACAGGGGCCGCTCGGCGGGGACGGCCGGCACAGGGACCACTGTAGGCGCGGGCGATGACACCCGCACATGCCGAAGGGCCCCACGGGTGGGGCCCTTCGACACGGGTCGCTGTTCGGGTGAAGCGAGCGAATCAGGTGATTCGGCGCAGTCGGGTGAGAAAGGTGCGATCGGATGAGACCGGCGCAGTCGGGTGAGCCGAATACGTCCGGTCGGCCGGGTCAGACGAGTCAGCCGAGTCAGACGGGGAAGGTGGCCGGCGGCGTGGTGGACCACCTCATGCGGATCGATCCGCCGTGCTCCCCGGCACTGACCTCGACATCGTCGACGAGCCCGCTGATGACCGCGAGGCCCATCTCGTCCTCCTCGATCTCGGCCCCGGTGGCCCCGGGCGTGTGCCCGCCGGGAGTCGTGTGGGGCGCCTCGTCACCGACCTCGATGGAGAACTGCTTCTCCTCCTCGATCAGCAGCACCTTCACAGGGGCCGAGATTCCTCCGTTCTGGTGCAGTCCGACGGCACGGGTGCACGCCTCACCGACGGCGAGCCGGACCTCGTCGAGGACGGCCTCGTCCACTCCGGCCCTGCGCGCCACCGCCGCCGCCACCAGTCGGGCGGTCCTGACATGCTCGGGCAGCGCGCTGAAGCGGAGCTCAACGGTGGCCATGCATCCCCCTCGCAAACTTCGGGCGTGCTGTGGCGGAGGCACCGGGCCGCCGAAGAGCCCGGTCCTCCTCGTACTTCACTGCTCTCCCGGGCGCGGACGCCCGGGACCGGTGATCAGTCGGTGGCCGCCACCGCTTCCTCGACCGAGGTGTGAATCGGGAACACCTTGGTGAGGCCGGTGATACGGAAGATCTTGAGAATGCGCTCCTGGTTGCAGACCAGGCGCAACGAGCCCTCATGGGCACGCACACGCTTCAGGCCGCCGACCAGCACGCCGAGTCCGGTTGAATCGAGGAAATCCACACCCTCCATGTCGACGACAAGGTGGAAACTGCCGTCATTCACCAGCTCGACCAGCTGCTCGCGCAGCTTGGGCGCGGTATATACGTCGATTTCGCCACCGACCCTGACGATCGTGCGATCGCCCATGGTCTCGGTCGACAGGGACAGGTCCACGGATCCTCCAGCACCTAGCTATCGAGCGGTCGCCCTTGGGGCATCTCGGCTCAGCCCCCGGGACGGTTCGCCAGCCGCGATGGCATTCAATCACTTACCGGCAGGCGTGCACGACGCCTTGGCCCCATTGTCCGTCATGCCGGTGACACACTCGGTGCCGATGGCCAAGAATCTCCGACCCGATCGGTCCCCGACGGACAGCGCTCCCCGGCCCTCGCCGGGAGCGCTCCTCGACCGGCTCGCCGCCGGGCCGAGCAGGGCTTCGCGCGTTACTCATACGGAGCACCTGCCCCCGCGCGCGGGTCGCCATGCCGTCTGGCCGGACCGGATCCGGGCGGAAGTGCTCGCCGCCGTGCAGGCCGCGGGCATCGACCATCCGTGGGCCCACCAGGCACGCGCCGCCGAACACGCCCTGGACGGCGAGTCGGTCGTGGTCGCCACCGGTACCGCCTCCGGCAAGTCCCTGGCGTATCTCACGCCGGTCCTGTCAGCGCTCCTGGACGGCTCCGAGGCCCCGAACGGCCGCGGTGCGACCGCCCTCTACCTGGCTCCCACGAAGGCCCTGGCGGCCGACCAGTGCCGTGCTGTGAAGGAACTTTCACAACCTCTGGGCCATTCGGTGCGCGCGGCGGTCCACGACGGCGACACTCCGTTCGAGGAACGCGAGTGGATTCGCCAGTACGCCAACTACGTCCTGACCAACCCGGACATGCTGCACCGGAGCATCCTCCCGTCCCACGCCCGCTGGTCCTCCTTCCTGAAGTCGCTGAAGTACGTCGTCGTCGACGAGTGCCACACCTACCGGGGCGTCTTCGGCTCGCACGTCGCCCAGGTGCTGCGCCGGCTGCGCCGCCTCTGCGCCCGCTACGGCGCCTCGCCCGTGTTCCTGCTCGCCTCCGCGACCGCCGCCGAGCCCGCGGTCGCCGCCCGCCGCCTCACCGGCCTGCCGGTGGTCGAGGTCGCCGACGACGCCTCGCCTCGCGGCGAACTGGTGTTCGCCCTCTGGGAGCCTCCGCTGACCGAGCTGCACGGCGAGAAGGGCGCACCCGTCCGCCGTACCGCCACCGCCGAGGCCGCCGACCTGCTGACCGACCTCACCGTGCAGGGCGTCCGCTCGGTCGTCTTCGTACGCTCCCGGCGCGGCGCCGAGCTGATCTCGGTGATCGCCCAGGAACGCCTGGCCGAGGTCGACCGCTCGCTGGTCCGGCGGGTGGCGGCCTACCGGGGCGGCTATCTCCCCGAGGAGCGCCGCGCCCTCGAAGGTGCCCTGCACTCCGGCGAACTCCTCGGACTCGCCGCGACGAACGCCCTGGAACTCGGCGTGGACGTCTCCGGCCTGGACGCCGTGGTGATCGCCGGCTACCCGGGCACCAGGGCGTCCCTGTGGCAGCAGGCGGGCCGTGCGGGGCGGTCGGGGCAGGGCGCCCTCGCCGTCATGGTCGCCCGCGACGACCCCCTGGACACCTTCCTCGTCCACCACCCCGAGGCCCTGTTCGACCGGCCCGTGGAATCCACCGTCCTCGATCCCGACAACCCCTATGTACTCGCCCCGCACCTGTGCGCGGCGGCCGAGGAGCTGCCGCTGACGGACGAGGACCTGGAGCTGTTCGGCCCGGCCACCGCGGAGCTCCTGCCGCAGCTGGAGGCCGCGAAGCTGCTCCGCCGCCGGACGAAGGCCTGGCACTGGACCCGGCGGGAACGGGCCGCCGACCTGACCGACATCCGCGGGGAGGGCGGCCGTCCCGTCCAGGTCGTCGAGGACGGTACGGGACGGCTGCTCGGCACGGTGGACGCCGGCGCCGCGCACACGACCGTCCACGAGGGCGCGGTCCATCTGCACCAGGGCCGCACGTATCTCGTCCGCTCCCTCGACCTGGAGGATTCCGTCGCCCTGGTCGAACAGGCCGCCCCGGCCTATACGACGGTCGCCCGCGACACGACGTCGGTCTCCGTGCTGGAGACGGACACCGAGATCCCGTGGGGCGACGGCCGCCTGTGCTACGGCTCCGTCGAGGTCACCAACCAAGTGGTCTCCTTCCTGCGTCGACGTGTCATCACCGGCGAGGTGCTGGGCGAGACGAAACTCGACCTGCCGCCCCGTACGCTGCGCACCCGCGCGGTGTGGTGGACGGTCACCGAGGACCAGCTGGACCGGGCCCGGATCAACCCGGAGATCCTCGGCGGCGCCCTGCACGCCGCCGAGCACGCGTCGATCGGCATGCTGCCCCTCTTCGCGACCTGCGACCGCTGGGACATCGGCGGGGTCTCCGTGCCCCTGCACCCCGACACCCTGCTGCCCACCGTCTTCGTCTACGACGGTCATCCGGGCGGGGCCGGCTTCGCGGAGCGCGCCTTCCGCACCGCCGGCGACTGGCTCACCGCCACCCGGCAGGCCATCGCCTCCTGCGAGTGCGAGGCCGGTTGCCCGTCCTGCATCCAGTCCCCCAAGTGCGGAAACGGCAACGAACCGCTGCACAAACGAGGTGCGGTACGGCTTCTCGCGGTGCTGCTGGAGGGTGCACCGGCGAAGGAGAGCGAGGCGGAGGCGGACGGGACGGACCCGACGGACCGGACCGACCCGACGGGCCGGACGGGCGGCAGGGCGGCGGAGGCCGGCCAGGGGTGAGCGGTGGCGGTGGCCGGCGGGCCGGCCGGTCCCGCCCGCGCTCTGACCTCCGCCTCGAACGGTCCTCGTCCCGCGGCCACCGACACGTCCGAGACCTCGCCCGCGACCGTGCACCGCACCAGACGCGTGCCCTGCGCCCCGGCCACCCGGCCGGCCCGCGCACAGGCCTCCGTCGTACCGTCCATCCACCGGTCCGCCGCCGCCAGCGCGGCGAGGTCCGCACCGCCGGCCGCCCGGTGCCGGACCACGACGGCCTGCCCCAGGGTGAGGACGACGCCGAAGACGACACACAGCACGGCGATGGCCCCGACACTCCAGACGGTCGCGGAGCCCCGGTCGGGGTCTTGTCCGGAGTACCGGTGCCGGCCCGGCCACCGGGCCGGGTTCCGGCCACCGTCCCGGTGCCGGCCGCTGTCCCGGTGCCGGCCGCTGTCCCGGCGGAGGCCGCACCCGGGTCCGGCCTCCTGATCGGCCGGTGCGACGCGCACCCCGTCGCACTCCCCGCCGGCACGGCGCTCGGGCCCCCGGTCCGGCGGACCGGCCCCACGTCCGCCTTCATGCCCTCGGCCGCGCGCCCGGCCGCTCCGCCGTCCCCGCCGGTCGCGGATCCCGTGCTTCACGTGTCCGCCCCCGCCGTCTCCTCCACGGCCGCCACCGCCTCCTCCCGTACCTCGAAGGGCAGCCCGTGCAGGAGCGGGGGCCTGGCCACGATGACCACACGAACCTGCGTCGCCTCCCGGCTCACCGTGACCTCCGCGCCGGACGGCGCCGCCCGGCGGGCCACCTCGACGACCGCACCGGGAGAATCCTGCCGGGCCGCCGCGCGGGCACCGGTGCGGGCCGCGTCCACGCACTGGATCTGCGCCGCCACCACCAACAGCCCCCACACCAGCGCCATCGCGAACATCACCAGCACGGGCAGCACCATCGCCGACTCCGCCGTCACGAAGCCGCGGTCCGAGCGCCGTTCACATCCGGCCATCGAGCGCCTGCTCCACGATCTTCGTCAGCGCCGCGTCGACCGGACCGCTCGTGACGACCTTGTAGAGCACGACGGCGAACGCCACCGCCGCCACGATGCCCATGGCGTACTCGGAAGTGACCATCCCGGTGTCCTTCCGTGCCGCGCGCATCCTGCGCACCAGGGCGCGCAGCCGCGCCCGTACCACCTGATACATCTCAACCCCCTTATCGAAAGGTCCTGTTGAAACACCACTCGACATGTCTGTCGTCCGTCCGTTTGCCCGTTCGTCCTGCCGCCGCTTTCGGTTCCCGTCCGTCATCGACCACCTCCTCCCAGCACCCCGCCGGCGAGCCCGATCACCACGGGCAGCACGCCGACCGCGACGAAGGCGGGCAGGAAGCACAGACCCACCGGCGCGGTGACCATGACGGCGGCCCGCCGTGCCCGTGCCGTCGCCGCGCGGGCCCACCGCGCGCGGGACTCCGCGGCGAGCCGCGCGACGGGCGCGGCCATGGGGAGCCCGGACACGTCGGCCCGTTCCAGCAGCCGGGCCAGGGCCGCGGCTCCCGGCACGGCGGCCAGCCGGCGCCAGGCCGCGCCCGGTTCCCCACCGAGCCGCACCTCCGCCGCGCCTCTGGCCAGCGCGTCCCCGACCGGCCCGCCCAGGGCCTCGCCGACCGCCTGCGCGGCGGGTACGGGCCCGGCGCCGGCCGCGATGCAGGCAGCCAGCAGGTCGGCTGCGAGAGGGAGTTGCCGCGCCGCGCGGGCCGCGGCACGTTCCCGTTCGTGCGCCCCGGCCGCCGTCTGCCGCAGGCGCCACCGCCACAGTCCGGCGGCTCCGGCCAGCCCCACCAGCACTCCGGCGGGACCGCCCACCAGCACCCAGCCCGCGCAGGCCGCTCCCATCGGGGGCAGCCACTCGCGTGCGCCTCTCGGCACCGTGAGGCGTGGCCGGGCCACCGCCTGTTCCACGGCCAGCGTCTCGGCCAGTCGTCGTCGCAGCCGACGCTCGCACCGCGCGTGGCTCAGCCACCAGGCCGGCCAGCCGAGTGCCGACGCCGCCCCCACGACGATCCCCAGCCCGTGGAAAACGTCGCCGCTCATGCCGACGCCTCCTCGGCACCCCGCATGATCCGCAGCACCCACCACAGCCCCAGCCCCTCCAGGACCCCGCCGGCCGCAAGGCAGCCGAGCCCCGACGGGGTGTGCAGGAGGATGTGCAGGGGGTCGGCCCCGAGGGCCGCGCCGAGCCCCAGCCCCAGGACGGGGAGCCCCGCGAGCATCACCGCGGTGGCGCGGGCGCCGGCCAGCTGGGCGCGCAGGTCGGCACGCCGGTCCCGTTCGGCACGCAGCGCCGCTTCCAGCCGGTCGAGTCCGGCCGCGAGCCCCGCCCCCTGGTCCACGGCGACCCGCCAGCACGCTGCGAGCCCGCGAAGCCCTTCGGCGCCCGGCTGCCGCGCCGCCACCACGAGCCCGTCCGGGACGTCACCGCCGAACCGTGCGGCCGCCAGCACCGCCGCCTGGGCGTCGCCGAGCCCGCCGGAGTCACGCGCGGCCGGTGACAGTGCCTCACCCGGCTGCCGCCCCGCGCGCACCTCCCCGGCGAGGGCTCCGCACAGTGCGATCACCGCGTCGCCCCTGCGCTCACGGACCCGGCGCTCCCCAGCGGCCAGCCGCGCCCGCCGCAGCAGCGGCACCCCGGCCGTGCCCGCGACGAGCGGCAGTACCGAGGTGCCCAGCAGCGCCAGCACCGCCCCGGCGGCCAGGGCCCACCATTCGGCCCGCAGCCGTCCCCGGATGCGTCCCCACGCACGGATCGCCCGGAGCCATCCCGGCGGCCCGCTCCCGACCGGTGCCCCACCGGCCAGCAGCAACCGTGCCCGCCTGGCTCCGGCCCGTCGGCCGGCCAGCAGCCACGCGGCGGCCCCGAGGCACACCGTGGCCGTCCCCATCGGCATTCCGGCAGTCCCGTTCACCCTCGGTCCCCTCTCACCGTCTGCCGCCTCCACCGGTTCAACGGCCGCCCGTTCACGGGCCGATCGCCCGGAGACCGCTCCTCTGCGACCCGGCGGCCTCCCACGAGCCGCCCCTTCACAGTCCGCCGCCGTCGCCGGTGTTCCGGAGCAGTTCCCGCAGCCGCTCCCACCCCCGCTCGGGGACGAACGCGTCGGGGCTCCAGCGCAGCGCGGGCACCGTCCGCACCAGCCCCGACGGGTCCCGTTCCAGCACGTGCACCTCAGCGATCCGCCGTCGGCCGGTCCGGTCACGGACGAGGTGCAGCACCACGGACAGGGCGGCCGCCAGCTGGCTGTGCAGCCCGAAACGGTCGAGCCCGGCCGCCGTGCCGAGCGCTTCCAGCCGGGCGGGTACGTCCGCGGCGGCATTGGCATGGACGGTCCCGGCGCCTTCATGTCCGGTGTTGAGGGCTGCCAGCAGATGGACCACCTCGGGGCCGCGCACCTCCCCCACGACCAGCAGGTCCGGCCGCATCCGCAGCGCCTGGCGCACCAGGTCCTCGAGCGTGACCAGTCCGGCGCCCTCCTGGTTCGCGGGCCGGGTCTCCAGGCGTACGACGTGCGGATGGTCGGGCCGCAGTTCGGCCGAGTCCTCGGCGAGGACGATCCGCTCGTCCGGACCGACCAGTCCCAGCAACGCGCTGAGCAAGGTCGTCTTGCCGGTCCCGGTGCCGCCGCTGACCAGGAAGGACAGCCGCGCGCCGAGCAGCGCGCGCAGGATCCGGTCGCCGCCCGGCGGCACCGTTCCCGCCGCCGTCAGTTCGTCCAGGGTGAAGGCGCGGGGCCGTACGACGCGCAGCGACAGGCAGGTGCAGCCGACGGCCACCGGGGGCAGCACGGCGTGCAGCCGTGTCCCGTCGGCCAGCCGCGCGTCGACCCAGGGCCGGGCGTCGTCCAGGCGCCGGCCGGCCACGGCGGCGAGCCGCTGGGCGAGCCTGCGTACGGCCACCGCGTCCGGGAAGGAGACGCCCGTCAGCTCCAGTCCGCCGCCCCGGTCCACCCAGACCCGGTCGGGTGCCGACACGAGTACGTCGGTGACCGACCGGGTCTGGGTGGACC
>NZ_LIQT01000315.1 GCF_001418415.1 Streptomyces hirsutus
GCACATCCGGCCAAATCCATCACCACTCAACCCACTTGGAACGGACCCGTTACGCAAGCCCGCGCAGCTCAGTCGGCAGGGCACCGATGGGGCGGGGACCAGGACGAAGGGCAAGGGACGGGGGTCCGTCCGGCCTGGGTCGGGAGCCCGCGCCCAGGCCGGGGACTGTAGCCGGTTCAGGAGACGGCGCCGGCCATTCCGCCGCTGCCGATCGGCTTGGGTGCGGAGAAGGGGGGCGTGTCCGGCCGGCACGTTGTTCCGGCCGGTGGGAGGGTGCCGTCGATGAAGTAGCGGCCGGTGTACGTGTTGATGCAGCTGCTGGGGTTGATCAGTGCGGTGTGCCCGTACCCGTTGTGGGTGAGCAGGCGGGCGTTGGCCAGTTGCTTGGCCATGGCCTGCGCGTTCGTGTAGGGAGTGGAGGGGTCGTAGGTGGTGCCGACCACCAGGACGGGGTGTGCTGTCGGCTTGTTCCACGGACCGAGGTAGCGGTCGGCGGCGACCGCAGGCCAGGTCGAACATCCCTCGACGGCCCAGGTCCAGAAGCGTCCGGCGTCGCCCGCACGGGCGGCAGCGGCCTCTTCCAGGCCGTGGTAGACGTTCGGGTCGCGCGGATTGGGGCTGTCCCCGCAGAGGACCGCAGCGCCCTGTTCCTCGCCCAGGTACGGATTCGGATTCGGGACTGCGGGTGGGGGCGGGAGCGGGGACGGCTCCGCGACGCGACCCTGCCACAGGTCCTGCAGCCTGCCGGCGAGGTTCGTCCACCCGGGGTGGACGATGTAGAGGCTGTTCACCACGTCGGCGACCGTGCCGGCATAGGTCCAGGCGCCCACAGGATGTTTACGGAGCTTCTGCATCAGCTGGTCGAACTTGTCCCGGGTCGCTTCCGGGCTGCCGGCGGAGAAGGCGCAGTGGGCGGTGGTGGTGGACCCGCACAGGGTGAGGAACTGGTCCAGGGTTGCTGCCGCGGTGCGGTCCGAACCCATGCGCAGGAAGGTCGTGAGCCGGGGGTCGTCGTCGGACGCGTGGTTCGTCCAGGCTTCGGGGTCGATGTTGCTGTCGAGGACCATGGCACGGACCTTGTCGGGGAAGAGATTGGCGTAGGTGGCGCCCAGGATCGTGCCGTAGGAGATCCCTTGGTAGGTGAGGTGTGACTCCCCCACCGCCCGGCGGAGCTGGTCGAGGTCCCGAGCGGTGTCGGTGGTCGACACGTGGCGCAGGAGCTCGGGGTCACGCTGCTCACAACGCCGGGCCAGATCCTTGTACGCGGCGATGAAGGCCGCCCGCTCCTTCTCCCCCACCGGGAAGCCCGCCGCTTTGCTCGCGCTCCAGTCAGCGGCTTCCTTGGGACTCGCGAAGCAGTTCACCGCGGTGCTGTTGCCGATCCCTCGGGGGTCCCAGCTGATGATGTCGAACCGCTCCCGCACCTCGCGCGGGAATCGCTCGTAGTTCTGTGGCATCTGCACCGTTCCGGGCCCACCGGGGCCGCCCGGGTTGAAGAAGAGGGTGCCGATGCGCCGGCCGGGGTCGGTGGCCTTCCGTTTGACGACTGCCAGCTCGATGGTGCGCCCACTGGGATTGTTGTAGTCCAGCGGTACCTTCGCGGTCGCGCAGTCGAACGCGCTGCCCCGAATGCAGGGGCTCCATTCCAACTGCGGGACGGGCACGGAAGGTGCGGGAGCACCTCCGGCCACGGCGAGGTCCTGCCCGGTCAGTACCGTCGAGCAGGTCACCAGCGCTGCGATGACCGCGGTATGACGTCGGCGACCCGCTCTGAACCCGCGTATAGCGCGTATAGGAGGCATGGGCGTACTCCGTCCTTCTCGCTCTTCGTCGCTGAGCGCCCGAGGCCGCCGATGTCCTGGACCTCGGCACGCGTCCGTGTCAACGACACAGCGATCCAGCGGCGCACGCGAGGCAGTGCGGCCGAATGGGCGAATTACTGCGGCCCGGCGACACGCGTGGTGATGACCAGCACCACCGGCCCTGCCCCGGCAGTGTGAATCTGCGGGAAGGTGAGGAAAAGCGCCCGGTTCAGCGGTTGATGGCCTGGATCTCCTGGACGACGACGTCCTGCGTGGCGCCGAAGGTACCGTCGGGAAGGTCGCCGCCCGCGCCGCCGGTGCCGGTCCACTCGATCTTCCAGGTGACCGTGGCCTGGAGCGGGAAAGTGCCGTCACCCGAGGACCGCAGGTACCTCACACCACAGGGCGGATCCCGGTCCGCCTTCCCCCTGGCGTACGGCTCACCGATCCGCCCGTCATCGATCTCGCAGACACCCGAAGCGGGGAACGTCTCCGCGTCGGGCGTGCCCGGCTCGATCTCCAGCGACACCGGCACCGCCGTGCCCGTCGCCTCGATACCGATCACCGGCACCGACGCGGTGACCGACACCGGCCTGAACTCCGCCCCGTCCAGCCACGCCCACGTCGGAAGGTTCACCTTGGCCTCCCCGGCAGGAGCCAGTGTCACCTCCGTACCCGGAACACGAATCTCCGCATAGGCGAGCTCCGCCAGAACCTCCGGAGTCACCGCATTCTCGATCCCGGCCGGCGGGGGATCACCCTGGTCCACCCAGAAGTAGTCCTCGTCACAGGAATCCCAGCCCGGGGGGTAGCTGTCATTGACGTAGGAACCCCACCAGTGACCCTCGCCGGTCCTGTCCTTGTTGAAGTCCTTCTCGGGCTCGTCCGGGTTGAGATACTTCTTCCGCTGCGTGGCATCCCACTCGTGCCCCGTCGACCCGGCCTCCCAGATCGGCTCCAAGTGCTTCTGCAACTGCTCCGGCGTGTACTTGGGGGCATACCAACAAGGCGGCGGCGCCCACGACGTGGCCGACCTCAACACACCCGCAGAACCACCACGCCCATTCTTCGAACGATCGAACACCACCCCGCCGACCGTGACGGACACGGTACCGTCGCCACCGGTTTCGGCATGTTGCTCCGTCCCGTCACGTGTGCCGTTCTCTCCCCGCCCACCGGCAAACGCCGCAGGCGCCACGATTACGGGAATGGAGACTAGTGCGGCAAGGGCCGCGATCCTTGTTGCCTTCCCTACGGCTGACACTCCTTGCTCCCCCGGTTCGACGCGACATCAGTGGTTTGCCAGACGCCATCAGCACGCTTTTCGAGCTTGGTGTTGTAAAGGACGTAGCTGTCTTCCGTCGTCGGCGTGTCCTTGACTTTCTCGGTTTTCTTGTTCTTGATGAAGGACTTGCTTTCGTCGGAGCAGTAGGTGACGTAGGCGCCGTTTTCCCCAGACAGACTCACCTTGTAGTCGAAGTACCGAGTCTCACCGACCCAGGTGTCGTCCTTCTTGATATATCCGAGCACGTACGTGATCGAGCCGCTCAGAGCCTTCTCGGTGTTGTAGAAGCCGAGCGCTTCGGTGTCCGTACTGCCGACGAAGATCGCTTCATCGACAGAGTTGACGCTCAATGCGCTGTCCGCGAGCACCGCGTCCTTCGCAGGATCGCCCGTCTTCTCGTACTCGAAAACATTCTTCGCATCCGAGGGGAAGTCGATCTTCGGGCGTCCCTCGGCGGCCGAGGCCGATGATTCGCTCGGCGGAGCCGACTTCTCGCTCCCCGTGTCCGCGCCCGCGATCTTGTCGCTGTCCTTGTCCTTGGTGGAGCCTTCGTCGCTGCCGCTGCCGCCGCAGGCGGAGAGCGTCAGGGCTGCGGTGGCGGTCAGTGCGAGCGCTGCGAGCAGGGTGGGGCGGCGGTTCACGGTCGGCTCCCGGTGGGGCGAGGCTTCTCTCGAGTGAACCAACGCTATCCAGCGATGCGTGACGAAACCAGAGAGATCAGTGACGACCTGCCGGGCACATCCGGCCAAATCCATCGCCACCCGGCCCACTTGGAACGGACCCGTTACGCAAACCGGCACCGCCGGCGCTCCAGGCGTCGCCGTCGATCGAAGGCGTTGTCACAGGGGGGCACTAGGTTCACTGCTCATGGGGTCGGCCGTGGCGTATTCGTCGCCGTCGCGCCCTGCATCTCACCTTGTTGACGGTTCATCAGGAGTTGTTGCCATGAGTATGGAAGCCACCTTCGCAGACTTCTCCGTCCACCCGGCCCGGCTTGCCAACGCCGAGGTCCGGCACGAGGACGGCCGGTTCGCCGGGTCCCATCTGGCTCTCGGTGCGGGCGGGTCCGTGACCATGGAGTTCGAGGTGGAGGATCCGGCGGACATCCCTCAGGCGACGCTCACCATGACCGCCCTCGTCTCCAAGCTCGGCCCCGAGCCGGGGTACGCCCCCGTCGACGTCCTGCTCCAGGGGGAGGCACTGGCCGAGGGACTCACCGTGCCCGGCGGCGGCGACCTCCCGCAGGACAACGTCTTCGCGGTGCCCGGGCATCTGCTCAAGGCCGGCACCAACACCCTGGAGATACGCTCCTCCGCCAAGGCCCGCAGCATGTTCTGGCTCTATCGGATCACGCTGGACCCCGTCGTCGAGCGCGGCCGCTCCGAGCGTGCGCGGACCGCACAGGCCGCTCGGGACTCGGTCTTCACGTACCGGACCGAACGCCGCTGCGCCCATGGCTCCTCGTCCCGCTCCTGGCAGGCGGCTCCCCGGCTGCTGTTCCACATCGACCGGGACGAGCACTCGCTGCCCGCGCAGCTCAGCTGGCAGGGCGATGACGGGACCGAGACGGCCATCAGCTTCCAGTCCAACATGTCGGACTTCCACGGCGTCCACCGCGCCGCCGACGGTACGGCGTACGAGTACCGGGGCCGTCTCACCGGCAGGTGGCCGTACTCGGAGGGCATGCCGAACGCCCCGATCTCCGGCTCGCACCACCTGCACCGCTTCCACACCGAGGAGGGCTGGTTGCGACACGACAG
>NZ_LIQT01000316.1 GCF_001418415.1 Streptomyces hirsutus
CGCCGCCGGGTAGCTGGGGTGCGTTGCCGCACCCCAGCCCCCTCAGAACCGGACGTGCCACTCGTCGCGGCATCCGGCTCAAGCAGACCCTTCTGGCCTCGGTGGAGGTCATACTTGCAGGGCCCTTCTGTGATCGCCAGCGTGGTGCTGGCGGTGACAACTTGCGTGTACGAGGCGAAGGTTCGTTCCCTCGTCCGAGCCTCCGTGCCGCCGATATACGAAGTGGTGCTTGTTTAGCGTCTTCGACACGGCCGAGAACCAGGCGGCCCACTCGCGCGGGCTGTCAGGTTCGTACTCGGCCTCGGAGATCAATGCCTGCTTACATAGCGAGCACAATCCCTTCTGGCGGGCGGCCAGCGTGATCGACGTCTTGTCGAGCGTCGCTGGGACCGACTTGCGTCGGCGGCTTGACCAGTAGTCGGCCAGCGCGGGGTCGTCCGGGGAGTTACTTCCCTTGACGAGCACGTGCCTTTGGATCTTGGTCCAGTTGAACTTGTAGAGATGAGCGCCGGTCTCCCGGTCGCCGAACACCCACGTGTCCTTCCGGGTCGATTGGAACTGGCCGTAGTACCTGTCTTTGATCCAGTACAGCGACTTCTTCGGGTGGCTGAACCTGGCCCACTTCCATGTAAGAGTCCACACGTAGTGGTCCAGGCTCGAAAATGCTTTCTTTGAGACCACCGTCCGGTAGTAGGTCGCCCATCCCCTAATGATCGGGGCGAGCTTCCTGATAACGGCTGTGGCGTTGGACCCGCGCAGTGCGAGCACTTCCACACGAAGCCTTTCCCGGACCCTCCTTATGGCTTCTTTACTTGGCTTGATAAGTAACTTGCCGTTGTACCGACGAACATTGAAACCGAGGAAATCGAAACCTTCGTCGACGTGAATGACCGACGTCTTCTCGTCGTTGAAGGCGACTCCCCGGCTCTCCATCCATCGGGTCAACTGCTCCTTTGTCTGGCACGCCTCTTCTTCGCTGCGGCAGAACACCGCGAAGTCGTCTGCGTACCGGACAAGGATCGGTGCGTCCCGCCGGGCACGGTAAGTTGCGCCCTCATCGCCACACCCAACAGCGGCTTCCATGCCATGCAAAGCGATGTTCAGCAGAAGCGGGCTGATCACGCCGCCTTGAGGGGTCCCCTCAAGGGTCGGCGCGAGCCGACCGCCCTCCATCACGCCGGCCTTCAGCCACCCCCGGATCGCCTCCCGCGCTGGGAAGGCACCGAGGCCGGTCATCAAGTGGTCGTGTGAAATACGATCGAATGCCGCCGTCAGGTCGGCGTCCAAGACCCACAGGCGTCGAGAAGTTTTCTTCCTGAGCACGTTGTAGATGGTTTGGATCGCATCGTGACAGCCCCGGCCCGGCCGGAAGCCGTAGCTCCGCCGGTCGAACCGGGCTTCCCACTCGGGCTCCAGCGCGTTCTTGACTCGGGCTTGCCTGATCCGGTCGCGAATCACGGGGATACCGAGCGGCCTTCGCTTCCCATTGGCCTTCGGGATGTACACGCGCCGAACTGGCTGGGCTCTTCCAGGTTCCCGCTCAGCGGCGATCTCCATCGCCACCGTTCCCCGCTCACGCGGATTGAGCGCGGTCTCTTGGTCGATCCCCGCCGTCCGGCGGCCCTGGCTCTGCTGCGTTACCCGCCTCACGCTGACCAGCGTGTTCGCGTGTGAGCGCAGCATGAGCTTCTGCAAGTTGCGGACCCTCTTGAGGTCCCCTTCCTGTGAGGCCGTGAAGATCCTCTGCCTCAGTCGCCGTACCGACGCCTCCTGACTGGCCCAGTCGATGCTGTTCCAGTATTCGGCGGGGCCCTCCAGTCCGTTCGTGTCAGCAGGCGCCACTGCTGTTTCACATACTGCGGTCACGCTCACCTCCGCGTCTAACTTGTCCTTCGGTTCCGGCTTCCTTGCTGTTCGTCTTCACAGGTCCACCTGGTCCGCGTCAGCTCCCTTTCGGGCCGGACATGCGTCCGTATCCGACGGGTTATAGGGCAGGGATGAGGATTCCTGCTGTTTCCCCTGGGCTTTCGCCCTATCGGCATTCGCTTCTCGGACCATCCTGTTCCCGCCGGGGAGTTGGGCCTTCGTTGCCTCCGGCTTACCGGACCGAGGTCCGGACCCAGACGGGGTTTCCACGTTCCGCTCTGACAAGATGCGGCTGGTGTTGGGCTCTCTCTGTACCCCGGGACCAGCGGTGTCCTGCTCCGGACGGCTGGAATGCCGGAGCCGCTTTGTGCATTGCAACACGGGTCCTATACCTTCCTGATTTCGTGCCATCGGAATGGTGCGAGCTCACGAGGCGTCAACGAGAGTTCATTTACATTAGCCCGGCCAGCCTTCCCCTTCGCCTGTTGCCGTCCGATGGCATGGACAGCTCTTGGGCTTGACCCGTCCGGCTTCACACCCCACCGTTACCAGCGACGCATGCGGACGTGGGGACGGACCTTGGACACTGGTCCGAAACAGCCTGCTTCATTTTCCTTCCTCTTGCAGGGAGTTCACTTATTCAGAGCGACTGTCGTGTCGCAACCAGCCC
>NZ_LIQT01000317.1:0-421 GCF_001418415.1 Streptomyces hirsutus
GGCACGGGCCGCGGAGGGGTGCGTACGGATCGTGCTGTCGAGCCGGCGGACGATGCGTGCGGCCCACCGCGTCTACGAGCGTCTCGGTTTCGTCCGCTCTCCCGGGCGGGACCGGAAGCCTCTTCCGCACCTGGACGACATCACGCTGCTCGCCTATGAGCTGACTCTCTGACACCCCTGCGGCCCTGCGCCGCAGCCCCCATCGGGACACAAGATATGGGCCCGCCGACAGCACCGGGCACAAGATGTATGCTCATGCTCGCTGTCGCCGCAGGGGAATCCGGTGCGAATCCGGAACTGTCCCGCAACGGTGTACTTGTGCGTGTTCGCGTTTTCCGCGTGCCCGCACGGCTTCAGTCCGAGGACCTGCCGACAGTGCGCCCGGCCGTCCGGTCCGGGTGCCTGACGTCCGGGCCTCGCG
>NZ_LIQT01000317.1:450-37259 GCF_001418415.1 Streptomyces hirsutus
GCCGCCGCCGCGCTGCGCGGCCGGTCCGCCCGTGCGGACGAGGCCGAACTGCGGGAGCTGGCCACCGAGGCGGCGGCCGGGCTCATCTCCGAGGACCCCGTCTACTCCCGGCTCGCCGCCCGGCTGCTGACCCTCGGCATCCGCACCGAGGCCGCCTCGCAGGGGGTCACGTCGTTCACCTCGTCGATCGCCGCCGGGCACCGCGAGGGCCTCATCGCGGACCGGACCGCCGAGTTCGTCCTGCTGCACCCGGACCGTCTCGACGCGCTGATCGACCCCCGCGCGGACGACCGGTTCGGCTACTTCGGGCTGCGCACCCTGTACAGCCGCTATCTGCTGCGGCATCCGGTCACCCGCAAGGTCGTCGAGACACCGCAGCACTTCCTGCTGCGGGTCGCCTCCGGTCTCGCCGAGGACGGCACCCCCCGCTCGGTGGACGAAGTCGCCTCGCTGTACGGCCTGATGAGCCGCCTGGAGTACCTGCCCTCCTCCCCCACCCTGTTCAACTCAGGTACCCGGCACCCCCAGATGTCCTCCTGCTACCTCCTCGACTCCCCCAAGGACGAACTGGACTCCCTCTACGACCGCTACCACCAGGTGGCCCGCCTCTCCAAGCACGCCGGCGGCATCGGTCTGGCCTACTCCCGCATCCGCTCCCGGGGGTCGCTGATCCGCGGCACCAACGGGCACTCCAACGGCATCGTCCCGTTCCTGAAGACCCTGGACGCCTCCGTCGCCGCCGTGAACCAGGGCGGCCGGCGCAAGGGCGCGGCGGCGGTCTACCTGGAGACCTGGCACTCGGACATCGAGGAGTTCCTGGAGCTGCGCGACAACACCGGCGAGGACGCCCGCCGTACGCACAACCTGAACCTCGCGCACTGGGTGCCGGACGAGTTCATGCGCCGGGTCGACGCCGACGCCGCCTGGTCGCTGTTCTCCCCGTCCGACGTCCCGGACCTGGTCGACCTGTGGGGCGAGGAGTTCGACGCGGCCTACCGGGCCGCCGAGGCCGCGGGTCTGGCGCGGAAGACGATCCCCGCCCGGGAGCTGTACGGGCGCATGATGCGGACCCTCGCCCAGACCGGCAACGGCTGGATGACGTTCAAGGACGCCGCCAATCGCACCGCCAACCAGACGGCCGAGCCCGGTCACGTCGTCCACTCGTCCAACCTGTGCACGGAGATCCTCGAGGTCACCAGCGACGGGGAGACGGCGGTGTGCAACCTGGGCTCGGTCAACCTAGGCGCGCTCGTCGACCTGGCGGCCGGTGACCTCGACTGGGAGCGGCTGGACGAGACCGTGCGCACGGCCGTCACCTTCCTCGACCGGGTCGTGGACATCAACTTCTACCCGACCGGGCAGGCGGCCCGTTCCAACGCGCGCTGGCGGCCGGTGGGGCTGGGGGTGATGGGCCTCCAGGACGTCTTCTTCGCCCTGCGCCTGCCCTTCGACTCCCCCGGCGCCCGGCGGCTCTCCACCCGGATCGCCGAGCGCATCATGCTCGCCGCGTACGAGACCTCCGCCGGCCTCGCCGAACGCCCCCAAGCGCCTGCGACAGGCTCCGGTGCAGGAGGGACCCCCGTCGGCCCCCTGCCGGCGTGGGAGCAGACGCGGACCGCCCGGGGCGTGCTGCACCCCGACCACTACGACACCGAACTCGCCTGGCCCGAGCGCTGGTCGGCGCTGCGCGAACGGATCGCCTCCGTCGGCATGCGCAACTCGCTGCTGCTGGCGATCGCGCCGACCGCCACCATCGCGTCCATCGCCGGCGTGTACGAGTGCATCGAGCCGCAGGTGTCCAACCTGTTCAAGCGCGAGACGCTGTCCGGGGAGTTCCTCCAGGTCAACTCGTATCTGGTGAACGACCTGAAGCGGCTGGGCGTGTGGGACGCGCGGACCCGCGAGGCACTGCGCGAGGCCGGCGGCTCGGTGCAGGACTTCACCTGGATCCCCGAGGAGGTGCGCGGCCTGTACCGGACCGCGTGGGAGATCCCGCAGCGCGCCCTGATCGACATGGCCGCCGACCGCACCCCGTTCCTGGACCAGTCGCAGTCGCTGAACCTGTTCATGGAGACGCCGACCATCGGCAAGCTCTCCTCGATGTACGCCTACGCCTGGAAGCGGGGCCTGAAGACCACGTACTACCTGCGCTCCCGGCCGGCGACCCGCATCGCCCGCGCGGCCCAGGCGCAGACCACTGCCGCCACCGGCCCCGTTCCCGCCCCTGTCCCCACCCCGCAGCCGGCCGCCGATCCCGAAGCCGTCGCCTGCTCCCTTGAGAACCCCGAGTCCTGCGAGGCCTGCCAGTGATGACCACCGCCCCCCGAACCCAGAACCTGCTTGACCCGGGCTTCGAACTCACCCTGCGCCCCATGCGTTACCCCGACTTCTACGAGCGCTACCGGGACGCGATCAAGAACACCTGGACCGTGGAGGAGGTCGACCTCCACTCGGACGTCGCCGACCTCGCGCGGATGAGCCCCGCCGAACAGCATCTGATCGGCCGTCTGGTGGCCTTCTTCGCCACCGGCGACTCGATCGTGGCCAACAACCTGGTGCTCACCCTCTACAAGCACATCAACTCCCCGGAGGCGCGGCTGTACCTGTCGCGGCAGCTCTTCGAGGAGGCGGTGCACGTCCAGTTCTATCTGACCCTGCTGGACACCTACCTGCCCGATCCGGAGGACCGGACGGCCGCGTTCGCGGCGGTGGAGAACATCCCGTCCATCCGGGAGAAGGCGGAGTTCTGCTTCCGGTGGATGGACTCGGTGGAGAAGCTCGACCGGCTGGAGACACGGTCCGACCGCCGCCGCTTCCTCCTCAACCTGATCTGCTTCGCCGCGTGCATCGAGGGCCTGTTCTTCTACGGGGCGTTCGCCTACGTGTACTGGTTCCGCAGCCGGGGCCTGCTGCACGGTCTCGCGACCGGCACCAACTGGGTGTTCCGGGACGAGACGATGCACATGTCCTTCGCCTTCGACGTGGTCGACACCGTCCGCAAGGAGGAGCCGGACCTGTTCGACGACGAGCTTCAGCAGCAGGTGACGGACATGCTGCGCGAGGCGGTCGAGGCGGAGCTGCAGTTCGGGCGCGACCTGTGCGGTGACGGGCTGCCGGGCATGAACACCGAGTCGATGCGGCAGTACCTGGAGTGCGTGGCCGACCAGCGGCTCACCCGGCTGGGCTTCGCCCCGGTGTACGGCTCGGACAATCCGTTCTCGTTCATGGAGCTCCAGGGGGTCCAGGAGCTGACGAACTTCTTCGAGCGGCGCCCGTCCGCGTACCAGGTCGCCGTGGAGGGCACGGTCGACCTGGACGAGGAGTTCTAGAGCCGGTCCGGCCCGGGGAGGTCCCTCCTCCCCGGGCTGCCGGCCCGGGTGCCGCCCGCCGGCGCCCGCATCTCACGCCGCGCGCGCGGTGCGGTGCGGGGTGGCACTCCGCGCGGAACGGGACCCCGGGGTCCGCTCCGGCCGGGACGGCCCGGTGGGGGCGTGGCGCCGCTCGGCGGCGGCGCGGTCGGTCCCGGCCCGCTCGAGCTGTCGGTCGATCCTCCGCTCGTGCGCGATGCCGATGACGGCGGGGAGGACCATCAGGGCGAGCAGTCCGAGAACGGTCAGCATTCCGATCAGTGCTTCCACATGTGTCGTCTCCATGGACACCACTGTCGCGCCGGACGCTCCTTACCGAACAGTGGCAGGACTGCCGCACACCCTCGATTTACTGCCAGCGGCAGGGCACACTGGGGCCATGCTCCGCAATGTGGCCGCCGTCCTGCTCGACCGCGTGAACCCCTTCGAGCTCGGTGTCGTCTGCGAGGTCTTCGGCGTTGACCGCAGTGACGACGGCCTGCCCGTCTACGACTTCGCGGTCGCCTCCGCCGAAGGCCCCTCGCTGCGCAGCAACACGGGCTTCTCGATCCAGGTCGAGCACGGCCTGGACCGGCTGGAGGCGGCGGACCTCATCGCCGTGCCCGCCGGGTCGTGCTACGAGACGCGGGACTTCCCGCCCGGGCTGCTGGACGCGCTGCGCCGGGGCGTGGACCGGGGCGCCCGGGTGCTCAGCGTCTGCTCCGGCGTGTTCGTCCTCGCCGCCGCCGGCCTCCTCGACGGCCGGCGCGCCGCCGCCCACTGGCGGCACGCGGACGCGCTGACCAGGAGGTACCCCCACCTGACCGTCGAACCGGATGTGCTCTACGCCGACGAGGACCCGGTGATCACCTCCGCGGGCACCGCCGCCGGGATCGACGCCTGTCTGCATCTCGTGCGCAAGGAGCAGGGTCCCGAGGTCGCCAACCGGATCGCCCGGCGCATGGTGGTGCCCCCGCACCGCGACGGGGGCCAGGCCCAGTACATCGAGCGCCCGCTGCCTCCGCCCGGCGGCGACAGCGTGTCCGAGGTGCTGGTGTGGATGGAGCGGCATCTCGACGAGGAGGTGACCGTCGAGCAGCTCGCGGCCCGCGCCCACATGTCCCCGCGCACGTTCGCCCGCCGTTTCCAGCAGGAGACCGGCACCACGCCCTACCGCTGGGTCCTGCGCCAGCGGGTGCTGCTGGCGCAGCATCTGCTGGAGGCCACGGACGAGACGGTGGACGCGATCGCGGGCCGCACCGGTTTCGGTAACGCGGCGGCGCTGCGCCACCACTTCGTGCGCGCCGTGGGGACGACTCCGCACGCCTACCGGCGCACGTTCAGGGGCCCGGAGGCCGCCTGAACGTGCGCCGCGCGGCCGGTCAGCGGGGCAGCGCCGACAGCATCAGCCGGCGCGGCCGGAGGGTGATGCCGATCCGGGGCCGGGTATCGGAGCCGGGCACGTGCTCGAACCGGTAGGCGGAGGCGATCGCTGCGGTGATGAGCGTGAGCTCGGCCATCGAGAAGTGGTCACTGGGGCATTTCCGGTTGCCCACGCTGAACGGGCTCATCGCGTGCTTGGGCACGTCCTTGGCCCGCTCCGGAAGCCAGCGGTCCGGGTCGAACTCCTCGTTCCGCTCGTACGACCGCCGGTCGCGTTGGATGGCGTACGGACTGTAGATGAGGTCCGCCCCCCGGGGAATGCGGTATCCGCCGAGTTCCGTTTCGGTCACCGCCCGGCGCGTCAATATCCATACGGCCGGATACAGCCGCAGGGTCTCGGTGACGACATTCGCGGTGTACGTCAGCTTTCGGACGTCCTCGAATGCGACGGGCCGGTCACCGACGACGGTTTTCACCTCGTCGCGGATCTTGTCACCGAGTTCCGGGTGCTCGGTGAGAACCAGGAGGAGCGACATGACGGTGGCTCCGACGGTTTCGCTGCCGGGGGTGAGGATGGCGATGACCTGGTCGTGGATCTCCTGTTCCCCGATGGGCTCACCATTCTCATCCTTCGCCTCCAGCAAAGCCGTCAGCAAATCGTCCGGCTTTTGACCGCTCGCCCGTCGGTCGGCGACGATCTCGTCGACCAGGACATGCAAATCGGCCAGCGCCCGGTTGAATTCTCGGTTGGCCGGAAGCGGCACCTTATAAAGCGGTCCGAGCGGTACCACCATGCGCTGGTACATACCGCTGAACAACGTGGCGAGGTCGGCACAGATGCGCTCGGCCCGGGCGTCCATGTAGCTGCCGCGCATCAGGCAGCGGGCGGTGACCCGGACGGCCACGCGGAAGGACTCCGCCGTGACGTCCAGTGCCTCGCCGGAGCGCCAGCGCTCCACGAGCGCGTACGCCTCCTCCGCCATGATCGGCCCGTACGCGGGGATCGCGTCGAGCCGGAACGCGGGCTGGATGGTGCGGCGCTGACGCCGGTGCAGCGGGCCGTTGGCGGTGGCGACGCCCTCCTCTCCGAGCAGTCCCTCCAGGGACTCCCACAGCGGCCCGGCGATGATGTAGTCGGGGCTCAGCGCCACCGCCCCGGTAAGGGCGGGGGTGGTGACGGCGTACACCGTCTTCGGTCCGATCCTGATGCGCACGACGTCGCCGTGATCGCGCAGTTGGGCCATGAAGGCCAGCGGATCGCGCACCAGCTTCCAGCCGTGGCCGAGGAGGGGGACACCTCCGCCGGCCAAGGGCGGCTCGCGCAGTGCGGTCGCCGCGGACGCTCCGGGTTCCACCGACTCGACGGTCATTTCTCACCTGCCGCTTCGTTGTTGACGTACGGGGGCGTGGACCGGTCGTCCCAGCTGTCGACCATGTACCGGCCGGACTCGTGGTGGAACCAGTAGACGGAACTGAACCAGTTCCGCATGTTTCCGAGGCAGGCCCGCACGGCCGCGCCCCGTTCCTTCCCTCCCACCGTGCCGTCGTCGAGACCGTCGGCGAATCGCAAGACTCCCTGTTCCGCGTCGAGGAATTCGGTGATGCATTTCTCGACGCGGCGCCTCACATCGACGACCGCCTCTTCGAGGGTGAGCCCCTCATGGACGATGAGACTGATTCCGAGATTATGCACCTCATGGCCCGCTAATTCCTTCGGGAGCGAGCAGAGGTCGTTGTACCAGGCGGCGAATTCCTGACTCAGCAGGGCCGCCTTCCGATAGGACGGGTTCTTTCGTACGCTGTCCGGCAGTTCACAGCCCGCGCTCGGCTCCAGGAGATCGGTCCAGATCCAGTGCGCGAAGGTGAGCCGGCGCAGTTCCAGATATTCCTCGACAGTGGGGACGATTCCCTCCGTACGATTGCGGAATTCCCGGTCGTACGCCTCGATCACCGTGTGGAAGTGCCGGGCGAACCGGGCGTTCCACGTGTCCGGAAGGAACGAGTACAGCCGCCGCACACTGTCCGCGAGCCCGGACACCAGTGCGTCCCCGTGATGCAGGTGGTCCGTGGGACTGTCGAGAGCCGTGTGCAGGTGGTCCTTCAGCCGCCGCCAGGCGTCGGGGCGGCCGTGCACGATGTCGCGGTCGTGCCGGTCGTCCCAGACGAAGAACCACGCGCTGTAGTCCGCTATCGCCTGGAGGACCTCGTCGGCGGCATCTGTGTAGTAGCCCGCCATGAGGTCCGTGTAGCACAGTCCATCGGCATATTCCTCCACCTTGTCCGCCGGCATGAGCCGCTTTTCGAGCAGCCACGCGCGGGTTTCCTCCTGGAGCTTCGGCCAATACGGATGGAGTTGCCGAGGAAACGCCGCCTCGATCACCGGGAGAGACAGCGCCGGTGGAACTGCGATGGTGGTCGGTTTCGATGTGGTGCCGTGTGACAAAGCATGCACGAACAATCCCCTCTCAGCCGCCAGTCGGCGTGCGCCCCTTCCCCCGTGCCGGACGCACGCCCATGCGTATCCCCACCCCACCATTCAGCACCACAACTGACCGTCCTGGGAACGCATTTGCCTCCTTCACTACCCGACGGTGCCGAGATCCTCCCCTTGCGTGTCCGGTTTCGGGCCGTCCATCCGTCGAGGGGTCGAACGCTTGACGGAAAGACGAACGGCGCCTGGTCCGGAGGGAACACCGGACCAGGCGCCGTGCGCGAGGGAGTTCTGCGAACCAGGGGGACGAAGCACCCTGGCGGTCATGAAGGTGACAGGGGGTCAGTCGTTGGCGACCACGGGATAGCGCGGCTCGTTCTCGGCCATCTGCCGCAGCGCGTCCTTGCGTTCCCGCTTGGAGAGCCGGTCGATGTACAGGTAGCCGTAGAGATGATCCGTCTCGTGCTGCAAACACCGTGCGAAGTAGCCGGTGCCGCGCACCTTGACCGGGTTGCCCAGCTCGTCCTGACCGGTCACCTCGGCGTAGTCGGGCCGGGCCAGCGGCGCGTACGCGGTGGGGACCGACAGGCAGCCCTCGTTGGAGTCGTCCAGCCGGCGCTTCTCGGCGGGCAGTTCGACCAGCTCGGGGTTGCAGACCACGCCGACGTGGCGCGCGCCGTCGTCGTCCGGGCAGTCGTAGACGAAGACCTTCAGGTCGACGCCGATCTGGTTGGCGGCCAGGCCCACGCCCTCGGCGGTGCGCTGGCTGGCGAACATGTCCGCGACCAGCTGCTGGAAGTCCGGGCCGAAGTCGGTGACGTCCCGGCACTCCTTGTGCAGCACCGGGTTGCCGACCACGGTGATCGGCCGCGAGGTGCCGCGCTCGACCCAGGCGGCCTCGCGCTCCGCGCCGCCCTCCGTGTCGATGACGTACCCCTCCTCGTCGACGGGGAGCACGCCCGCGTGCTGCTGATCGGTGTCCTGCTGAGCCATGACCGACGTACGCCTTCCTGGAAAACATGGGGTGTGATGCTGGTACAGGGTACGGCGAACGGCCCGCCCGCCGACCGGCCCGCGCCCTGTCCGACGACCGGCCCGGTGAACGCCCTAGCAGACCTCTTCGAGATCCCGCCAGTCCCGCGAGTCCGGACTGTCCGCGACCCATCCGTCCAGCAGACCGCGGACCAGTGAGGGCGGCGCGGCGAGCCCGCACTCGCGCTCCGGCACCCACAACTGCCCGTCGGTGCGGTGGCCGAGCGGTCCGGGATGCCCCGGCTCACTGTGGTCGTGCGGGTCGAGGTGCTCTCCTTCGCCCTCGTCGGACGGCATCCGGGACTCCGAGCACATCCGGCACAGCAGCCGCACCGACGACGACCAGTCCTCGGCGGCGAACCCGGCGTCCGCGGCCAGTTGCTCCAGGGCGTCCCGGTCGGCCTCGCTCGCGGCCTCCAGCAGGACCACCCAGGTCGGCACCGGTGAGGGCGCCCACAACTCGATCTCGTCGAACACCGGGTAGGTGTGCCCGGCGACCGTGCTCCGCTCGCCGTGCGGCACCCCGTCGTGCAGGACGACCTCGCCCCAGCGGCGGCCGGAGGACGGCAGCGGAATGGACAGCACCTCGATCCGGGCGGGATCGAGCCGCCGGCCCCAGACGACCTCGGCCTCCCCCTCCGGGGACAGCCGTACCGCCGCGCTGCCCAGGTCCATACCGAGCGGTTCGCCGGAGTCGGTGGGGCTCCCGGGCACCTTCAGCCCGTAGGCCTGCCAGGCGCGGCGGGCCAGCGGCCAGTCCTGCAGGGCGGTGGCGGCGATGCCGACGTTCCACCAGTCCGGCGCTCCGGCGTCCCGGTCGAGCAGGGCCACGGCCCTGAGCCCCGCGGACCGCGCCTGCTCCCAGTCGTGGCGGAACTTGTGCAGCAGCGCGAGGTTGAACCAGGACTCCGACAGCCAGGGCTCCAGATCGGCGGCCCGGGTGAGCAGCGCGCCCGCGTCCTCGTAGCGGCCGTCGCCGATGAGTGTGAACGCGCGGTCGGTGGCCTGCCGCCAGGAGGCGGAGGGCCTGTTCCGTCCCTTGCCGAAGATCCTCACGATTCCCGCCTGCCAGTTCCGTGCGGTGGGCGGCCTAGCCCCCGGACACCGTCTCCTTCGCATCCAACCACGTACGGCTGGAAGGGCGCTCATTACCCATGGGTTACCCCGGGCCCGCCCGGGTCAGACCGTCCCGTTCGCGGCTCTCGCCGCGCTCGGGCGCCGTCCTCACGCCGGTCCTCGCGCCCCTTCCCCCGGCACACCCGCAGTCGTCCTCGTCCCCCCTTGCTCACCGCGCCGTCCTCATCCTCACATCCCGGCCCCCGCAATGCCCCGACGGCCTCCCGCTGCCTCACGGCCGGCCGCCTCCGTCCTCGTACCCGTCTGCGTGCTCCCCTGCCCCGGCTGCCCTGGACAGCACCCGGGCCAGGGATTCGACGACCTGGGGTGCGTACTCGCCGGCGGTGCCGAGGCGCAGTTCCTCCAGTGCCGTCAGAGGCCCGCCGGGGCCTCCTGCCCGGGACTTCTCGTCGTACGCGTTCACCACCCGGACGATCCGCGCGGCCAGCGGCTGCTCCCGGTGGGGTTCGGCCTGCCGCTCCACGATCCCGGCCACCTTCGGGTCCACCCCGGTCTGGCGGACCACGGCGCCGCCGAGCAGGGCGATCCGCCGCTGTTCCGGGGCCGGCAGGGCGGCGGTGGCACCTGCGGGCACCGGGTCGACAAGGCTGAGCTGACCGATGTCGTGCATCAGGGCCGCGTACTCCAGCACGGTCAGGTCCGGCTCGGTCAGCCCCAGGTCCCGGCCCACCGACTGGCTGAGGTCGGCGACCCTGCGGGCGTGCCCGGCCGGGGTGCAGCCGGCGATCTCGGTGGCCCGCGCGAGGGAGGCGATGGTCTGCCGGTAGGTGGCACGGACGGCCGCGTACCGCCGGTAGGACAGCTGCGCGAGCAGCAAGGGCACGGAGAGCAGGGGCAGCGCCCACAGCCCCACGACCGCGACACCGAGCGCCATCACCGCGCCCGTCGCGACGACGGCGGCCCCGATACCGGGCAGCGCCCGCAGTTCGTCGCGCAGCACCGGTGGGAAGGGCCAGCCGGTGCGGGAGTGGGCCAGCGCGGCGGCGAGCACGGCGTCGCACAGCGCGGACAGCGACAGCAGGGCGAGCAGCAGCAGCGCGTGGGCGGGGCCGCCCCAGTCGTCGAACGTCCCCCGGCCGTACAACGGCTGGAAGCACACGGCGACGAACCCGACGGTGAGGGTCCGGCGGGCCAGCCGGTCGCGGGTGGGCCCGCGCCCGCGCCCGATGTGCGGCACGCTGCCGAGCAGTGAGGCCGCGAGGACCACGGTGACGACCTGGGCCGCGCCGTGGTGGCTGGGCCGCCCGCCGGCCTCGCCGAGCAGCGCGTACGCCAGTGACCCGGCGGCGGCGAGCGGCGCGGCCTGCCGGATCCGCGGTCCGTCACGGGGCTGCGTTCCGGCGCCCGGCGGAGCTCCTTCGCCGGGCCGTCGTCCGTCGCGGGGCCGCGGTCCGTGGTGCCGGGTGAGTTCGCCGACGGCGACGAGGAGACCGAAGGCGAGGGCGGCACCGCGTTCCGCGATCCCGTGCCACAGGGTGGCGCCGAGACAGCCGGCGGCGAGCGCGGCGGCGCAGGCGTGCACGAGGGTGTGCGGCCGGAGGGTCATCGGCGCGCTCCGGGCGGATCGGCGACCTGAGTGGCAACCGGCTCGTCGGCGGGCGGGGCGGGCGGGCCAGGAGGCTGCCGGACGTCCTCGGCCGTCACCGCGGGATGCCAGCCGGTCCGGCCGATCGCCCGCACCAGCGCTTCCACCATCCGCGGGTCGAAGTGGTCGCCCGCACACCGCTGGAGCTCGTCCAGCGCCACGGGCACCGGCCGGGCCCTGCTGTAGGACCGGTTGGAGGTCATCGCGTCGAAGGCGTCGGCGACCGCCACCACTCGCGCGGACTCCGGAATCTGAGCGCCCGCCAGCCCGTAGGGGTAGCCGCTGCCGTCCAGCCGCTCGTGATGGTGCAGCACCGCCGCGCGGGCCTCGCCCAGGAAGGAGATCCCGCGCACCATCTCGTGCCCGTACTCGGGGTGCAGCTCGATCACCCGCCGCTCCTCGGGGGTCAGCGGCCCGTCCTTGGTGAGCAGCCGGGTGGGCACCCCGAGCTTGCCGACGTCGTGCAGGATGCCCGCGAAGCGCAGCACCTCGGTCCGCTCGTCGTCCATGCCGAGCTCACGCGCGATCATCGTGGAGGCCTGGCCGACCCGCTCGCTGTGCCCGCGCGTGTACCCGTCCTTGATGTCGACCGCCTGCACGAGCGCCCGGATCGTCGCCTGATGGGCGGCCCGCTCCCGGTGGTACTGGGCGAACGCCCACCACGAGACGCACATCGGCAGCAGCACGAGGAGCGCGGCCACGGGCCCGTAGGGGCTGCGCCACAGCAGGGCCATCATCAGTCCGGCGAGCCCGTGCACAGTGACCGGTGCGAGCGACCGCAGGAACAGCCGCCACCAGGTCGTCTGCCGGGTGTTCCGCCGGCTTGTCCGCCGGGGCCTCCGTCGCGTCCTCCGCCAGGTCGTCCGCCGGCACTCCGGACGGGGCGCCCGGTTCCCGCGTCGAAACGGCACACCGCCCGCCAGTGCCAGGATGCCGCGGTCCAGCAGTGTGAGTACCAGGCAGAACACCAGTACCGAGGCGCCGGCTGCGCCCAGCGCCGCCGGAACGTCCCCGTCCGCGACCGCTTCCCGGCCGCCGGCCGCGAGGTGCGCCCGGCCCGCGGCCCACACGGCGAGGGTCAGCTGGCCGGCCCGCCAGATCCGCCGCGCGAGGAACGGCCGCTGTTCCACGGGGGTGAGCAGCGCGCCGGGCAGCGCGACCAGCGCGGCGGCGGACGGCGGCAGCAGAAAGGCCGCGGCGAGCAGAACGGGGTGGAAAGTGCCGCCCGGGTTCGGGGCACCGAGGTGCCGGGACCGGGCCAGGCGCTCGCAGCCGGCGTACAGCACGGCGAGCAAGGCGACGGCTCCCCAGGGGACGTCCGGACCGGACGCGGCCGACAGCGGCAGCTGCAGTGGCAGCGGCAGTGTCTGCGACAGCGGCGCGGACGACAGGGGCACCGCCGGCAGCAGACAGAGCAGGCCCGCCACGGCGACACCGGTCACGTACATGCGGGCCCGTGCCGGTAACGCCTCCATGAGTCCCTCCCCCGACTGTGACGGCCGCGCTCGGCCTGTCGCCTGTCAGGGTCCGGAGCTTAGGGGGACGAACGGCACCTCCGCGGGGTCATGACCCGCGGATTAGCACGTACGAGTGACGGCACTCCCCTTTCGAGGGGTGCCTTCCTGGGCAGGTGTTCGCAGAGCGCTCGAACAGCGGGGTTCAGGAGTCCTGCGGCGCCGGAGCGGTCCGGGGTGCCTGCGGCGCCGGAGCGGTCCGGGGCGGTGCGGTCGTCTCGGAAACAGCGACGTCCTGGTCGGGGACGGCCTGGCCCGAGCGGATCACGTCGATCCGGCCCATGACCTTCGCGCGCAGGTCGCCCGGCACGTCGTCCTGCCCGCAGCACCGCTTGACCAGCTTCTTCACCGCCTGCTCGAGCCCGTACTTCTCGAGACAGGGCGAGCACTCCTCGAAGTGGTGCTCGAACTTCGCGCAGTCGGAATCCGGCATCTCACGATCGAGGAACTCGTAGAGATGATCGAGGATTTCGCTGCAATCCGTCTCGTGCGGCTCTCCGCAGCTCATGACCTCGAGCCTTTCGCTTCGTTCGACTCTCCGGCGCCCGCCGGAACCAGTCCGCGCTCGCGCGCGTAGTCCTCGAGCATGCCGCGCAGCTGGCGGCGGCCACGGTGCAGGCGGGACATCACGGTACCGATGGGTGTGCCCATGATGTCGGCGATCTCCTTGTAGGCAAAGCCCTCGACATCCGCGAGATACACGGCGATGCGGAACTCCTCGGGGATCGCCTGGAGCGCTTCCTTGACGTCCGAGTCGGGGAGGTGGTCCAGCGCCTGCGACTCCGCGGAACGCAGACCGGTCGACATGTGCGACGCGGCCCGCGCGATCTGCCAGTCCTCGATCTCCTCGGCCCCGCTGCGCTGCGGTTCCCGCTGCTTCTTGCGGTACGAGTTGATGAACGTGTTGGTCAGAATCCGGTACAGCCACGCCTTGAGGTTGGTGCCCTCGCGGAACTGGTGGAAGGACGCGTACGCCTTGGCGTACGTCTCCTGGACCAGATCCTCCGCGTCCGCCGGGTTGCGCGTCATGCGCAGGGCGGCCGAGTACATCTGGTCGAGGAACTCGAGCGCGTCCCGCTCGAAGCGCGCGTTGCGCTCGGCGGCCGATTCCGCCCGCCTGTCGCCCTGGCCCTCGGGCTGCTCCGCCTGGCCGTGATCGGTCCCTGCGCCGGTACCGGGAACCGGACCCACCTCCTCCGTTGTCGCGAGACCGGGAACGGCCTCACCCGAATCGGAGGATAGACGACGATCCGGTCCGTCCGCCGCCCGAAGGGGGACGGTCCTGGCCGCGTGCAGCACCGTCCAGTCCAGGTCGGTGCGGCCCTTGCGGCTCGGGCAGAAGGTCGAACCCATGCGGCGGACTTCCTCTCCTATACGACTACGACGGCTGTGCCGGAGACCGGCGAACACGTCGGCGTCAACAGCGGAGGGCGTCCGGACATTCCCGAAGCTTTACCCGGGCGGGCCAAGCGGCCGCCGCCACGGGAGAGAGGTGACCTCCTACGGCACGAGGGAGCCGGCCCACCGCACGACGGCGTCCGTGACGACCGTCAGGGCCTCCTCCTGCGTGATGTCCGCCCGCTTGGGAACGGCGAGGCCGTGATCGCCGTGCGCCACCTCGACCAGTTCGTACGCCCACCCGTCTCCCGCCACCGCCCTTGCACCGGCGCTCCCCCGGAGCTGAACGCCCGGGGGGACCCCCATCGCGCGGCCCCTCCCGTACTCGGGGAACTCCCCGGGCCTGCCGAAGGGGTCGTTGCCGCCCTGTACGACGAGGGTGGGCACCCCGGCCCCGAGCAGCTCGTCGGCGCGGGACTTCTCGGGTCTGCCGGGCGGGTGCAGGGGGAAGCCGAGGGCCAGCACGGCACGGGCGCCCAGTTCACCGGCGGTCCGGCAGGCGACCCGGGCTCCGGCGCTGCGCCCGCCGGAGATCACCGGCAGGCCCGGCTTCGTCAGCGCGGGCCAGAGGCCGCGCCAGCCGATGTCCAGGGTCTTCGGGGCGGGAGCCACCTTCTTGCCGGCCACCCTCCAGGGTTGCTCCACCAGGGCCACGGTCACGCCGTGCGCGGGCAGCACGGTGGCCAGGGCCTTCAGGTCCCGCGCCTCGATGCCGCCGCCGGCGCCGTGACCCAGCGCGAGGACGAGGCGCGCGGTGGGCCGGGCGGGGTGCCAGGTGACGCGGGCGAGGCCCGCGTCCGTCTCCACGGTCTCGGCCCACGGTTCCGCCGTACCGGCGGCGGCAGGGGTGTGCTTCGGGCTCTTCGCGTTCTTCGCATGCGTCACGTCAGAAGAGTGTGCTCTCTTCCGGTGCTTCCAGTTCCCTCAGCAGGTCCGGGCCGTTGTTGCGGACGTTGCTGACCGCCGTGGAGACCGGGAAGGCGCGCATCAGGCCGGAGGGCGGCGGTGCGAGCAGCCCGCGCACCTCCTCGGTGTCCGTGCGGGCGGGGTCGAGCCAGGCGTCCCAGCGGTCCGGTGTGAGCATCAGCGGCATCCGCGGGTGGATGTCGGCCAGGGTCGTCGGGCCGTCCGCCGGTGCCATCGCGAGCGACTCGGTCTCCGCCTCGGTGGTGATGACGGAGCACGTCGCCCACCAGGCCCGGGGATGGTCGTCCGGCAGGGTCCGGTCCCGCCAGAACTCGTACAGACCCGCCATCGCGAGCACCGAGCCGTCGGCCGGTGTCACGAAGTACGGCTGCTTGCGGGGGCGCTTCCGCTTGCCCTCGACCTCCAGGTCCCGCTCCTGCGTGCCGGTGACCCACTCGTAGTAGCCGTCGGCGGGCAGGATGCAGCGCCGGGTGGCGAAGGCACGACGGTAGGACGGCTTCTCGTGGACGGTCTCCGCGCGGGCGTTGATCAGCCGGGCCCCGCCCTCGGGTGTCTTGGCCCAGGAGGGCACGAGGCCCCACTTCAGCTTCCGCAGCTGCCGAACCGGCCGCGGGTCGTCCGCGTCCTTCACCGCACGGTCGAGTACGGCGAAGACCTCTTTGGTGGGCGCCACGTTGTAATCGGGCTCCAGGGCCTCTTCCGGCTCCCACTGTTCGACCTCAAAGACTTCTGCGAGATCCTCGGGCCTGCGACTAGCTGCATACCGTCCGCACATACATGCAACACTGCCAGGCCCACCCGTCTCCCTGCCACCGCCCCTTGCAATGAGGCGCTTCGCGCCGCCCCCTCGGTTCGCGACCACGAGGAGTCCCCGCCGAACATGGACAGCACCGCATCCGCCTCGCTCGCCTCCCTCTGGGACGAGGTCACGGGCACCCAGCCCGACCCCGACCTGTGGGTGGTGCTCGCCGCCCTGGCCGCCGCGCTCGCCGTCGTCGCGCCGCACGGGCTGTGGAGACTCTCGCGCAACGCCATCACCATCGCCCACGAGGGCGGTCACGGGCTCGTGGCGCTGCTCACCGGCCGCACCCTCACGGGGATACGCCTCCACTCGGACACCAGCGGCCTGACCGTCAGCCGGGGCAAGCCGACCGGTATCGGCATGATCCTCACCGCCGCGGCCGGCTACACCGCTCCCCCGCTGCTGGGCCTCGGCGGGGCGGCGCTGCTGGGCGCCGGGCGCATCACGCTGCTGCTGTGGCTGGCCACGGTGCTGCTCGTGGCGATGCTGGTGATGATCCGCAACGCGTACGGGGCGCTGACGGTGCTGCTCACCGGCGGCACGTTCGTCCTCGTCTCCTGGCTGGCCGGCCCGCAGGTCCAAGCGGCGTTCGCGTACGCCGTGGTGTGGTTCCTGCTGCTCGGCGGAGTGCGCCCGGCGTTCGAACTCCAGGCCAAGCGGGCGCGCGGGGGCGCGGGCGACTCGGACGCGGACCAGCTGTCCCGGCTGACGCACGTACCGGCGGGTCTGTGGTTCTTCCTGTTCCACGCGGTGTCCCTGTGCTCGCTGCTCGGCGGAGGGCGCTGGCTGCTGGGGCTGTGACGCCGCAGGGGGGACTCGGGGACGGTGTTCGTTGGCTCCCCGACAGGGGTGCGCACGCGCGGGACTCCACCCGTAGTCGGCCGGGGATGCCCGGTGGAGTGGCCCGACCAGGGGACGACGGCTCGGGGCCGGACGGTCCCGGGCACGCCCGGCGGACCGGGCCGCCATTAAAGTGGTGCGCATGACCGCTAATCCCGCATCCACCGCCCTCTGGCCCGCCCCGCACGCAAGCGGAGCCGTCGACGCGACGGTCCATGTGCCGGGGTCGAAGTCGGTCACCAACCGTGCCCTCGTGCTCGCCGCCCTGGCCTCCGAGCCCGGCTGGCTGCGCCGCCCGCTCCGCTCGCGCGACACACTGCTGATGGCCGACGCGCTGCGGGCCATGGGGATCGAGATCGAGGAGGGCGTGGGCCCCGACGGCACCGGTGAGGCCTGGCGGGTGCTGCCCACCGGCCTGCGCGGACCGGCCACCGTGGACGTCGGCAACGCCGGCACGGTGATGCGGTTCCTCCCCCCGGTCGCCACGCTGGCCGACGGTCCCGTCCGTTTCGACGGCGACCCGCGGTCGTACGAGCGCCCGCTGAACGGCGTCATCGACGCGCTGCGTCACCTCGGTGCCCGGATCGACGACGACGGCCGGGGCGCGCTGCCGCTGACCGTGCACGGCGGCGGCGCCCTGGAGGGCGGCACCGTGTCGGTGGACGCGTCCTCGTCGTCGCAGTTCGTCAGCGCGCTGCTGCTGTCCGCGCCGCGTTTCAACCAGGGCGTCGAGGTCCGGCACACCGGCGCGACGCTCCCCTCCCTGCCGCACATCCGGATGACGGTCGACATGCTCCGCGCGGTGGGCGCCCAGGTGGACAGCCCGGAGTCGGGCGGCGAGCCCAACGTCTGGCGGGTCACCCCGGGGGCCCTGCTCGGACGGGACCTCACCATCGAGCCCGACCTGTCCAACGCCCAGCCCTTCCTGGCGGCGGCGCTGGTGACCGGCGGCCGGGTCGTCGTCCCGGACTGGCCGGCCCGCACCACCCAGCCCGGTGACCGGCTGCGGGAGATCTTCACCGAGATGGGCGGTTCCTGCGAGCTGACCGAGCAGGGGCTGGTGTTCACCGGTTCCGGATCGATCCACGGCATCGACGTGGACCTCGGCGAGGTCGGTGAGCTGACGCCGGGCATCGCGGCCGTCGCGGCGCTCGCGGACTCGCCGTCCACGCTGCGCGGTGTGGCCCACCTCCGGCTGCACGAGACGGACCGCCTGGCCGCGCTCACCAAGGAGATCAACGAGCTCGGCGGCGACGTCACCGAGACCGCCGACGGTCTGCACATCCGCCCGCGCCGGCTGCACGGCGGCCTCTTCCACACCTACGAGGACCACCGCATGGCCACCGCGGGCGCGATCATCGGCCTCGGGGTGGAGGGCGTACGGATCGAGAACGTGGCGACCACGGCGAAGACGCTCCCGGACTTCCCCGAACTGTGGACCGGGATGCTCGGGGCCTAGGACCAAGACGATGCGCCGTTACGGCAAGCACACCGACGAGGACGACATCCGCTCCCGCCCGAACCGCAAGGGCAACCGGCCGCGCACCCACATCCGGCCCAAGCACGAGGACGCCTCCGAGGGCCTGGTCCTCACCGTCGACCGGGGCAGGCTGACCTGCCTAGTCGAGGACCGCACGGTGTTCGCCATGAAGGCCCGTGAGCTGGGACGCAAGGCGGCGGTGGTCGGCGACCGGGTCGCGATCGTGGGCGACCTCTCCGGCCAGAAGGACACCCTCGCGCGGATCGTCCGCATCGAGAAGCGGACGTCGGTACTGCGCCGTACCGCGGACGACGACGACCCCTACGAGCGGGTCGTCGTCGCCAACGCCGACCAGCTGGCCGTCGTCACCGCCCTCGCCGATCCCGAGCCCCGCCCGCGTCTGATCGACCGCTGTCTGGTCGCGGCGTACGACGGCGGGCTGACCCCTCTGCTCGTCCTGACGAAGTCGGACCTCGCGCCGCCGGACAAGCTGCTGGAGCTGTACGGCGATCTCGACATCCCGTATGTCGTCACCAGCCGTGAGGAACTGGAGAACGGCAAGGCGGCCGACCGGGTGCGGGAGCAGCTGGCGGGCCGGATCACGGCGTTCGTGGGGCACTCCGGGGTCGGCAAGACGACGCTGGTGAACGCGCTGGTGCCCGAGGAGCGGCGACGGTCGACCGGGCATGTCAACGCGGTGACGGGGCGGGGGCGTCATACGACGACGTCCGCGCTGGCGCTGCCGCTGGCGGGTGCCGAGGGGTGGGTGGTCGACACTCCCGGAGTCCGGTCGTTCGGTCTCCACCATGTCGATCCGTCGCGGGTCATCCTCGCCTTCCCCGACCTCGGGCCGGGCACGGAGGGCTGCCCCCGCGCGTGCAGCCACGACGAACCGGACTGCGCGCTGGACGCCTGGGTCGCCGAGGGACACGCGGACCCGGCGCGGTTGTACTCGTTGCGGCGGCTGCTGGCGACCCGGCAGCACACGGAGGGCGACTGACCCGGGCACCCCGGAGCGGCAGGGACCGGCCGGGCCCCCCTCGGGCCACGACGCGGGATCGTCGGCCCTCGCGTGTTTGTCAGGGGCCGCGGGCGGTAAGTGCATAATCGCACCGAGCCGGATCCGAAGCCGTCGAACCCGGCGGAACCGGCCACTCTGCGTAAAGCGGTCACTGTACGTGGGGACAACGGGAGGACGACACATGGCGTGGCTGCTGGTCGTGGTGGCCGGGTTGCTCGAGACCGGTTTCGCCGTGTGCCTGAAGCTGTCCCACGGCTTCACCCGACTCTGGCCGACGGTCGCCTTCTGCGTGTTCGCGCTGGGCAGCTTCGGCCTGCTCACCCTGGCCCTGAAGAAGCTGGACGTCGGGCCCGCGTACGCCGTGTGGACGGGCATCGGGGCCGCGGGTACGGCGATCTACGGGATGGTGTTCCTGGGAGACCTGGTGTCGACGCTGAAGATCGTCTCGATCACCTTCGTGATCGTCGGCGTGATCGGGCTGCAGCTGTCGGGATCGGCGCACTGAACACCGCCCCCCGGTGAGCACGGGGGGGGGCGCTACGGCACCGGCTGACGGCGCAGGGCACTGCGGACCAGGTCGGCGACACCGCCCTCGGCCGGCGGCGCGGCGATGCAGGACAGGGCGAGGCGCACCACCAGTTCACAGACGCGGGCCAGCTCCGCGGTGTCGGCCGCCCCGGGCACGCCGGGGCCGTTCAGGACGGCCACCGCGCGGTCGCGGACGAGCGCGACGAGGTCACCGGGCGAGGGCAGCGGGCCGTCGGCGCGGCGCTGGGCGGGGACGGCGGAGCCGGACCGGACCGGTGACAGGGCCGGGGAGGGCAGGCGCTCACTCCAGCAGCCTGTGAGCAGGGCCCGGACGAGGGCGTTCCGGCGGGCCGCGGCGGCGGTCCACTCGGCCGCCGCCGCGAGCCGGTCGCGGGGGTCGTCGTGAACCGTGAGGGCGCGGTCGACACCGGCGAGGTAGCCGTCGGCCTCCCTGCGGACCAGGGCCCTGGCGAGCCCCTCCTTGCTGCCGAACTCGTTGTAGAGCGTCTGCCGGGACACTCCGGCCGCCGCGGCCACGTCCACCATCCGTACCGCGGACCACGGACGGCACGCGAGGGCCGCGTAGGCGGCGTCCAGCAGAGATTCCCGCGCTGCGGGCATCATCGCCTCCCTCGGGGCGGGCGAGCGGCTCTGCGCTTCAGATTTGACGCGCCGTCGGGCACTGTCAAGGGTTCGCGCGGGGTGCGGAGTCCCGGTGCCCGCGCGGTGTGCGGGCTTCCGGCCCGTACGCGGGCCGGAAGCCCCCTGTAGCCCTGGCCCCACCTCGGCAGATACGGTTTGTCGCATGCCCGACTACCTTGATGACCTGCGTCTCGCCCATGTCCTCGCGGATGCCGCCGACGCCGCGACGATGGACCGGTTCAAGGCCCTCGACCTCAAGGTGGAGACCAAACCCGACATGACGCCGGTGACCGAGGCGGACAAGGGCGCGGAGGACGTCGTCCGCGGCCACCTCCAGCGCGCCCGTCCGAGGGACGCGGTGCTCGGCGAGGAGTACGGGGTGGAGGGCACGGGGCCGCGGCGCTGGGTGATCGACCCGATCGACGGCACCAAGAACTACGTGCGCGGCGTTCCCGTCTGGGCCACGCTGATCTCCTTGATGGAGGCCGGTGAGGGGGGCTTCCAGCCCGTCGTCGGTCTCGTCTCGGCTCCCGCGCTCGGCCGCCGCTGGTGGGCGGCGAAGGGCCACGGCGCCTACAGCGGCCGCAGTCTGTCCTCGGCCTCCCGGCTCCAGGTCTCCCGGGTCTCCAAGCTCGCCGACGCCTCGTTCGCGTACTCCTCGCTCAGCGGCTGGGAGGGGCAGGGACGCCTGGACGGCTTCCTGGACCTCACCCGCGAGGTGTGGCGTACGCGCGCGTACGGCGACTTCTGGCCGTACATGATGGTCGCCGAGGGGTCGGTCGACATGTGCGCCGAGCCGGAGCTGTCGCTCTGGGACATGGCCGCTCCCGCGATCGTCGTCACCGAGGCCGGCGGCAGTTTCACCGGACTCGACGGCCGCCCCGGACCGCACAGCGGCAACGCGGCCGCCTCGAACGGCCTGCTGCACGACGAGCTGCTGGGCTACCTCAACCAGCGTTACTAGCGCTGCCGGCGTTCACGGGGCCGTTCGGTGTCCACGGTGTGACCGACGACGGCGCCACCGGCGCTCCGGGTCGTACGAGGCCCGCGCGCGAGGCCCGCGCGCGCCCTCGATCCGCCGCACACGCCCTCTTGTTGACCCGGGCTTTGCCTGCGACTCTGAAGACCTGCCCACTTGTGAACTTGTGAAACCGTGAACCAGTGGACCGCCCCGGCGTCCGACGGCACGGTTTCCGGTAGGAGGTGGCTCCATCCCATGCTCGTCCGCGACGCCATGAGCTCGGTGGTCCTCACCATCGGCCCCGCCCACACCCTTCGCCAGGCCGCCACCCTGATGTCCGCCCGCCGCGTCGGAGCGGCCGTGGTCCTCGACCCCGAGGGCACCGGCATCGGCATTCTCACCGAACGGGACGTCCTCAACTCCCTGGGCCTGGGACAGGACCCGGACTCCGAGCGCGCCCACGCCCACACCACCACCGACGTCGTCTTCGCCACCCCGTCCTGGACGCTCGAGGACGCCGCCCATGCCATGACCCACGGCGGCTTCCGTCATCTGATCGTTCTGGAGCGGGGCGAGCCCGTGGGCATCGTCTCGGTGCGCGACATCATCCGCTGCTGGGTTCCCTTACGACGCCAGGCCGCCCAGCACACACCGGCGTGACCGCCGCGCCGGGACCCGCTCGGCACGCGAAACGGGCCGGGTTCCCCGTGAGGGAGCCCGGCCCGTCGCCACGGCAAGCGGTCCAGCGCTGGAATCAGCCGCGAAGGGCCTGGACCGCGGCCTCCAGCCGCTTGCCGAAGTCTTCGTCCGCCCGGCGGAAGTCGTTGCCGACGAGGTCGTGGTCGCCCTCTTCGGTGGAGAACTCCAGCGCGAAACCGCGCGGGGCGCGCACGGCGTCCGGGGCGCCCAGATCGCCGACCACGGTCGAGAAGCGCTGGAAGACCTCGGTCCCCTCGCCCACCTCGGAGAGGAACCCGGCCCTGGTGCACTTCGTCACGTCGGCGGTGGCCGTGAAGGTTCCGTAGGCACCGGCGCCGCGGGCGTGCACCACGCGCTCCGGAATGCGCTCACGGTCGAAGCGGGCCGGCTTCTCCAGGAGCACCTGGTCCTGAACGAGCACCGGGCCGCCGACGCCGGCACTCTCACTGTTCCGATTGCCGGGTATCGGAGCCCAGGCCTCCGCAGTAAGCGGTCCTTGCGTCACACGCGTCTCCTGAAAATCGTTCCAACCCGCTGCACCCCTTGGCCGAAGCCGTCTCCGATCCTACGATGGACAATGTCTAAGTCAAGCAAGACTCCAAAGTCACACTCATTCGAACTCGCTTCCTCCTAGCTGTTAGGCTGGTGTTCATGAGCGACCTTCTGGAACGACTGCGCGGACGCGGCTGGCGGATGACCGCACAGCGTCGTGTGGTGGCCGAGGTCCTCGACGGCGATCACGTCCATCTGACGGCCGACGAGGTGCATGCCCGAGCCGTCACCAAGCTGCCCGAGATCTCCCGGGCGACCGTCTACAACACGCTGGGCGAGCTGGTGACGATCGGCGAGGTGCTGGAGGTCTCCACGGACAAACGGGCCAAGCGTTACGACCCGAACGCCCACCAGCCGCATCACCACCTGGTGTGCGGGCAGTGCGGCGCCATCCGTGACGTGCATCCGGTCGGCAATCCGCTGGCCGACCTCCCCGACACGGAGCGCTTCGGCTTCACGGTCTCGGGCGTCGAGATGACGTACCGCGGTGTCTGCCCGAACTGCGCGACGGCATAACGACGACGGACCCGGTAGAGCGCCCACTCCCTTCACACGCGCGACGAAGCCCCGGCACCGATGATGCCGGGGCTTCGTCGCGCGATGTCCGGATGTGTGGACGCGTGGATGTACGAACGCGTACATGCGCCGAGGGCCGGAACCCTTTCGAGTTCCGGCCCTCGGTCTTCAGTAGCGGGGACAGGATTTGAACCTGCGACCTCTGGGTTATGAGCCCAGCGAGCTACCGAGCTGCTCCACCCCGCGCCGTTGAATGCAACATTACGTCAAGGATGCTGACGGAGGCAAATCCCTTTCGGAGCGGCCGTACACCGCGGAGGTGCGGCGACACGGCCGCCCGCCTCCGGGCACGCAGGCACGCGGTCACGCGGTCACGCGGAGAGTTCCTCGCGGAGGGCGTCGCGCAGGCGGATCGCGCGCTCCGTCACCGCCGCCGGGCCCAGTGCCGCCGCGCGGTCGGCCCAGCCCTGGCCCTCGGCGAGTTCGCCGCGGCGCGCGTAGACCAGGGCGAGCCGCAGGGCGGCGCGCCCGTGCCCGGCATT
Organism: Streptomyces hirsutus; assembly: GCF_001418415.1. Lineage (GTDB taxonomy): Bacteria > Actinomycetota > Actinomycetes > Streptomycetales > Streptomycetaceae > Streptomyces > Streptomyces hirsutus. The sequence continues at coordinate 23,788 of NZ_LIQT01000317.1, forward strand.
GGCCGCACGGGCCCACCACACGGCCGCCTCGGGCTCGCTGCCCTCCCGGGCCAGCAGCAGGCCCAGGTTGAACGCGCCGTTGCGGGAGCCGGCCTCGGCCGCCTCGCGGTACCAGCGGGCCGCCTCGACCACGTCGCCACGGGCCGCGGCGAGCATGCCGACCCGCACCTGTGCGCGCCGGTGGCCCTGCAGGGCGGCACGCTCGTACCACTCCTCGCACTCACTGCGCCGGTTCACCGGCTCGCCCAGCTCGTGCGCCGGCTCCGGCGGACGGCGGGCGTCCAGCACGGCCGCCAGACGGTAGGCGGCCTCGGCGCTGCCGCCGCCCGCCGCGCACCGCAGGAACCGCTCCGCCTCGCCCTCGTCTCCGTCGCGCAGCCGGGCCATGCCCACCTGGAGCGCGGCCTCCGTGTGCCCGGCGCCCGCCGCCCGCTCGTACCAGCGCAGTGCGGCCGTCTCCTCGTCCCGGCCCGCGTGCAGGATGCCGAGGTTGAAGGCGGCGTCCACGCTGCCCGCCTCCGCCGCCTTGGAGAACCAGGGCTCCGCGCCCTTCTCGTCGCCGGCCGTCAGCAGCAGGATCGCCAGCGCGTTGGCCGCCTCGCGGTGACCGGCGTAGGCGGCGCGGCGGTACCACTGCTCGGCCGGTACGGTCCGGCCCTGTTCGGCACAGAGCAGCCCGAGGTTGTACGCGCCGTTGACGTCACCCGCGTCCATCGCGGCCCGGTACCAGCGTTCGGCGGTCTGGGTCTCGCCGCGCTCGGCGTGCAGGGCGCCCAGCGCGTTGGCGGCGTTGCCGTCTCCGTCCTGGGCGGCGCGCAGCCACCACACGGCAGCGTTCTCGGTGTCGCCGGCGTCACGCAGCAGGAACCCGAGCGCGCAGGCGGCCCGGGCCTCCCCGTCCTTGGCGGACATCAGGTACCAGCGGCCGGCCTCCTTGAGCTCGCCGCGCTTCTCCAGGATCGCGCCGAGGTGCAGCGCGGCCCTGCGGTGCCCCCGCGCGGCGGCCTGCAGGTACCACTGCTCGGCCTCCTCCACGAACGGGACGGTGTCGTCGCCGGTCTCCCGTGCGGCCTTCCGGTCCAGCGTCCTCGCCAGCCGGTAGGCCGCTTCCCGGTGTCCCCGCTCGGCGGCCGCCCGCATCCAGCGCTCGGCTCCGACCGCGTCCCCGCGGTGTTCCAGCAGGTCGGCGAGTGCGTAGGCGCCCAGGGCGTGGTCCTGCTCGGCGGACTGGCGCAGCCAGTACTCGGCGGCGGGTTCGTCGCCGCGCTCACGGTGGTGCCGGCCGAGCGCGTGCGCCGCCGGGGCCGAGCCGGCGACCGCGGCGATCCGCCACCATCCCGCGGCCTCCTCCGGGTAGCCGCGCTGGAACAGGAGGACACCCAGGTTGTTGGCGGCGGCACGGTCGCCCGCGGCGGTGGCGGCACGCAGATGGGATTCGGCTCCGGCGAGGTCACCGCGGCGCAGCAGCATGGCACCGAGGACGCTCATCGCCTCGACGTCGCCGGCTTCGGCGGCGAGCCGCCGGCGCAGCTCCTCGGCTGCCTCGTCGGCGGCCTCCGCGGTCTCGTCGCGAGGTTCCTCCCGAGGGGAGGGCTGCTCAATACGCCCTGTCTCGAACAGAGTTGTCCTGTCCCCCATAACATCCATCGTCGCACCACCTGCAACCTGGGTACACCTGGTATGCCGCAGTCAGTGAGGTCACTTCAGCGTTTTGTCGACATGCCCACAGAGAGACAAGTGAAACACAGATCCGCCAACTCCCGTCGCCGGCGCGGCCGTCACATGTCCCGGCACATGCGTTCGCACACCACAAAGGCCCGGATTCCTTGAGGAATCCGGGCCTTTGCTGTCGCCGACTTCGCGACTTGAGTAGCGGGGACAGGATTTGAACCTGCGACCTCTGGGTTATGAGCCCAGCGAGCTACCGAGCTGCTCCACCCCGCGCCGTTGTGTGTACAACCGTACCACGGCGCGGGGTGGGCCTTTGACCAGCCGAATCGCTAACTGCTCGGGCTCGGGGCGGGGCTGGGACTGCTGTCCGACGCGCCCGAGCCGCCTCCGCCTCCGCCGTCCCCGGACTGGGCCTCCTCGGCCTTGCGCAAGGCCGCCTCGAGGTCCTTCTGCGCCTGACCGTAGGCTTCCCAGTCGTTCTTCTGCAGGGCTTCCTGGCCGGCCTGGAAGGCATCCTGGGCGTCGTTCAGGGCCTCTTGGACCGACGGATTGTCGGACTTCGGCGGCGGCTGCGTGCCTTCGTCCCGGCCCGGCGGCGGCTCGGTGGCCGAAGCCTCCGTCCCGAAGACCTTGTCGAGAGCCTGCTCGAGCGTGTCCTCGAAAGCGGTCTGGCCTCCGTAGGTCACCAGCACCTTCCGCAGCAGCGGGTACTTCAGTCCGCCACCGCGCACGTAGACCGGCTCCACGTACAGCAGTCCGCCGTCGAGCGGGACGGCCAGCAGGTTGCCGTACTCCACTTCGGAGTCGCCGCCCCTCAGCAGCCTGATCGACTCCGCGATGTCCTGTTCGGAGTTGAACTGGCTCTGGACCTGTTTGGGTCCGGCGGCCGTGGTGCTCGTCGGCAGTTTCAGAACTCTGATCTTGCCGTACCCCTCGCTGCCCGCCTCGGCGTCGACCGCCATGAACGCGCTGAGGTTGTCACGGCCGTTCGGAGTGAACGTCGTGGTGAGCGAGAAGGCCTGTTCCTTCTGGTCGGGCATCTTCATGCTCTGGTAGTACGGCGGGACCGCATCGCCCGTCTTGTTCGTCGGGTCGTCCGGCACCTGCCACACCTCGCTGCCGCTGAGGAACGTGGTGGCGTCCTTCACGTGGTAGCGGGTCAGCAGTTCGCGCTGCACCTTGAACAGGTCCTGCGGGTACCGCAGATGGTCCATCAGACCGCTGGAGATCTCGCTCCTCGGCTCCACCGTGTCCGGGAACGCCTTCATCCACGTCTTCAGGATGGGGTCCTTGGTGTCCCACTGGTAGAGCTTGACCTCGCCGCTGTACGCGTCGACGGTCGCCTTCACCGAGTTGCGGATGTAGTTGACCCGGTTCTCCTGGGCCACCACCGCGCGGTTGTCGTTGGTGGCGGTCAGCGAGTCGGCCGTGGTGTCACCGAGGGTCGTCCGCGACGCGTACGGATAACCGTTGGTGGTGGTGTAGGCGTCGACGATCCACTGGATCCGGCCGTCCACCACCGCGGGGTAGGCGTCACCGTCGATGGTCAGCCACGGGGCGACCGCCTCGACACGCTCCTTGGGTGTGCGGTTGTACAGAATCCGCGAGCCCTCACCGATGGCGCCGGAGTACAGGATCTGCGGCTCGCTGAACGCCGCGGCGTAGGCGGCCCGGTTGATCGGGTTGGCGAGGTTGACCCCGCTGTCGCCCTTGTAGCTGGTCGTCTTCTCGCCGCTGTCGTCGGAGTAGTCGATCTCCTTCTGGGGACCGCCGACGATCGAGTACGTCGTCGTCCGCTCGCCGTAGTAGACGCGCTGCTCGTACGTACCGAGGTCACCCTTGGACGGCAGGTCGGACTCGGTGAACACCGGACGGCCGTCGTCGGCACTGGTGCCCTTGGCGGCGACCGCGCCGTATCCGTGGGTGTACCGGAAGTGGTCGTTGATCCAGTTCCGCTTGGGGATGCCGTTGAGGTTGATCTCGCGCAGACCGATGACGGTGTCCTGCTCCGTGCCGGTCTTGGGATCGGGATAGCGGTCCACGTCCAGGTTGGTCGGGAACGCGTAGTAGTTCCTGATCTGCTGGAGCTGCTGGAACGTCGGCGAGACGATGTTCGGGTCCATGATCCGGATGCTCGCCGTCTCGGAGACCTGGTCCCGGAGCTTGGTCTTGTCCTTGGTCTGGCTGGTCCCCGGGTACTCGTCGACCTGGGCGTCGTCGATGCCGTAGGCCTCACGCGTCGCCTTGAGGTTCTTCTCGACGTACGGCGCTTCCTTGGCCTGCTCGTTCGGCTGGACCTGGAACTTCTGCACGATCGCCGGGTACAGGCCGCCGATGAGGATGGCCGACAGCACCATCAGGCCGAAGCCGATCACGGGCAGCTGCCAGGTACGCCGCCACAGGGTGGCGAAGAACAGCAGCGCGCAGATGACGGCGATGCAGAACAGGATCGTCTTCGCCGGCAGATAGGCGTTGGCGTCGACGTACCGCAGACCGGTCCAGTTGTCGGTCGCCTTGAAGTCGCTGGACTTGACCGCCAGGCCGTACCGGTCGAGCCAGTACGCGACCGCCTTCAGGGTGACGAAGACGCCGAGGAGCACCGACAGGTGCCCGGTGGCCGCGGACGTGGCACGCGCGCCGGGGCTGGTGACCCGCAGGCCGCCGTACAGGTAGTGGGTGAGCGCGGCGGCGATCAGCGACAGGACGGTGGCCGCGAAGCCGAACCCGAGCAGGAACCGGTACCAGGGCAGGTCGAAGGCGTAGAACGCGACGTCGAGCTTGAACTGCGGGTCCTTCTGGCCGAACGGCACGCCGTTGACCCACATCAGCCAGGTGCGCCACTGGCCCGAGGCCGAGGCGCCGGCGATCAGCCCCAGCAGCGCGGTGATACCGAGAAGCAGCCACTTCTTGTACGGGGCGATGCTCATCCGGTACCGGTCGAGGTTCTGCTGCTCCATCGACATGGCGCTCAGCGGCGGCCTCATCCGGTGCGCCAGCCAGATGTTGAAGCCCACCGCGAGGGCCATCAGCAGGCCGAAGACGAAGAAGAGTCCGATCTTGGTCCACAGGGTCGTCGTGAACACCGACGAGTAGTCGACCGAGCGATACCACAGCCAGTCGGTCCAGAACCCCGCGAACATGGTGAACACCATGCCGAGGACGGCCAGGACGCCCAGTGTCATGAGCAGGGTCCGGACCCGCCGGGACGGGCGGCCCACTCTCATCCGTGGCCCTGTCGGGCCTCCGCCACGGTCCGGCATCTGGAAAGCCAAGGTAGGCACCTCGAAGTTCGCTGTCGATTCGTCAGGTCCGCGAGTTCGTGGACCGTGTGTGGGCCCCCTTGTTCACGGGCCCACACCTATGCAACTTACTCACCCTTTACTCGGTTCCCGATTTCGGCCCTCAACGAGAGAGGATTGTGACCATGTCCAACACACCCATGGCGGCGAGCCCGCTCACCCGGGCCGTGCTCGAGATCGACGAGTACGTCTCCGGCCTCGGCTGGGACCAGCCCGCCCGTCTCTTCGCCCTCGTAGACACCGCACGGCTGCGCGCCGAGCAGCCCTCTCTCGCGGACCGGCTCGGTCCGGGCGACGAGCAGGCGGCAACGGCCCTCACGCCGATCGAGCAGGACGCCATTCCAACGGGCAAGCCGCTCGACGAGTTCCTGGGCACCGTCGCCTGGCCCGACTCGGTGGCCGGCTGTGCCCTGACCGTGGAGCGCCTGATGCTGCCGCCGTCCGCGGAGGCCCAGGTTCCGCAGGATCTGGACGAGGCCGCGCTGGCGGCGTGGGTGGCGAAGCACCCGGAGCGTCAGGAGGTCCGCATGACGGTCGCGGTGCTGCGCGACGGTGCCCGCGATTCCGCCTTGCGGCTGCGGGCGAAGGACTCACCGACGGAGGTCCTCACCGGTTCCGCCCTGGTGCCGGGCCTGGCGGAGGCCCTGACGGCGACGTTCGAGGCGTAGTTCGAGGCGCGGCCCTCGGGAAGCCGCGGCGAGCGGTCCGCCCGGTCAGGAGGCCGTGCACGTCGGCAGGTCGGCGGGGTCGCCGGAGCCGAGGTCCTTCAGGGCGCCGAGGGCGTCGTGGATGGTGTCCACCTTGATGAGCGTGAGGCCCTCGGGGGCGTCAGCGGCGGCGGCCTCGCAGTTGTCGGCGGGCGTGAGGAAGTACTCGGCGCCCTTGGCACGCGCGCCGACCGTCTTCATCTCGATCCCGCCGATCGGCCCGACCTTGCCGGCGTCGTCGATGGTGCCGGTGCCGGCGACGAACTCGCCGCCGGTCAGGCTGCCCGGGGTGAGCTTGTCGTAGATGCCGAGCGCGAACATCAGGCCGGCGCTCGGCCCGCCGACGTCGGCGAGCTCGATGTCGATGGTGAACGGGAAGGTGTGGTCGGTTCCGGCGGCGATCCCGACGACGGCGCGTTCGTCCCCGGCGTCGTCGGAGGCCCTGGTGGTGATCGTGATCTTCTCGGTCCGCTTCGGTGTCCGGTTCTCCTTCTCGGCGGCGGCCTGCTCCTTGGCGGGCACGATCGTGAAGTCGACATCCTCGCCGGGCTTGTGCTTGGTCACCAGCTCGGCGACGTCGGCCGGCTCGCGCACCACGCTGCCGTCGACGCTCTTGATCACGTCACCGGCGTGCAGCTTGCCCTCGGCGGGCGAGCCCTTGACGACCGTGGAGACGATCACCCAGGACTTCACCGGGACGTCGAGCTCCTTCAGGGCCGCGACCTTGGCGCTCTCCTGGGACTGGCTGAACTCCTCGGCGTTCTCCTGCGTGGACTGCTCCTCCGTCTTGCCGTCGGGGTAGAGCGTGTCGTGCGGCACGACCTTGTTGTCGTGCGCGAGCCATCCGTAGACGGCCTCGACCAGGTTCATCCGGTAGTCGGCGCTCGTGACCCGCACCGTGGTCATGTTGAGGTGGCCGTCGGTCGGATAGGTCTTGCGCCCGTCGATCCGCAGCACCGGCTCGCCGTCGTGGTCGCCCAGGGTGTTCACCGTCGGCCCCGGGGACATCTCCGCGTACGGCACGGGGAGGAACACACCCGCGCACAGAAGCACGATCAGCATGAGGGTGGAGGCGAGCATCGTCGCGGTGCGGCGTGGCATGCACCGACAGTACGGGACGGGCCTGTCAGCGCACTGTCAGGGCCGCCCGTCCGGGCAGCCCTGGCCTTGCCCTACGCCGGTGACCTGCTGTTTCCGTCCCTAGGGCCGGAGCTCTTCCTCCGACGGCCGGGACCTCTCCATGGCCTCGCGGAAGCGGGCGTAACCGATGAGCTCGGGGCCGTCGCTCCGCACCCGGCGAGTCCGGCTGGCCCAACTGCCCCACAGTCCCGCGCCGACCGCGGCCACAAACGGAATCAGCAACCAGGCGAGTGCCGCCATGCCGACCTCCCATCCCCATGAGCGTCCGCGACTGACTGATCAGCAGATTAACCATCCGCAGTGACAACGCTCATACCCGGGGTGCGGTTGCGCAAGCGGAGTGGAGCGGGAACAGAGATCCGAGAGGGGGAGCGGGAGCCGTGGACCGGTTCCGAGGCGTCCGGCCGGCGGCCCGCCCTCCCGTCGCCCGACCACCACCCCCCAACGACGCCGCTACGCGCCGACCCACTCCTCTGTACCGTCGGAGAACTTCTGGTGCTTCCAGATGGGCACCTCGTGCTTGAGGTCGTCGATCAGCTTCCGGCAGGCCTCGAAGGCCTCGCCCCGGTGCGCGCACGACACACCGACGACGACGGCGAGATCCCCGACCTCGAGGTCCCCCACCCGGTGCACGGCCGCCAGCGCCCGTACGGGGTACTCGGCGACGATCTTCTCGGCGATCCGCCGCATCTCGTCCTCGGCACTCGGGTGACACGAATAGCCCAGTTCGTCGACGTCGGTCCCGTCGTCATGATTGCGCACGGTCCCCACGAACAGTGCCGTCCCGCCGGCCGCGTCGTCGCCGACGGCCCGGAGGACCTCGTCCACGGACAGCGGCACGTCCCGGATCGCGATCAGCTTGATCGGGTCCTGCGCGGCCTGCTCACCGGGGTGATCGTTCGTGGATGCCATGCCCTCCATCGTGCCCCACGGCCCGGCAGTGCGGAAGCACCCTCGGGTGCTCCGCGGCGACCCGTCGCCGAGGGGTCCGCCCCTCCTCAGATCCGCCGCCGGGCCTTCCGCGCCCGCCGCACCACCGCGGCCGCGCCCAGCAGGGCCACGGTCGCTCCCGCGGCGCCCGCCGCCGTCGCGTCCTTGCGTCCGAGCCGCCGCCCGACGACCGTGTGTCGGCCGGCGACCTCCTCCAGGAGCTCGGCCAGCACCTGCTCGTTGGTGTAGGCGGGCCGCCACCCGGCGTCGTGCAGCCGGCTCCCGCTGACCACCCAGGGGTGCATCGTGTACGCCAGGTCACCGGCCGGGGACGGGGTGAGTCCGATCCGGTGCAGCCGGGCCGCCGCACCCAGCGCGACCGCCGACGGCAGCTCCATCCGCCGGATCCCGCTGAGCTCCTCGACCTCCTCCTGCTCCAGCCATCCGTCGCACCCGACGGCCAGCTCCCCCTCGACTTCTTCCCGGACGGCGTACTCCAGGGCGCTGCACAGATCGTCGACGTGGCAGAACTGCCACGCGGGCCGCGATCCGGCCACCACGAGCAGCCTGGGCGACTCGAAGTACCTGGTCAGCGCGGTGTCGGTGCCGCCGACGAGCACAGCGGGCCGTACGACCGTGACGTTGAGCCCGGGGTGCGCGCGGGGTGCCCTGCGCGCGAGCCGCTCGATCTCCAGGAGGTCGCCCACGCCGGTGGCCTCGGCGGTGGCCCGCAGCTCCGCGTCCTCGGACAGCGGCAGCTCGTTGTCCGGGAGCGCTCCGTAGACCATCGTCGAGGTGCACAGCACGACCCGGTGCACTCCGGCCGCCGCGGCGGCGGTCAGTACGGTCTGCGTCCCGCGGACGTTGTAGGCCGTCCGGGCGGCGGCGTCGCTCTCCAGGTCGAGGTCGAGCGCCAGATGCACCACGACGTCCGCTCCGCGCAGTCGTTCCGCGATGGCCGGATCCCGTACGTCCAGAATGTGCCACTGTGCCTCGGCGCAGTCGCCGCGGCGCTCGTCGATGGCGATGACCTGCCTGATCTCCTCCGAGGCGGCGAGCCGCTCGGTGAGCAGCGCACCGACCCCGGAGGCGGCGCCGGTGACCGCGACGACGGGCCCCCGCGCGGGCGAGGAGCGGGTTGACCGGTTTCGCGCTGCGCGAACCTGTGGATCTGGGGAACTCACCGGGCGTCTCCAGCGGTTGTCTTCAGTACGAGCGCATGCGAAGCATGTGTACCAGGTGGCATCCATCCTGCCGCAGGCCTTCTGTCGGCGAAGCATCGAGGCTCGAACCGCCTCAGGTGTCTACGCTGGGTGGTGTTGTCGGGCAGCCGTGCCGCCGGAAAGAACCGGTGGCCCTATCAGCCGAGGAATCCCGTGAGTGACACCCCATTCGGATTCGGCCTTCCGCCGGAGGAGCCGGACGACGGCGACGAGGGCAAGAAGAAGGACCAGCAGAGCGGTGGTGGTCAGGACCCGGCCAACCCGTTCGGTTTCGGCATGTCCGGAGCCGGCGGCTTCGGCGCTCCCGGCGCGGACAATCCGTTCGCCGCGATGTTCGGTTCCCTGAACCCCAACGACCTGGGCGCCGCGTTCCAGCAGCTCGGCCAGATGCTCTCCTACGAGGGCGGCCCGGTGAACTGGGACATGGCCAAGCAGATCGCCCGCCAGACGGTGTCCCAGGGCACCGCCGACGGCACGAAGGACGCGAGCGTCGGCCCCGCCGAGCGCAGGGCCGTCGACGAGGCCGTCCGGCTGGCCGACCTGTGGCTGGACGACGCCACCTCGCTGCCGTCCGGTGCGGCCTCCTCGGTGGCCTGGAGCCGCGCGGAGTGGGTCGAGGCGACGCTGCCGGCGTGGAAGGAGCTCGTGGACCCGGTCGCCGAGCGCGTCGGCATCGCCATGGGCGACGTGCTGCCGGAGGAGATGCAGGCCATGGCGGGCCCGCTGATCGGCATGATGCGCTCGATGGGCGGCGCCATGTTCGGTACGCAGATCGGGCAGGCGGTCGGCGTGCTGGCCGGTGAGGTCGTCGGCTCCACCGACATCGGCCTGCCGCTCGGGCCGGTGGGCAAGGCCGCGCTGCTGCCGGTGAACATCGCGGCGTTCGGCAAGGACCTGGGCGTCCCGCAGGAAGAGGTGCGGCTGTACCTCGCCCTGCGTGAGGCCGCCCATCAGCGCCTGTTCGCGCATGTGCCGTGGCTGCGCTCGCACCTGTTCGGTGCCGTCGACGGCTATGCGCGCGGGATCAAGGTCGACACCGCCAAGCTGGAGGACGTGGTCGGCCAGTTCGATCCGCAGAACCCGGAGCAGCTCCAGGAAGCTCTTCAGCAGGGCATGTTCCAGCCGGAGGACACTCCGGAGCAGAAGACGGCACTGGCTCGTCTCGAGACGGCACTGGCTCTCGTCGAGGGCTGGGTGGACGCCGTGGTGCACGCGGCGGCGAAGCCCCGCCTGTCGTCGGCGGACGCGCTGCGCGAGACGCTGCGCCGCCGCCGCGCCTCGGGCGGCCCCGCGGAGCAGACGTTCGCCACGCTGATCGGCCTGGAGCTGCGCCCGCGCCGGCTGCGGGACGCCTCGCGGCTGTGGGCCTCGCTCACGGACGCGCGCGGTGTCGACGGGCGGGACGCCCTGTGGGCCCACCCGGACATGCTGCCGACGGCCACCGACCTGGACGACCCGGACGGCTTCGTGCACCGCGAGCAGATCGACTTCTCCGAGCTGGACAAGATGCTCGGCGAGGCGGCGGGCAAGCACGACCTCGGCAAGCGGGGCAAGGACGAGGACGCCACCGGGGACAGCGGCGAGGGAAGGAACGACGGCGGCGAGGGCGACGACCGCAAGGGTGACGGCGCCGAGTGAGTCTGTACGACGACGCGGTTCTCGTACTCAAGGGGTACGAGGACCAGCCGGAGCTGCGCCAGGCCTACCTGGACCACCTCGCCGCGCATCCGGACGGCATGGGGAAGGCCTGCCACGCGGGCCATCTCACCGCCAGCGCCCTGGTGGTCGACCCCGGACGCGGCCGGGTGCTGCTGACCCTGCACCGGAAGCTGCGGATGTGGCTGCAGATGGGCGGGCACTGCGAGCCGGGCGACCCGTCGCTGGCGGCGGCGGCTCTGCGGGAGGCCACCGAGGAGTCGGGCATCGCGGGGCTGACCCTCCTGGCGGGCGGGCCGGTGCGCCTGGACCGGCATGCGATCCCGGCACCCTGTCACTGGCACTTCGACGTCCAGTACGCGGCCGTGGCCGCTCCCGATGCCGTGCACGCTATCAGCGACGAGTCGCTCGACCTGCGCTGGTTCCCGTACGACGAGGTGGCGGGGGTGGCGGACGCCTCGGTCGTCCGTCTGCTGGAGGCGACCCTGACACGGCTGGGCACCTGATCTGCGGGAGTGGCCGGCCGGCACCCGGCTGTTCCACGGATAGCGGGAAGCAGCCCGGTACCCGGGCCGCTTTGCGGATACGGGTGAGGGGCGACCGCTCGGCGGTCGCCCCTCACCCGTCGTGTCTTCCGGACGCCGCTCAGCTCCAGACGTTGCCCTGGTTCTGTCCGCGGGCGCCCTGCTGTCCCATGCCGTACTGCGCGGCGACGCCGGAACCGATCTGGGCGTTCTGCGGCGGCAGCAGCTCGCTGGGCTGAACGAGTGCGAAACCGCTGCCCATGAAGCTGAGCTCCCAGCCCTCGCCGGTGTTGCCGCGGCGCCGCCACACCCCGGAGGAGTGCGTCTGGGCCTGCAGCTGCACGCGCAGCCCCGTGGACCAGGCGACGATCGCGTCGGCGTCGCAGTTGACGTACTTGTCCGGCGTGACCTGCATCAGCAACGGCATCCCCGAGGTCATCAGGGCGACCTTGCCCTGACCGGTGATGTTGAGCTGGTACTTTCCGGAGCCGGAGATGCCGTACAGGCTGTCGACGGCGATGACCTCGTGATGCAGCGAGGAGTCCATGGCGAGCACGTAGCTGCTGTCGACGGTCAGTCCCTCATGGTCCACGTCCATGACATGGATGTGCTGGGCGAGGTTGGCGAGGTAGACCGTGCCCTGTCCGTGGCAGCGCATCAGGTCCAGTCCCTCGCCGGTGCGCGAACGGCTGCGTGCCTGGCCGCGGCTCTGGTACTCCGCGTCGAACTCGACGAGTCCCTGGTAGGCGATCATGCTGCCCTTGCGGGCGAGGATGTCGTCGTGCCCTCCCAGAGCGACCCGGAGCATCTGCTTGTTCTGCAGGCTCCAGCGTTCCTGGGTCTGCTGGTCGTTGAAGGCGAAAAGCGGGCTCTGCATGGTGTGGTTGCTCCCCCTCAGCCCCGGACCCGGAGACGGTCGGTGCTGTCCTCACTGGGCTGGACGACGACGATGCCCTGACCGGAGAACGCCATCTGGTAGGCCTCGCCGCTGCCGCGGCCGATCAGAGACTGCGCCCGGAAGCTGCGCTTGCCCTTCACCTTGAGGTTCGGGGACCAGGCGACCAGTGCGTCCGGGTCGACGTACGTCTCGTCGTCACCGCCGCCGCAGTCGACGACGATCGGCTTGCCCCGGGAGGTCAGCGCGACCCAGCCCTGCCCGGAGATCTTGGTGTTCCACAGGCCCTGACCGGCGAACTTCGCCAGGCCCTTCACCCGCTCCACGCCCCAGGTCAGGCCGGCGTCGAAGGCGAGCAGGTTGGTGGCGTTGACGGAGATGCCGTCGCCGTTGAGGTTGAGCACGACGACGTTCGCCCCGTAGTCGGCGAGGTAGAGCAGTCCGTCGCCGGAGCACTTCATCAGCGGGGTGCCCTCCCCGGTGGCCCAGTCCCGGGCGATCTGGCGCACGGCCGACGGGTTGGGCTCGTACTGGATGAATCCTTCGTAGGCGATCATCGACCCGACGCGCGCGAGGAGGTCGTTCCCGGTCTGCAGGGCGACCTTGAGCATGTGATCGCCGTGGTTCTCCATGCGCGCGGTGACCGGTGCGGGGGCGTAGCCCGCGAGTGGCTGGTTCATGACGGGCTCCCTCAGATCTCGTACGGCTGGACGACGATGAAGTTGCCGGGCGCGCCCCGGAACTGGAGGTTGACGCTCTCCCCGGTGTCGCCGGGGTAGGAGTTGCGGCGCATCCGCACCTGGCTGGAGACGATCACCTGGGAGGCGGCCGACCAGGCGACCACGGCGTTGGCGTCGGCGAACGTGGTGGGTGTCACCGGCAGGACCACGGGCACCCCGTGCGTCTTGACGACGATGGTGCCGGTCCCCTGGAACTGCATCGTGAACAGCGCGCCGCCGGGGATGCCGTGTCCCTCGATCCGGCGGACCTCGTACTGGAGGCTCTCGTCGAAGGCGAGAACGCTCTCGGCGGAGACACACACGGCGTCTCCCTGGAGCTCGATCGGGTGCAGCATCGTGGCGTTCTCGGCGAAGAACACCTGGCCCTGGCCCGTGCAGCGCATCAGCTGCATCTCCTGGCCGGTCGCGTTGCCGACGATCCGGCCGCTGAACCCGGCGCCCTTGTAACTGAAGTCGACCTTGCCCTGGTAGAGCACCATGCTGCCCTGACGGGCCAGCACCGGCTGTCCGCCCATGCCCAGGTCGGCGCGGACCAGCTTCGGGTTCTGCTGGGTCCAGCGCTGCCCGGTGGGCGTCTCCTTGAACATCTGGAGCGCGCCGAGCACACCCGGACTCTGCGGCGCGCCCTGCGGTGCCCCGTAAGAGGCCTGCTGACCCGGCATCTGCCCCGGAGGCATCTGTCCCGGA
>NZ_LIQT01000318.1 GCF_001418415.1 Streptomyces hirsutus
CACCCACCCCCGGGGGCACCTCCAGCTCCGCCTCGGCCGCGACCACCTCTGGTACGCGTACGAGTCCGAGCCCGGCCACGACGACTGGTGGCCCCGCGGCACCCCCGACCCGGACCCCGTCGGAGCCCTCACCGGCCTGGACAGCCCGGACACTCCGTGACGCGCCGGGTGCCCGGGGCGGGTCCGCAGGCGGCCGTCGGGCCGGCCGGCCGCGGTCGGCGGAACGAGGACGCCCACGCCGGTCACCACCGGCCGTCACCGTACGCCGTCGTGCTGTCACCCGAGCGGTACGCGCCAATGCCCCCGGGCGCGGCAGTGCGGCCGCTCCGTACCGCCCGTCGCCCCCGGTCGCCCCACCGGGACCGCCCGTGGAGTGCGACGACGCCACCGGACGGCGGGCGTCACGAGGTGCGCACAACTCCTTCACGGCAGGTGCGCTTTCGGTCGGTGGGCGGGCGGGAGGCCGCGCGCGGGGGAGACGGTCGCCGGGGCCCCTGCTTAGCCTCCCGGGTCATGAGATCACCACTGAGACGCCTCGGTCCCGCCACCGTTCTCGCCTTCGTCCTCGCCCTGTTCGGCATGGCCCCCCAGGCCACCGCGGCCGACCCCGCGCCCGCCGAGCTGACGTTCACCACCGACACCGCCACCACCACGCCCGGCGGCACGGTCCAGCTGTCGATGACCCTCACCAACAACAGGACGTACGACATCTGGTTCGTGTACCAGACGATCGACCCCACGTGGCTCACCACCCAGCGCCCCGACCTGAAGTACGGCTTCACCGGCTGCGCCCTGGTCACCGCGGCCGGCAGCACCCCCTGCGCGGGGACCGGGCCCGCGGACCTCGGCGCCAACTACGGCACCACCGTCCCGCCCGGGCAGAGCCGGACCGTCACGCTGACCCTGCAGGTCGCACCCGACTCCGGCTGCAACGGCAACATCGGCTTCTACTCGTACTACTACGCCGAGTTCAGCGACACCCAGAACGCCGGCGGCGGTCCGGTGCACACGCCCGAGACCCGGGTGCTCTGCGCCTGACGGGCCTGACGAGCCTGACGGGTCCGCCAGGCTTCTGACGGTCTGCCGGTCCCGACGCCGTTGACCGAATCCGGTTCGGCGGGGCACCGGCCAAGAGGTCCGGACCTCCGGCGGTCGCACCGGTGGGCCCCCGGCCCGCCGGGGGTCCGCTCACGTCTCCGACCTGCTCCGGTGTTCCACGGGCCCCCTGCGGCCTCCCGTGTCCCGAGGCGCCGCACCGGTCGCTCGTGGACCGTTGGTGCCTTGATGGTCGCCCGCGCTTTTCCGTCAGGTTTCGCAACTCACCCATAAAAAACACACAAAGGCATCACTATGTGAGGCGACGGATGCGTCGACGACTGGCTTCTGAGGGGGACGCCGGCGTCGCGCGGGGGGTGCGTCGGCTCCGGCGGAGCGGTGTCCACCCCTGCCCGTGGGAGGGGACTGCACCGCATGAAGCGGATCACACGCACCGCCGTGCTCACGGTGGGCGCACTCATCGCCGCCCTCGGTCCGCCGAGCGCGGCCGCACACGCCGCCGACGACTTACCCCGCGTCGACCTGCGCGTCCTGGTCGTCAGCGACGGAGGCCCGGCCGTGGACGCGATCGCGGCCGAACTCGAGGCCGCCGGCACGCCGTACACCGAAGTGGACCTCACCCGGTCCGACCGCCCCGCCCTCGACGCCGGCTTCCTCGCCGACACCGTGGACGGGCGGTCCCGGGCCAAGTACCAGGCGGTGGTCCTGCCCAACGACAACCCGTTCCCGGTGAACTCGCCCGAGATGACGGCGCTCGCCGCCTACGAGCGGACCTACGACATCCCGCAGGTCGACGCCTACACCTACGCGCGTCCGGAGGCGGGCCTGCGGTACCCGGTCGACGGCGGCTACGCCGGCAGTATCGACGGGGTGCGGGCCGAGGTGACCGCCGCGGGCCGGGAGGGCCCCTTCGGCTACCTGGACGGCCAGGTCCCCTTCGAGGACAACGCGCCCACCGTGGGCGAGAGTTACGCCTACCTTTCGACCCCCGTGGCCGGCGCGGACTTCACCCCGTACGTCGAGGCCGCGATCCCGGGCCGGACCGGGCGGGGCTCGCTGGTGGGGGAGTACCGGCACGACGGGCGGCGGGAACTCGTCGTCACGTTCGTCTACAACCAGTACCAGCAGCAGTTCAGACTGCTGGCCCGCGGCATCGTGGACTGGATGACCGGCGGCGTGCACCTGGGCGCCTCCAGGAACTACTTCGCCGTACACGTCGACGACGTCCTCGCCGCCGACGACCGCTGGGACACGGAGCTGAACTGCACCCCCGGCGACGTCGACTGCCCCGAGGGCGAGGGCACGCCCGACCCGATCCGCATGCTCCCCGCCGACGTCGACCACGCCACTTCCTGGCAGAGCGACCAGGATTTCACCCTCGACCTCGCCTACAACGGCGCCGGGAGCGTCGATCACCGCGAGGACAACGGCGGAACCGACGCCCTGGCGGACAGGCTGATCGCCGAGCGCGACCGGTTCCGCTGGATCAACCACACCTACACGCATGCCTTCCTCGGCTGCGAACAGGACACCACGGTGGTCCCCTGGCGGTGTGCCACCAACGCCGACGGCAGCACCAAGTGGGTCGGCCGCACCGCCGTCTCCGACGAGATCGCCACCAACCGCGTCTGGGGAAGGACCGCCGGACTGCCGCTGCACGACGACGAGCTGGTGACCGGCGAGCACTCCGGACTCAAGGTGCTGCCGCAGCAGCCCGACGACAACCCGAACCTGGCCCTCGCCGTCGCCGACAACGGCATCACCTGGCTCGCCTCGGACAACTCCCGTGACCCCGTGCAACGTCGGGTCGGCCCGGCCACGACCGTGTCCCGTTACCCGATGAACGTCTTCTACAACGCCGGGAGGGCAGCCGAGCAGGTCGACGAGTACAACTGGATCTACACCAGCCGCGCCCAGGGCGGAAGCGGGATCTGCGAGGACAACCCGGCCACCACGACGTGCCTGCCGGCTCCGCTGGACACCGCGACGGGGTACACCGAGCACATCGTCCCCCTCGAGACCCGGATCGCGCTCGGCCACGTCCTCGCCAACGATCCCAAGCCGCACTTCATCCACCAGTCCAACCTGGCCGAGGACCGCATCGCCTACCCGGTCCTGGACGGCGTACTCGACGGCTACGAGGCCCTGTTCGCCGACAACACCCCTGTGGTGAACCTGCGGATGAAGGACATCGGCGCCGAACTCCAGCGCCGCGCCGCCTGGGCCGACGCCCTGAGGGACGGCCGGGTCACCGCCTACCGCACCGGCGGCACGGTGACCGTCGAGGCGCCGGACGGCACGAACGTCACCGTCACCGTGCCCACCGGAACCACCCTCGCGGGCGACGCGTTCGGCGAGGCGTACGCGGGCCGGGCGTCCGGCTGGACGCCGAAGGAGGGCCGGGCCCTGGCCTTCGCCCTGCCGGAGTCCGCCACGACCGGCGCCGGCGCCGGGACCGCCACCACCGACGACGGACGGGCCCCGGACACGACGGCCCCGGGGACAAGGGCGCCGGACACGAACGCCCCGGCCGGGACGGCTCCCGCCACCGAGCCGGCCCCGGACACCCGGGTCCCCGCCGGCGTGAGCGACCCCGTCCCGTACACCGTGCGGAGCTGAACGGCGCACGACCCGGGAGCCCGGCCCCCGACGCGTGAGCGGGGGCCGGGACCGGGACCCGCACGACCCTCCCCGCACCCCACACCCGGCCGTGGAGCCCACCGATGCACGTTCACCACGGCGCGCGACGCCCCAGCTCGACGCGCGTCACCCTGCTCACCGAAGGCACCTATCCGCACAGTCACGGCGGTGTGAGCGTCTGGTGCGACCAACTCGTCCGCGGCATGCCCGACATCGACTTCGACGTCCTCGCCGTCACCGGCACCGGCCGCGAACCCGTCGTGTGGGACCTGCCCGCGCACGTCTCCGACGTCCTGACCGTCCCGATGTGGGGAACCCCGCCCGAGGGCCGCCCGCCCGGGCGGCGTCCGCGCGAAGTCCTGACCGGTGCCTACGAGCAGTTCCTGACGGCGCTGCTCGACCCGTGCGCGGAGAGCGGATTCGCCCCGGCCCTGTACACCATGGCGCGGGCCGCCGCCGACGGAACACTCGGCCCGTTCCTGCGCGGCGACCGGGCGATCTCCGTGCTGACCGCCGTGTGGAACCGCCGGGGCCTGGTCGTGCGTGAGGCCCGCCCCACGCTGCACGACGCGGTCACCGCCACCGGACTGCTCGAGCACGCCCTGCGCCCGCTGGCCGCGCCCCTGCCGAAGGACGGGGTCGCCCACGCGGTCAGCGGTGGGGTCGCCGTCCTGCCCGGACTGGCCGCCCTGGAACGGCACGGTGTCCCCCTGCTCCTCACCGAGCACGGCGTCTACCTCCGCGAGCGTTACCTCGGCTACCGCACCGGTCCCTACCGCTGGCCGGTCAAGGCGCTCGTCCTGGGCTTCTTCCGGCTGCTGGCCGAGGAGAGCTACCGCAGGGCCGCCCTGATCACGCCGGGCAACCGCTACAACCGGCTGTGGGAGGAGGAGGGCGGGGCCGACCCGGCGTCGATCCGCACGGTCTACAACGGGGTGGACCCGGACGCCTTCCCGCCGGCCGGACCCGAACCGGACGTGCCGACCCTCAGCTGGGCCGGCCGCGTCGACCCGATCAAGGACCTGGAAACCCTCGTCCGGGCCCTCGCCCTGGTCAGGGCGGAACGTCCCGACGCCCGGCTACGGCTGTTCGGCGGGACACCCCGGGGCGGGGAGGCCTACCGGGAACGGTGCGGGGCCCTCGCCGCCGAACTCGGTCACGGGGACGCCGTCACCTTCGAGGGCCGCGTCGACGACATCAAGGACGCGTACGCCGCCGGCAACGTCGTGATGCTCTCCAGCATCAGCGAGGGCTTCCCCTTCACCCTGATCGAAGCCATGTCCTGCGGGCGGGCGACGGTGTCCACCGATGTCGGCGGAGTCCGCGAGGCCGTGGGGGACACGGGGCTCGTCGTACCGCCGCGGGACCCGGCCGCGATGGCCGCCGCCGCGCTGGAACTGCTCGGCGATCCCGCGCGGCGCGCGGCCATGGGGGAGGCGGCCCGGCTCCGGGTGATCGAGCAGTTCACCCTGCGCCGGACCGTCGACACCTTCCGCGCCATCTACCAGGAGCTGTCCGGCACCCGGCGGCCGCCGGCCGAGGCGGGCACACGGGACGGCACGGGGACGTACGCACCGCGTCCGGCCGGCCTCGCCGCACCGTCCCCGGACGAGCGCGCACGGGTTCCGTCACCCATGGCGACAAGGAGGGTGGCCATATGAGCGGCCCCATGGCACTGGAGCCGGGCGGAGCCGAACAGGACACCCTCGCCCTCCGGCCGGCCACCGCCCTCCGGCTGCCGCGGGCCCTTCCGGCCGACGACCCCACCCTCGTCGTGCGATTACCGCGGCCCGCCGTGCACCAGGATGAGGTGGACCGGCTGGCCGCCGGCCTGGCCGACCGCATCGGCCCCGCCGTCCACCCCTACGAGGTGGCCGCGCTGCTGGAGGCGGAAGGACTGTCCGCGGACGCCGTCCGGCAGCGGTACGGCCATCCGAACCTGTTCTCCCTGGCTTCCGCGCTGTACGAGCGCGTTCCCAGGACGTTCCCCGAGCTCGCGGCCGCCCCCGACCCCTGGCGCCCCGACACCGTGCGCTGCCTGCTGCGCGGCGTGCTGTTCGCCCTGCCGGGCCTCGCCTACCTGCTCGCCGCACCGCTGGGGCAGGCGGCACGGTACGCGCCCGCCCTCATCGCGGCCGGTGTCGTCTCCTGGGCCTGGGGCCAGGCACTGGGGCACCGCGCCCACCTGCGTCTGGCGACGGGGCGCCACGAAGCGGGCCGCACCCTCCTGACCGGGGCCGCCCTCGGCGCGGCCCTGGCCACAGCGACCGCGGCCGTGGTGGCCGGCGGCGGACCGGTCACCCTGGCCGCCGCCGCACAGTCGCTGTACCTGGCCGCCGCCTCGGTGCTGCTGGTCCTCGCCCGGGAAAGGCTGCTGCTGGCAGCCCTGACACCGCTGATCGCCGGCGCCGTGCCGCTGCCGTGGTGGGAGCCCGGCCCCGTGCCGAGGCTCGGTCTGCCCCTGCTGGCGCTGGCGGCCACGCTCGCCGCCGCCGGCTGGTCGCTGCGGGGCGCGCTCGGCACCCCGCCCGCCCCCGGCGCGCGCCGACCACCGCTGCCGGTCTCCCTGCCCTACGGACTGTTCGGCCTCGCCGCGGCGTCACTGGTCCTGCTGGAGGGCCGACAGCATCCGTACGCCGTGATCGTGCTGACCGTGAGCATGGGACCGGCCGAGTGGCTGCTCTACCGCTACCGCGGCTGGTCGGTCGCGGCACTGCGGGCGACCGCGACGCCCACCGCCTTCCTCCTGAGGTCGGCCGGCCTCCTCGGTCTCTGCCTGCTCGCCTATCTCCTGCCGTTGGCGCCCGCGGCACTCCTCACCGGAGCCGACCCGGCCGCGCTGCTGTTCCTCGCGGCGACGCTGTGGACGGCCCTGCTGCTCCAGGCGTTCGGCGTCGCCTGGCCCTCCGCCCTGATCTGCCTGACCGCCGCGGGCTGCGCCGCCCTGGTCACCCTGCTGCGCCTGCCACCGGGGCCGGCCGTCCTGCCGCTGTGCTGCGGCGCCGCGGCCCTGTGCCTGTCGGTGTGCGTACTGAGGCTGCTCGGCCGGCCGTCGGTGCACGCCTGACCGCCCTCGCGTATCACCCGCACCCCGGTGCCACCGGACGGACGGGCACCGCCCCGCCCCACGACCCGGCACCGCGCACCACTCGGCACCGCCGCACACCACCCGTTCAAGCAACCGGAAGGACACCCGAGTTGACCTCCGCACCGCTCGCCGCCGTCACCGGGGCCGAAGGCTTCATCGGCTCACACCTCACCGAAGCGCTCGTCGCCTCGGGGCACCGCGTCCGGGCCATGGCCCAGTACAACTCCTTCTCCTCCTACGGATGGCTGGAGACCCTGTCCCCGGACGTCCTGGACCAGGTGGAGATCGTCCTCGGCGACGTCCGGGACCCCGGATCGGTCCGGGGCCTGCTCGACGGGGCCGACTGCGCCTACCACCTGGCCGCGCTCATCGCGATCCCGTACTCCTACCGGGCGCCGCACAGCTACGTGGACACCAACGTCACCGGCACCCTCAACGTGCTCGAAGCGGTACGCCAGTTGAGCACGCCGAGACTGGTGCACACCTCCACGAGCGAGACCTACGGCACCGCGCGAACCGTGCCGATCACCGAGGACCACCCCATCAACACCCAGTCCCCGTACGCCGCTTCGAAGGCGGGCGGGGACCGGCTGGCCGACAGCTACCACGCGAGCTTCGACACCCCGGTGGTGACCCTGCGGCCGTTCAACACCTTCGGGCCGCGCCAGTCGATGCGCGCGGTGATCCCCACCGTCATCGGCCAGGTCGCGGCGGGGGAGCGCACCATCACCCTCGGCGACCTGCGTCCCACGCGGGACTTCACCTACGTCGAGGACACGGCGCAGGCCTTCCTCGCCGTCGGCACCGCACCCGCCGAGCAGGTCGTGGGCCGCACCTTCAACGCCGGTACCGGCGGGGAGATCTCGGTCGGCGACCTCGTCGCGCTGATCGGCGAGGTCATGGAGACCGCCCTCGACGTGCGGGAGGACGCCACCCGGCTGCGGCCCGCCAACTCCGAGGTGATGCGGCTGGTCGCCGACGCCACCCGGCTCGCCGCCGCCACCGGCTGGAAACCCGCCCGCACGCTGGAGCAAGGACTCGCCCGGACCGTGGAGTTCTTCCGCGACCCGGCCAACCTGGCCCGCTACAAGGCCGGCATCTACAACATCTGACCCGCCCCCTTTGACCCGCACCACCCGATCCGCGTCCGGCACGTCCCCGGGGAACACGAAGGATCCGAAGGAGAAGCCCCATGCACGCAGTGATACTGGCAGGAGGCAAGGGCGTCCGGCTGCGGCCCTACACCACAGCCCTTCCCAAGCCGCTCGTCCCCATCGGCGACCAGCACGCCATCCTGGAGATCGTGCTGCGCCAGCTCGCCACGTCCGGCTTCACCCACTGCACCATCGCCATCGGCCACCTCGGCGAGATCATCCGTGCCTACGTCGGCGACGGCTCCCAGTGGGGCATGGACATCGACTACGCCACCGAGGAGAACCCCCTGGGCACCATGGGCCCCCTGCTCACGCTGCGTGAGCGGCTGCCCGAGACCTTCCTGGTGATGAACGGCGACGTCCTGACCGACCTCGACTACGCCGACGTCCTGAACCGGCACCGGGAGTCCGGTGCCCCGCTGACCATCGCGACCTACGCCCGCAAGGTCCACATCGACTTCGGCGTGCTGACCACACAGGACAGCAGGGTCGTCGCCTTCACCGAGAAACCCAGCATGGACTACCGCGTCTCCATGGGTGTCTACGGGCTCTCCCGCTCGACGCTCGAGGACTACACACCCGGCCTCCCGCTGGGCTTCGACGAACTCGTCCTGGACCTCCTCACCGCCCGGCGTCCGCCGCACGCCTACGAGTTCGACGGATACTGGCTGGACATCGGACGTCCGGACGACTACGACCGGGCCAACGCGGAGTTCACCACCCGCAAGTCCATGCTGCTCAAGGGAGCCTGAGCACCCATGCGCATTCTCGTCCTGGGCCGCACCGGTTACCTGGGCCGTCATGTCGTCGCACACCTGCGCGGCCTGCCGGACACCCACCTGCCCGAGGCCGGCCGCTCGTCCACGGGGGCCGGCGCGGATCTGCGCGTCGACCTGGCCGCCGACTCCCCGGACCGGTTGGCCACGACCCTGGCGGAGGCGGCGCCGGACGCCGTGATCAACTGCGCGGGCGCGACCGGCGGGGACGCGGTCACCCTGGCCGAGGTCAACGCCCGCGGCCCCGCCGCCCTGTGCGCCGCACTGCGGCAGGCCGCACCCCGGGCACGTCTGGTGCATCTGGGGTCGGCCGCCGAGTACGGCCCCGGGGAACCCGGCACCAAGGTGACGGAGACGGCGGCGACCCGCCCGCTCGGACCGTACGGCGCGACCAAACTCGCGGGCACGGCGGCGGTGACGGCCTCCGGCCTGGACGCGGTGGTGCTGCGCGTGGGCAATCCGGTGGGACCGGGTGCGCCGCCCACCGGCCTGCCCGGCCGGGTCGCCGCCCTGCTGCGCGAGGCCGGCGCGGCGACGGCGACGGGGACAGGAACAGGGACAGGGACAGGGACGATGCTGCGGCTCGGTGACCTGTCCGCGTACCGCGACTTCGTCGACGTACGCGACGTCGCGCGCGCGGCGGTGCTCGCCGTCACGGCGGCCGGGCCGCTCCCGGCCGTCCTCAACATCGGCGGCGGCGAGGCGGTCCGCGTGCGCGACCTGGTGCAGATGCTGGCCCGCCGGTCCGGTTTCGGGGGGCGGATCGAGGAGGACACGGGGGCCGCGGGAGGCTCGGCCCGCTCGGCGGCGGTGTCGTGGCAGTGCTCCGACATCACGGCGGCGGGCGAGGCACTCGGCTGGCGCCCCTCGTACACCCTCGAGGAGTCACTGGCCGCGCTGTGGGCGGACGGCGGCGCGGGCACCGGTGACACGGACGCCCCCGGTAGGGACGCCACCGGCACGGAAGGCGACCGCGCGCCGTGAGCCTGCTGATCCCCCTGTACGTCCACCCGGCCGAGGACCCGGGCGCCTGGCACCGGCTCATCACGGCCGCCGACCGCACCTACGCGGTCGTGCTCAACCCCGCGAACGGCCCCGGGAGCGGCCCGGACCAGGCCTTCACGGCGGTCGCGGACGCGCTGCGGACGGCGGGCGCCCGACTGCTCGGCTACGTCGACACCGACTACGGCGCGCGGGACCCGTCCGCGGTCACCGCCGACGCGCGCCGGCACCGGGAGTGGTACGCGGTCGACGGCTGCTTCCTGGACCGGGTGACCGCAGGGCCGGACGGCCTGCCGGGCTGCCGCAGGCTGGTCCGGTCCCTGCGCCGGACCGGCGCGCGGACCGTCGTGCTCAACCCCGGCGTGGACCCGGCGCCCGGCTACGTCCGCCTCGCCGACCTGACCGTCACCTTCGAGGGCCACTGGTCCACCTACGTCGCCGCGTTCAGCCGCTCCGCCCGGGCGAAGCCGCCCCCACCGGAACGGCTCTGCCACCTTGTCTACGGCGTGCCCGAAGCGCTCGTGCCCCTGGCCGTACGCACCGCGCAGGACCGGGGCGCGGGGATCTGCGGCCCCGTGACGGGTGAACTGCCCAACCCATGGGCAGAGTTGACCCCTGCCCTGACCGTGACCGAGGACGAGGGACGGACATGAGCCGGAGGAATCCTTCGCCGTACGCGCCCGCAAGGCCCGCGCGGCCCGCGATGACGGTGCTGGCCGCGCTGGCCGCGCTGGCCACCACGGCCCTGACCGGATGCTCCGGCCCGGACGGCGCCAGGGACACGAACGCCCGGACCACACCGCCACCCCGTGCCTCACCGGCCACGCCCGGCCCCTCCCACACCCCTGACCGGACACTCTGGCGCCCGCGCCCCGGGCTCGCCTGGCAGTGGCAGCTCGACGGCAGGGCGGACCCGTCGGCCGAGGTGCCCGTCTACGACATCGACGGCTTCGAGAACACCGCCGCGGACGTGGCCCGCCTCCACCGCGACGGCCGCAAGGTGATCTGCTACCTCAACGTCGGCGCCTGGGAGGACTTCCGGCCCGACCGGGACGCGTTCCCGCGCTCCGTCCTCGGCAGGCCCAACGGCTGGCAGGGCGAGCGCTGGCTGGACATCCGCCGGATCGCCGTCCTGAAGCCGATCATGGAGCGGCGGTTCGACATGTGCCGGGACAAGGGCTTCGACGCGGTGGAGCCGGACCTGGTGGAGGGCTACGACCACGACACCGGGTTCCCGCTCACCGCCGCCGACCAGATCCGCTACAACCGCATGATCGCGGACATCGCGCACGAACGCGGTCTGTCGGTGGGTCTCAAGAACGACCTGCCGCAGATCCCGCGCCTCGTGGACGACTTCGACTTCGCCGTCAACGAGGAGTGCGCGCAGTACGGAGAGTGCGCCGAGCTCACTCCGTTCATCGAGGCGGGCAAGGCGGTCTTCCACGTGGAGTACGCGGAGCCGACCGGAGAGTTCTGTGCCGAGTCCCGAGAGCTGAGGCTGTCGTCCATGCGGAAGAAACCGGAACTGGGGGTGTGGCGGGACCCGTGCTGACCCGAGCGTGAGAGGTGGGAACGCGCAGAGCGTGAGGCAGACACCACCGAACATCCTGCAATACCGCTGAGACGGGCCGGAGGAGGCCCCGGTCCTGATTCCGGGCCCCTCGCTCGGCACGACGTGGCACAGGGTGCAACGGCCGTCCAGGGGCGTCCGGTCGATCCACGACAGGTGCATCGTGCCAGGTCGGAGAGTCGGGGCCCGGAGGCGTCCGCGCAGTCGGTGAGAGTTGTGCGAGAGCGTGGGCGACGACGGAGTCCCGCCGGGGCACTTCGGATCCGGTGGTCGTCGCAACACCCCGGCCCAAGGGGCGGGACGGACTTCGGGATCCGCAGGGAGCGCAAGCCACGGAGGCCCGGGAAGCTCCGGCTCGTGCGGCAGGAATGCTTCCGGCTCGTGCGCACGGGACGGAACGGCCCGAGTGGCGAACGGCCGGATCCTTGTCGCTGTGGCCGGATCGCACAGCGGAAAGCCGCAGGTGTGGTCGCAGGCGCTACAGCGGCCGGCCGTGAGGCCGGTGAGCCCGGGCAGGTGCCTTTCCGCCGGGCCTGGTCGCGAGCCACACTCCGCTCCGCCGGAAGGTGTCGGAAGCAGCCATACCGGTCGGCTGTCGTGCGTCCTTAAGGTCGTCGCGTTGCGGGAAAGGCCATGGCGCGCAGGTCGGACGATGTGCGCGCCTGGGCCGTTCGGGGCGTACGCGCCCCTTGACGGAGAGGGGCAGTATGGGGCTGGACAAGACGGTCGACAGCATGGACGAGGCGGTGGCGGACATCCCCGAGGGGGCGTCGCTGGCTGTCGGCGGGTTCGGGCTGTGCGGCATACCGAGTGCGTTGATCGCCGCGCTGCTGGAGCAGGGTGCGGGTGGTCTCGAGGTCGTCTCCAACAACTGCGGAGTGGACGACTGGGGGCTGGGGCTCCTGCTGCGGGCCGGCCGGATCGCGCGCATGACCAGTTCGTACGTGGGTGAGAACAAGGAGTTCGCCCGCCAGTACCTGAGCGGCGAGCTGGAGGTGGAGCTGGTGCCGCAGGGGACACTGGCGGAACGGCTGCGCGCCGGCGGGGCGGGCATCCCGGCGTTCTACACGCCGGCCGGGGCCGGGACGCAGATCGGGGAGGGCGGGCTGCCCTGGCGGTACGCCCCGGACGGGCAGGTCGCGGTGGCGTCGCCGCCGAAGGAGAAGCGGACGTTCGACGGCCGTGAGTACCTGCTGGAGGAGGGCATCAGGACCGATTACGCCCTGGTGCGGGCCACCGTCGGGGACCGTCACGGCAACCTGGTGTTCCGCTCCTCGGCCCGCAACTTCAACCCGCTGGCCGCGATGGCCGGTCGCGTCACCGTCGCCGAGGTCGAGCACCTGGTGGAGCCGGGTGAACTGGATCCGGACGAGGTGCACTTGCCGGGGGTGTTCGTACAGCGGGTGGTCCGGGTCTTTCCCGACGATCCGGCCGCCGAGCGGCGGATCGAACGACGGTGTGTGCGTACCGAGCAGGAAGGCGGTGCCTGACATGGCGCTCACTCGCGAGCAGATGGCGGCCCGGGCCGCCCGCGAACTGGTGGACGGCACGTACGTCAACCTCGGCATCGGCCTGCCCACTCTCATCCCGAACCACCTGCCGCCGGGCGTCGAGGTGGTGCTGCAGTCCGAGAACGGCATCCTCGGCGTCGGCCCGTACCCGCTCGAGGAAGAGATCGACTCGGACCTGATCAACGCGGGCAAGGAGACGGTGACGGTGCTGCCCGGGGCGTCCTTCTTCGACTCCGCGCTGTCCTTCGGCATGATCCGCGGCGGCCACATCGACACCGCCGTGCTGGGGGCGATGCAGGTGGCGTCCTCCGGGGATCTGGCGAACTGGATGATCCCGGGAAAGATGGTCAAGGGCATGGGCGGTGCCATGGACCTGGTCCACGGGGCCCGCCGGGTCATCGTGCTGATGGAGCACACCGCCAAGGACGGCAGCCCCAAGCTCGTCGCGAAGTGCGATCTGCCGCTGACCGGCACGGGCGTCGTGCAGCGCGTCATCACCGATCTCGCCGTCGTCGACATCACCCCCGACGGGTTCTCGCTGGCCGAACTCGCCCCCGGAGTCGGCGTCGACGACGTGCGCACCGCGACAGGCGCCGACCTGCTCGTGCCCGCACATCTGGAAGCGCCCGCCGGTGTCTGACTAACAGATCCATGCCGGCGGCACAATCCCCGCGCGTTCCTGTCGTGGCAAGCGGGCTGTGGGGATCCCCGCCATACCGTGGCTCGTCGGCCACGCCCTACGGTGCCGGACACCGGGCCACTTCGGCTGAATCAAGCCAGGAGAGCGCCCGGTGTCCCCCCACGACACCGAGGGAGCCGCCATGCAGTCGCCGTTGCGGGGAACCACCGCCCCGCTGTCCCGTATCCCGTCCGTACCGCCCCCGGTCGCGTCGCCGCGCCTGCCGGGGCGTGGGCGGCGCGGACCGCTGTCCCGCCTCGTGGCGGTCGTGGTCTTCGTCCTCGCCGCCGCCCTGGTCGGTCCGGCGCCCACGGCCCACGCCGCGGTCGGCCTGACCAAGGTCACCGGCTTCGGCGCCAACCCGGGCCAGTTGAACATGTACGTCTACCGGCCCGCGTCCCTGCCCGACCGGCCGGCGGTGGTGTTCGCGCTGCACGGCTGCAGCCAGGACGCCCAGACGTACGCCGACAACTCCGGCCTGCCCGAACTCGCCGACCGGCACAAGTTCCTGGTGGTGTTCGCCGAGACCACTTTCGCGAACAACATGGGCAAGTGCTTCAACTGGTTCCAGCCCGCCGACAACCGCAGGGGCCAGGGCGAAGCCGCGTCGATCCGGCAGATGGCCGCGCACACGGTCTCCGCCCACGGCGCGGACGCCCGGCGGACCTACGTCACCGGCCTGTCCGCCGGCGGCGCCATGACGTCGGCGATGCTCGCCACGTACCCGGACGTCTTCCAGGCCGGCGCGGTCGTCGCGGGCCTGCCCCACGGCTGCGCCGACGACCTCATAGCCGCCGGCACGTGCATGAGCCCCGGAACCGACCTGACCCCGGCCCAGTGGGCGCAGCGGGTTCGCGACGCCCATCCCTCGTGGTCCGGCCCCTGGCCCCGCATGGCCGTCTGGCACGGTGACAAGGACACCAAGGTCGTCCCCCGCAACGCCGACGAACTGCGCGACCAGTGGACCGCACTGCACGGCCTGTCCCAGAAGCCGACCCGCACGTCCGTGATCGGCCCGAACTCCACCCGGCACGAGGAGTACGCCGCCGCGGACGACTCGGTGGCCGTCGAGGTGAACCGCGTCCCGGACATCGGGCACGCCACACCGGTCGATCCCGGCAGCGGGGCTCAGCAGTGCGGCAGCACCGGCACCGCCAACTTCCAGGACTCCATCTGCTCCAGCCACTGGATCACCCGGTTCTTCGGCCTGTCGGAACCCTTCGAGGACAACAGGCTGCCCGCCCCGACCGGTCTGACCGTGAGCGAGGCCACCGACACCACCGTCCGCCTGAGCTGGGACCCCGTCGACGGCGCCGACGGCTACCTCGTCCACCGCGACGGTGCCCTGCTCACCACGGCGGACGCCACGTCCTACGCCGACACCGGCCTGACCGCGGGCTCCTCCCACACCTACGCGGTCGCCGCCCGTGACGCCGACGGCGAGCCGGGACGGCTCTCCGGCACGGTCACCGCGCGGACCACCGGCGGCGTGACCGCCTGCTGGACCGCCACCAACTACGCCCACGTCCAGGCAGGACGCGCCACGACCAGCGGCGGCTACGTCTACGCCAAGGGCTCGGAACAGAACATGGGTCTGTACAACATATTCGTCACCCACACCCTGAAGGAGTCACCCGCCGGCCGCTTCACCCTCGCGGACGGAACCTGCACCTGACGCGGGGCCGGTCATGGCCGTGGACGCCTCCCCGCAGCATCCACGGCCCTGTGCCCGTCATGGTGGCGGCCCACCTGAGAGAAGCCGCCGTCATGGCGGGCACACACATGTTCCCGTGCCGGATGCGCCGCCTAGCCTCCAGCCCGTCCATCCACCGCCGTCCACTGGAGGCTCTCCATGGCTTTGTCCATCGGCGTCAGTTCGAGCTGGAGGGGGCGCACCGCACTCGGTGCTCTCGCCCTGGCCACTGCCGTAGCCCTGCTTCCCTCATCGGCCTCGGCCCGGCCGGCCCCCGACCGCGCCGCCGGCCACTGCGCCCACCAGTCCCAACTCCGCGTCCCGGGTGCCGCCCATCAGCAGGCCGACTGTCTGAACGAGCTGACCACGGCGGGAACCGTGGCATCCGGCCACACCGACCCGGCCGACTGGGCCGGCCTCACCCCGAAGGACCTCACCGTCCCCGAGGGTGTGCCGGGCATTCAGATCGACGGCTACTTCCCCGACTCCTCGACCACCAACACCAACCACGGCTGGAACCACGACTCGCAGTTCGTCATCCGGCTGCCCGACCGCTGGAACGGCGGGCTGATCGTGGCCGGTACCCCCGGCAACCGCGAGCAGTACGCCAACGACCGGGCCATCGCCGACTGGGTGCTCGCCCGCGGCTACGCCTACGCGGCCATCGACAAGGGCAACACCGGTGTCAACTTCCACCGCGACGGCTCCCGGCCCGGTGACGCCGTCGCCGAATGGAACACCCGGCTCACCCAGCTGACCCGCGCCGCCCGCGCGGTGGTCGCCCAGCGGTACCACCGGCCGCCCGTGCGCACCCTGGCCACGGGGATGTCCAACGGCGGCTACCTCGTGCGGTGGCAGTTGGAGAACCACCCCGAGCTGTACGACGGCGGCGTCGACTGGGAAGGCGCCCTCTGGCACGCGAAGGGCCCCAACCTGTTCACCTTCCTGCCGCCCACCCTGCGCCACTACCCCGCCTACGCGGCGGGCGGCCCCGGCGCCGAACCGGCACGCAAAGAACTGCACCGCGCGGGCTTCCCGGCCGGATCGGAGTTCCTGTGGCCCTTCCACCACCAGGTCTACTGGGACCTGACCCAGCGCATCTACCGCGAGGAGTTCGACCCCTCCTTCGACGGTGCGACGGAAGCCGGCACACCGTACTGCGCCCCCAAGACCCCCGGCTGCGACGCCGACTACGACTACGCCACCCGTCCGGCCGAGGTCCACAAGGCCGTGCAACGCGTCGCGCTGACCGGCCGCATCGGCAAGCCGCTGATCACCGTCCACGGCACGCTGGACGTCCTGCTGCCCAGCAGTGAGAACTCCGACGCCTACTCCCGCATGATCCGTGCATCGGGCCGCGGCCACCTGCACCGCTACTACCGCATCGAGGACGGCACGCACACCGATTCCCTCGTCGACAGCTTCCCCGACCGGCTCCGGCCCCTGCTGCCCTGCCACCGCTCGGCCTTCACCGCCCTGGAGAGCTGGCTCACCACCGGGCATCGTCCGCCCGCGAGCCACACCGTCGTCCGGCCCGAAGGAGCCACCCCGGCGAGCCTGCTCACCGACTGCCGTCTCGACGGGTGACCCCATGGCGGCCGCGGCCCTGCGCCGCGGCCGCCGCATGCCCTGCCCGACCGGACGCCTCGGTCTGTGGTGGTACCCGCTACAGACCGAGGTCTCATTGTGTCTGTCGAATACATAGGTGTGACGTGACGGTGTCCCTACTGTTTCCGGCCATGACAAGCGAATTCCGTCCACCCACCGTCCGCTCGGCGTCCACGGGTGCCGGCGTGGACCTGACGTCCCGGACCGCCCTGGTCACCGGCGGCGGCAGCGGTATCGGCAAGGCGTGCGCCGTGGCGCTGGCGGCGGCGGGCGCCACGGTGTACGTGGTCGACCGGGACGCCGAGGCGGCCAAGGCGGTCGCCGCCGGGATCGGCGGCGAGGCGCACATCGCCGATCTGGCCGACCCGGCCGCGATCGACGCGCTGCCGGCCGAGGTCGACATCCTGGTCAACAACGCCGGCCTGCAGCACGTGGCGCCGGTGACGGAGTTCCCGCCGGAGCGGTTCGCCCTCATCCAGCAGGTCATGGTGACCGCCCCGTTCCTGCTGATGCGCCGCAGCCTGCCCCACATGTACGCGCAGGACTGGGGACGGGTGATCAACATCTCCAGCGTCCACGGACTGCGGGCCAGCGCCTACAAGTCGGCCTACGTCGCCGCCAAACACGCGCTGGAGGGCCTGAGCAAGGTGGTCGCGATCGAGGGCGCCCCCCACGGCGTGACCAGTAACTGCATCAACCCCGGCTACGTCCGCACCCCCCTGGTCGAGAACCAGATCCGCGACCAGGCCACCGCTCACGGGATCAGCCCCGAAGACGTCCTGACCGATGTGCTGCTCACCCGCTCACCCATCAAGCGCCTGCTGGAGGCGGAGGAGGTCGCCGCGGCCGCGCTGTGGCTGTGCGCCGACCACAGCAGCTACATCACCGGCACCTCACTCCCCCTCGACGGCGGCTGGGGAGCCAGCTGACCAGCCGCCGTCGAGGGGGAG
>NZ_LIQT01000319.1 GCF_001418415.1 Streptomyces hirsutus
GTTGATCTGGTTCGGGAAGTCCGACCGCCCGGTGGCCACGACCGCCGCGTACTTGTGCGCGATCTCCGGGTGCACCTCGGGCTCGGGGTTGGCCATGGCGAAGACGAAGGCGCCCTCGGCCATCGACGCCACCGCCGACTCCGGGACCGTACCGCCGGAGACACCGATGAAGACGTCGGCCCCGGCCAGCGCGTCCTCGAGCGATCCGGACAGGCCCGCCTTGTTGGTGAACGCCGCCAGTTCGCGCTTGATCGGCGTGAGGTCCTCGCGGTCCCGCGAGACGACGCCCTTGCGGTCGGCCACCGCGACATCGCCGATGCCGGCCTCGACCAGCATCTTCGCGATGGCGACACCGGCCGCGCCCGCGCCCGAGATCACGGCCCGCAGCTCGCCCAGGGTCCGTCCGCTAAGCCGCGCCGCGTTCCGCAGCGCCGCCAGCGACACGATCGCGGTGCCGTGCTGGTCGTCGTGGAAGACCGGGATGTCCAGCCGCTCCTGGAGCCGCTGTTCGATCTCGAAGCACCGGGGCGCCGAGATGTCCTCCAGGTTCACGCCGCCGAAGGACGGGGCGAGCCGGACCACGGTCTCGATGATCTCGTCCACGTCGGTGCAGTTCAGGGCGAGCGGAACCGCGTCCACGCCGCCGAACTGCTTGAAGAGGATGGCCTTGCCCTCCATCACCGGGAGGGACGCCTCGGGGCCGATGTCACCGAGCCCCAGCACGGCCGTACCGTCGGTGACGACGGCGACGACCGAGGACTTCCAGGTGTAGTCGTGGACGAGGTCCGGCTGCTCGGCGATCGCGCTGCACACTTTCGCGACGCCGGGCGTGTACGCCAGGGACAGGTCGTCCCGGTCACGGAGCGGCACGGTGGCCTGCACAGCCATCTTGCCGCCGCGGTGCAGCGCGAATGCCGGGTCGAAGGACTCGAGGGGCTCCGCCCCGCCGTCCTGCTCGGTATGACCGGTCCGGCCTTCGCTGTCGCTGCGAGGATTCACAATCTCCGCTGCCACTTGGTTGTACCCCTTAATCGATCATGGTTTGAGGGTTGCCGCTCCGGGTGAGGAGCGGGCGGGACCGCGCAGGGCCCGGTGGGGTGATGCGTCGGGCTCGGACGCGACGGGCGCGCCGCACACGCGCCCTGATCCCCGGATGAGGGGTGTAAAGCACCTTCTTACCGGACCGACGCCTTCGGCGACGAGTCCATAACGCAAAGGTCACATGCGGATGCCAGGACCCATCGACCAATTTCAGGACAAGGCCTGGACAAACACTCGACAAGTGCTCGAGGTCCGGCAAGTCCGGCGGCCGACCGCCCCATACCCCACCGACGACCGGAGATCTTCCGGCCGTAATGGCATACTCCCGCAGGCTGTCCGGCCATGGTGGAGCGGACGAGTGCGGTTCGAGCGTCACCTGTTATCCGATTTTGACATGGCTGGCCCACTGGACGGCGCAGTCCGAATGGCAAGATGCGGTAATCACACGAGGTCGCGACACTCGAAGACGTGTGCTTCCGTCGACCTGCGGCACTGCCGAGCCCCCTCGGCAGTGGCCGACCCCATCGGCATCCCACCCTTCCGCCGGAGGAACCACCATGACCGCACGTATCACCCGTCGCTCCCTCGCCGCCAAGTCCCGACTGGCGGCGGTAGGCGCGATCGCGGTCGCAGGCTCCCTGCTCGTCACCGGCTGCGGTGACCAGACCAAGGACAACGGCTCGGACAGCAGTGGCACCGCGGCCGGCAGCACCGCCCCGCTCGCCGACAAGCTGCCCAAGTCGATACGCGACAAGGGCGTCATCAAGGTCGGTTCGGACATCGCGTACGCCCCGGTCGAGTTCAAGGACGACTCCGGCAAGACGGTCGGCATCGACCCGGACATCGCGAACGCCATGGGCAAGGAGCTCGGCGTGAAGTTCGAGTTCCAGAACGGCACGTTCGACGCCCTCATAGGCGGTCTGGCGTCCAAGCGCTACGACATAGCGATGTCGGCCATGACCGACACCAAGGAGCGGCAGGAGGGCATCGACTCCGACACCGGCAAGAAGGTCGGCGCCGGTGTCGACTTCGTCGACTACTTCACCGCGGGCGTCTCGCTCTACACCAACAAGGGCGACG
Source organism: Streptomyces hirsutus (assembly GCF_001418415.1). Taxonomy (GTDB): domain Bacteria; phylum Actinomycetota; class Actinomycetes; order Streptomycetales; family Streptomycetaceae; genus Streptomyces; species Streptomyces hirsutus. The sequence goes on from NZ_LIQT01000319.1 coordinate 2,122, forward strand.
ACCAGGGCATCAAGACCTGGGACGACCTGTGCGGCAAGACCATGGCGGTCCAGCGCAACACCTTCTCCCACGACCTCGCCAAGGACCAGGCGAAGAAGTGCGTGGAGGACGGCAAGAAGACGCTGAAGATCGAGGACTTCGCGACCAACCCCGAGGCCGAGACCCGGATGCGCTCCAAGGGCGCGAACGTCGTCTCCGCCGACTTCCCGATCGCCGCGTACTCCGTGAAGAACTCCGGCGGTGGCAAGTACTTCGAGATCGTCGGCGACCAGGTCGAGGCGGGCCCGTACGGCATCGCCGTCGCCAAGGACAGCACCGAACTGCGCGACGCCCTGCAGGCGGCCCTCCAGGCGGTCATCGACAGCGGTGAGTACAAGAAGATCGTCGAGAAGTGGGGCGTCGAAGACGGCGCGATCACCGAGGCCAAGATCAACGGCGGCTCCTGAACCGGCTTGTTCGACGTGGCTCTGAAAGGCTCCATTCGTGACTGCTGACGTCAACAAGACGGCCGGCCCCGACGCGACGCCCCCCGCCGGGCCGGAGGCCATCAAGGCCGTTCCGGTCCGGCACCCGGGGCGGTACGTGTCCGCGGCCGTCGCACTCGCCCTTCTGGGCTCGGTCGTCTACGCCTTCGCGCAAGGCAAGATCAACTGGGGTGCGATCCCCGAGTACTTCTTCGACGACCGCATCCTCGACGGTGTCGTGAACACCCTGCTGCTCACGGTGCTGTCGATGGTGATCGGCATCGCCGGCGGCATCCTGCTCGCCGTGATGCGCCTGTCGAAGAACCCGGTGACGTCGTCGATCGCGTGGTTCTACATCTGGTTCTTCCGCGGCACGCCGGTCCTGGTCCAGCTCTTCGTCTGGTTCAACCTGGGCCTGGTGTTCGAGTACATCAGCCTGGGCCCGGTCTACAAGGACTACTGGTCGTCCTTCATGACGCCGCTGCTGACGGCGCTGCTCGGCCTGGGGCTCAACGAGGCCGCCTACATGGCCGAGATCTGCCGCGCCGGCCTGCTCTCGGTCGACGAGGGCCAGACCGAGGCCTCGCACGCCCTGGGCATGAGCCACACCAAGACGCTCCGCCGGATCGTCATCCCGCAGGCGATGCGCGTCATCGTGCCGCCGACCGGCAACGAAGTGATCAACATGCTGAAGACGACCTCGCTCGTCTCGGCGGTGCAGTTCTACGACCTCTTCAAGGAGGCGCAGGACATCGGTCAGAACGCGGGCTCGACGGTGGAGATGTACTTCCTGGCCGCCGCCTGGTACCTGATCATGACCTCGATCCTGAGCGTCGGGCAGTACTACGTCGAGCGGTACTACGCTCGCGGTTCGAGCCGTTCCCTGCCTCCGACGCCGCTGCAGCGCTTCAAGGCCGCGGTGCTTCCCACCCGCCGCCCGAAGGGAGTCGCGGTATGAACCAGTCCTCCCCCGCCATGGTCAAGGCCGAGGGCGTCCACAAGTCCTTCGGCCCCGTGGAGGTCCTCAAGGGCATCGACCTGGAGGTGAAGTCCGGCGAGGTGTTCTGCCTCATCGGTCCCTCCGGCTCCGGCAAGTCCACCTTCCTGAGGTGTATCAACCACCTCGAGAAGGTCAACGCGGGACGTCTGTACGTCGACGGGGAGCTGGTCGGCTACCGCCAGAAGGGCGACAAGCTGTACGAGCTCAAGGACGGCGAGGTCGCACTGAAGCGCCGGGACATCGGTATGGTCTTCCAGCGCTTCAACCTGTTCCCGCACATGACGGCCGTCGAGAACGTCATGGAAGCACCGGTGCAGGTCAAGGGCGTGAGCAAGGCGCAGGCCCGGGAGCGCGCGGGGCAGCTGCTGGAGCGCGTGGGCCTGGCCGACAAGGCCAGGAGCTATCCCTCGCAGCTCTCCGGCGGCCAGCAGCAGCGGGTGGCGATCGCGCGGGCGCTCGCCATGGACCCGAAGCTGATGCTGTTCGACGAGCCGACCTCGGCCCTCGACCCGGAGCTGGTCGGTGACGTCCTCGACGTCATGCGCGACCTGGCCGAGTCGGGCATGACGATGGTCGTCGTCACCCACGAGATGGGCTTCGCCCGCGAGGTGGGCGACAGCCTGGTCTTCATGGACGGCGGCGTGGTGGTCGAGTCCGGCCTCCCTCGGGACGTGCTGACCGACCCGCAGCACGAGCGGACGAAGTCGTTCCTTTCCAAGGTGCTCTGACACCGCGCGGGACGCACCGCACTCATGGGGCAGGGGCGGCACGGATGACCTCCGTGCCGCCCCTGCCCCATGAGTGCGGCCGGCCTCACTTCAGCGCGAGCAGCAGGGTGTCCGAGGGTGAGCACCACACGGGGCGGGCTTCGGCGAACCCCTTCTCGCGCAGCACCCGGGCCTGCCACGCGGCGGACGGCATGTCGCCGTCGGCGTGCTCGCCGTAGATCTCGAAGCGGCGGGCGGTGGGCTCGGCGAGGACGGGGTCCGCGGCCGCGGTCTTCCACCACTCGGCCCAGTCGAGGACGCCGTCCCGCTTGGCCTGATCCATGCGCGCGTGGCGCCGGGCACGCTCGGCCGCGTTGATCCGGGGGGTCGTCTCGTCGATCATGTGGTCCGCGTTCATGAAGACGCCGCCGGGGCGAACCAGCCGCGCGACCTGTCCGTAGAGATCCGCGAGGGGTTCGCTGTGCAGCCAGTGGAGGGCGGTCGCGGTCAGTACGGCGTCGTAGGAGTCGTGGGGAAGCCCGGCGGGCCAGTCGGGGTCCTTGAGGTCGGCCGTGACGAAGGAGACCCGCTCGTCGCCCGCGAAGGTGCCCTCGGCGATGGTGAGCAGCGCCGGGTCCAGGTCGACTCCGGTGCTGGTGGCGTCGGGGAACCGGGTGAGCAGCCGGGCGGTGATGGTCCCCGTGCCGCAGGCGAGGTCCAGGACGCGCGGGGAGGTGCCGACGACGGCCTCCACCATGTCGAGCATGACCCGGAACCGCTCCTCGCGGTCGGGCATGTACCACTCCTGCTGCCGGTCCCAGCTCTCCTGCCAGGTCTGCCAGTCGACCGTGGACGTACTGGTGTTCGCGGTCATCGTGAAACCCCTCCCGCATCGCGAAACGTAATACCCTTTAACCACGATCGCCTGTTACTTGATCGCGGGTACGACCATAGACTTCCGGAGTAAGGACTGCAAGTGGAACTGGCCTATTACTCGGACTACGCCGTGCGTCTCGTCAACACCGAGGAGCCCGCCCGGGGCACGGACACCCTGACCTCGGTGGAGGCCGTCCGCGGTCTGTTCGGCGCCAACCAGTCCGCGGCGCGGCGCGCGACCGAGGCGGACGTGACCCGGTTCCGTTCCGTCCGGGCCCGGTTGCGCGCGGTCTTCGAGGCGGCGGACGCGGGGGACGAGACGCTCGGCGTCGACCTGCTGAACTCGCTGCTGCTGGAGTTCCCGGTGAGCCCGCAGATCTCCGGGCACGACTTCCGTGACGACGACGGCCGCCCGCTGTGGCACATGCACCTGGCCGACCATCCGTCCAACGCGACCGCCGGCTACGCCGCCATCGCCGCGATGGGCCTGGCCTTCCACCTCACCCAGTACGGCGTGGACCGCCTCGGTCTGTGCGAGGCGCCGCCCTGCCGCAACGCCTATCTCGACACGTCGACCAATCGCTCCCGGCGCTACTGCTCGGACCGCTGCGCCACCCGCGCCAACGTGGCCGCCTACCGCGCCCGCAAACGCCTGGAGGCCGAGCGGGCGGAGAACACCGGCCGGGCCGCCGACAGCGCCCAGCCCACCACGGCCAGCGGCGACCGCTGATTCGGTGTGCGCGGCCGGTAGCGCAGGCGGACCCGGCCGAGCACCAGCTCGTCGGGCACCACCCCGTAGTCGGTGCTGTCACCGCCGGCGTACCGGTTGTCCCCCAGCACCCACCAGCCGCCCTCGCGCCGCTCGACGGCCCGTTTGACCACGAGCAGATCCTGCTGGAACGGGTGCCGCAGCACGATGACGCACCCCGGCCCGATCCGGGCCCCGTAGTGCACCAGGAGTCGGTCCCCGTGGCGCAGCGTGGGCACCATGGAGGGCCCCGTCACCTCGGCCACCCCGAAGGGCAGCGCCCCCGCACGCTCGGCATCCTGCGACAGCTCCGGCATCACCCGGCACCTCCCCGGTTCTTCCTCCACCAGTCCCAGTCTGACCCCGGACTTTTGTCCTAAGCCCCTGGGGGCACTCGCGAAATCCACTCCTCCACGGAGTAATGTCCCCTGTGAGAAGACGATCACGAGGAAGGACTGCTCCATGCTTTCCCGCCTGTTTGCCCCCAAGGTCAAGGTCAGCGCCCACTGCGACCTGCCCTGCGGCGTGTACGACCCGGCCCAGGCCCGCATCGAGGCAGAGTCGGTGAAGGCCGTCCAGGAGAAGATGGCCGGCAACGACGACCCTCACTTCCAGGCCCGCGCCACGGTCATCAAGGAGCAGCGCGCCGAACTGGCGAAGCACCATGTCTCCGTCCTGTGGAGCGACTACTTCAAGCCCCCGCACTTCGAGAAGTACCCGGAGCTGCACCAGCTGGTCAACGACACCCTGAAGGCCCTGTCGGCCGCCAAGGGCTCGACCGACCCGGCCACCGGCCAGAAGGCGCTGGACTACATCGCCCAGATCGACAAGATCTTCTGGGAGACGAAGAAGGCTTGATCTTCGATCATGCCGCTTGACCTGCGATTTCCTTGGTCGCCTGGTCTACCTGCCCGCACCCGGACCGCAGGCCGCCGAACACGGCGTCCATGACGGTCCGGGTGCGGTCTTCTTCCCCCGGCCACAGGTGGGCGTGGATCCGCAGCGTGATGACGGCGGACGCGTGGCCGAGAACGAGCTGCACCTGCTCGACGCCCGCTCCGCCGGCGATGAGGGCGGAGGCTACGCGGCCGACGCCGACGGACGCCTCGGCGGCCTGCTGGTCGTTCGGTCCGGCCGCGAGCCTCTCCGGCATCCCGTGGCCTTGGGCATTGCTGCGACGGGAGGTCGCATGACCCTCCGTCCTGCAGGGCCTAGGTCCGGTCGAGGACAGCCGGGACCCGGGCAGCGAGTTCCCTGAGGGGCTCACCGCTCAGCCGGCATACCCTCCACTCGTCCAGGAACTCCACGCCGAGCGACTTGTAGAAGTCGATCGCCGGCTCGTTCCAGGCCAGGACCCACCACTCGAAGCGCTCGTAGCCTCTCTGCTCGCAGAGCGCGGCCAGGGAGGCGAGCAACGCCTTGCCGTGTCCCCCTCCGCGGGCGGACGGGCGGACGTAGAGGTCCTCCAGGTGCATGCCACGTGTGCCGGTCCAGGTCGAGAAGTGGGGGAACCACAGGGCATAGCCCACGACCTCGCCCGTCCCGTCGTCCTCGGCGATCAGCGCGAAGGCGGCGGGATGTTCTCCGAACAGCGCCTCGCGGAGTTGCTCACCGGTCGCCCGGGCCTGTTCCCCAGCCCGTTCGTACTCGGCGAGTTCGCGGATCATCGCGCGGATCTCCGCGACGTCCTTCACAGTGGCGGCCCGGATCATGCCGGAAATCATCGGTCACGGTACCGAGCCGTGTCCATCCCCTTCCGCACCTCCCCGGCGGAGTGACCTCCACCGCCCGGGCTCGGGCCCGGGCCCGGACTCGGGCCCGGACTCGAGGGATGATCCGCAGAAGGCATCCACGGCCACCGAGTCCGGTACGACCGGGCCGTCGACCCACGGGGAAGATCGCCGCGGGTCTCCGGCCCGTCCTCCGCCCCGGAGACCAGGAAGGCCTGCCCGCCGGTCGAGCCGTGCCGACCCGCGCCGTCTCCTTCCACCGTCAGGTTCCCACCGGCTCATCGATAGCCTGCGGTGTCATGACGCGCGCGTGGACCCTGCCGGTGCTGCTGGTGCTCAGTGGCTCAGTCGTGGCGACTTCGCTCGCCCTCGAGGAGAGACCCGGCTCGGCCGTGGCACTCCTGCTGATGTTCGTTCTGATCGCGGGCGTGAACTCGCCGCTGGTCTTCCCGAGGTCGGTCGGCGCGCTGGAGGCGCAACGCCGCAGCGAGGCCGACGGCCGGCCGGTCGTCTTCTGGCGGCCGGGCTGCGCCTACTGCCTGCGCCTGCGCATCCGGTTGGGTCGCGGCGCCCGGCGGCTGCACTGGGTCGACATCTGGCGCGACCCCGCCGGCGCGGCAGCCGTGAGGGCCGCCGCCGACGGCAACGAGACCGTGCCCACGGTCGTCGTGGCAGGCCGGCCTCACGTCAACCCCGACCCCGAATGGGTACGGGAACAGCTCGCACGTTCCACGTGACCGGGAGCCGTTCCCGCCGGGTCGGGGTCAGCCCGGATCCGCTTCCGGCGCGGGGGCCGGACTTCCGGTGTGTTCGGGCCGGGGGGAATCGGCGCCTTCACGGCCGGGGTTCTTGTCGCAGTCCGGGTTGCCGCACGGCCCCGGGACCCAGGTCGGGACCCATGCGCCCAGCGTCTTGTGACGCCGGACGACCGTCTCCACTGGCTGTCCGCAGGAGGGACAGATCGATTCGTCGCTGCCCATAGCCCCCAGAGTAGGCCCGGCTCCGGTTCAGCGCTCCCTGCTGTACGTGCGCACCAGCACCCCGTTCTTGAACGTACGCACCGACTCGAGGGCGAACTCCGTCACCGAGAAGCCCGCCCCGAACATCGGCATGCCGGCGCCCTGCACGATCGGGTACGTCTTGATGACCAGCTCGTCGATCTCGTCGAGCAGCTCACCGGCGAGCACGGAGCCGCCGCACAGGTAGATGCCCAGCCCGCTGTCCTCGGCCTTCAGCTCCCGGACCCGACCCACCAGATCGTCGGCGATGATCTCGACGTTCGGGTCGGGCGACTCCTTCAGCGTGCGCGAGGCGACGTACTCGCGCAGGTGGGCGTACGGGCTGGTGATGCCGTCCTTCAGCACGATGTCGTAGCTGGCGCGGCCCTGGACGACCGTGTCGAACCGCCGGTTCGGCAGGTCGTCGATGCCGAGCGGGCGGCGGCCGTGGGTCGGGAGGGTCTCCGGGTATTCCGTCTTGAGGAACGTGAAGAACTCCTCGTCGACGAAGCGCATCATCGCCGACGCGTCGCCCTCCGGGTCCCCGATGAAGCCGTCGATGGAGCAGGCGATGAAGTAGGTGAGCTTTCGCAACGCGGTCTCTTTCCGTAGGCTGCCTCGTCCATGAACCACTTCAGTTGTAGTACTTCAGTTGTAGTGGTTGCAAGGGAGATACCGACGCGGGCCGGAAACCGAGGCAAGTGAGGAAAGGGATTCCGCATGGTCGCCAACCCTGAACGCCGTACGGCCCTGGTCGATGCCGGGGTCGAGGTGCTCGCCCGCGAAGGGGCCCGGGGACTGACGTTCCGCGCGGTGGACGCGCAGGCCGGGGTGCCGGTGGGGACCGCCTCCAACTACTTCGCGGGACGGGACGACCTGCTGCGCCAGATCGACTCCCGGCTGCACATACGGCTCGCGCCCGACCCCTCGGTCGTCGCCGAGCTGCTGACCCGGCCGCGGGACCGCGCGCTCGTCGCCGCGTTCATGCACGACCTGACAGCACGTGCGACCGGTGACCGCACGGGCTGGCTGGCCCTGCTGGAGATGCGGCTGGAGGCCACCCGGCGCCCCGGGCTGCTCGCCTCCTACACCGCCTCGGTCCGCGGCGACCTCGTGGAGGGCATGGAGTTCCAGCGGACCGCCGGGCTTCCGGGCGGCGACGAGACGGTGGCGGTGCTGTACCTGGCCATGCTCGGGCTGATCCTGGAGCACCTGACGCTGCCGGGTGTCCTGGACGGCGTACTGCCCGGGGTGAGCGTGCCGGACGGGCTCGTGGACCGGATCGTGGCGACGATCGTGCCGGAAACGGCCGAGACACCGGAAACGACCGAGCCGGCGGAGAAACGGGGTGCGGAACGGGCTCAGGGATAACGCGCGCCGGGCGGTTCCACGAGCCCTCCGACCGGGAGTGCGGCGGAAGGGGCAGGCGTGGCCTCTCCCGTCCCGCGTTCGGCTCCCGCGGGCCACACGATCTCCACGGGGATGCCCCGGGCTCGGGCATACGTCACCAAGTGGGCGGTGGCGTCAAAGCCGTTGGTCGGGGAGCCGTCCCAGACCGCCAGAAGCAGGCCGCTGGTGGCGATCATCCGCTCGTCCGCGCCGATGCAGGAATCCCGGTGGTTCGGGTCGTACGGCAGCAGCCGCGCCTGGTCGGCGAGGTTCAGCAGTTCACCGGCAGCCATCCGGTCGCGCCGGGGCGGCATGGCGGGGACGCCGTTGTGCGTGGGGATGACCACGACCAGGCGGCGGCCCGACGCACTCGCCGCCCGGCCGAACGCCAGCGGCGCTCCCGCACCGCAGCGCACCATGACCGACCCCGGCTCGACATGCCTCTCCAGTCGCTCCAGGCGCTTCAGTCGCTCCTGGAACGCGGACTCCACCAGCGCGAATGTGCGCGGGGTCAGATCGGCATGTCCGACCGCCGCGATCTCCCTGCCCGCCGCTCCGCCACCCGGCACCTGGTCGCCTGCCGCCCCGTTGTCGCGCGCCGTTGTGCTCATCTCGCCCCTGACAGTCCTCGCCTACCGGTCCTCGCGAGGGCCAGTGAAGCGGGGACGCGCACCGGCAGCCAGGGCCGAACGTCCCTGAGGCGAGAGGAAACCGACCCGATCGGGCGCGGGCAGGCGGGCAGGCGGGCAGGCTCAGCCGACCGTGGTCGGGCCCGCCCGGGCCCGGGCGGGACACCGACCGCGGTCACGGGGTGCGGGGCTCGCGCCACATCGGCCACATGCGGGGGCCGTCCGGGAGCTGCAGGGGCTCGCAGGCCTGGGCGAAACCGAGGCGTTCGTACAACAGGCGACTGCGCACACTGCTCGCCTCCAGATAGGCGGGCAGCCCCTCGCGGTCGCAGCGGTCGAGAACCGAACCGATGAGCGCGGTGCCGAGCCCTTCCCCCTGTCGGCCGGGCAGCACACCGATCATCCACAGGTACTCGTGGGCCCGCCCGGTGGGGTGGACGCCCGCCGTCAGCCGGCCGATCGTCTCCACCCGCTCGTTCTCCGGATCGACGGCCCGGCGTACCTGCGCCGGGCCCTCGTCGTCCGCCGGGTCCCCGGCGCCGTGGTCGTCCGCCGGCATCGACATCCACAGCGCGCACGCCGAACCGTCCTCCGTGACGTCGATGCGTCCCTCGGCGAGCACGATGTCGGTGAAGGCTCCCATCAGCCTGTGGTGCGTCGTACGGCGGTACTCCGTGCCCGGGAAGACCCAGCCACTGACCGGGTCGTCCTGGAACGCCTCGTCCAGGAGCCGGACCAGCAGCTCCCGGTCCTCGTCCCCAGCCGCCCGGATCGCCACACCCATGTCCGCCCCTCCGTATCAACCCTCGCCTACTGTAAGGGGGTTGACCCTATCGGGACGACGGTGGCCGACGGGAGAACGACTACGGCCGCTCATCAAAAACCCTCCCGCCCCTGCCGCGACAGGGGCAAGGACGGGAGGCCGCGGGACGGCCGGGCCCGCACACCGTGGGAAAGTGCGGGGCCCGCCGGACCGGGAGCACGGTGGCCGTACGGGGTCGGGGTCCCGCACGTCCCCGGCCCGGCGGCCCGGTGACCCGGCGGCCCGGGTCACCGGTCACCGGTCACCTAGGTGGTGCGCCGGGTCACGAACTCGGCGAGGGCCAGCAGCCCGTCCGCCGCTTCTGGGGCCGGCACCGCGCGGGCGAGTTCCTGCATCACCCGGGCCATGCGGTCGGCGGCCTGGGCCTGCGCCCAGTCGCGGCCGCCCGCCCGTTCCACGGTCAGGGCGATGTGCTCCAGGTCCTCCTCCGCATGCGGGGCCGCGTACAGCGCGGCGAGTTCGGACGCCGCCGGGGTGCCGGAGGTGAGCGCGGCGACCACCGGCAGGGACTTCTTGCGGGCGGCCAGATCCGCGCCGGCGGGCTTGCCGGTACGGCGCGGGTCTCCCCATATGCCGATCACGTCGTCGATCAGCTGGAAGGCCAGCCCCGCCTCACGGCCGAACGCGTCCAGTGCCGCCACGTCAGCCGCCCCGGCGTCCGCGTACAGCGCGCCGAGCGCGCAGGCGCAGCCGAGCAGCGCGCCCGTTTTCGCCTCGGCCATGGACAGCGTCTCGTCGAGGGTGACCTCGCCGGGAGCGCGCCCTTCCATGGCCGTGTCCACCTGTTGTCCCGCGCACAGTTCCACGACACAGTCCGCGAGCCGGGCCACCGCGGCCGGGGCCGACGGGTGTGTGTCCTCCGCGAGCAACCGCAGGGCGAGGGCGTGGAGGGCGTCCCCTGCGAGGATCGCGTCGGCGTCGCCGAAGACGGTCCATGCGGTGGGCCGGTGGCGCCGGGTGGTGTCCCGGTCCATCACGTCGTCGTGCAACAAGGTGAAGTTGTGCACCAGTTCCACCGCGGCGGCTGCCCGGACGGCCGTCGCCCGTGCCGCGGGGCCGCCCAGGGCGGAGGCCGCGGCGAGAACCAGTGCGGGGCGGATCGCCTTGCCGGAACCGCCGGTGGCCGGGGTCCCGTCCGCGTGCTCCCAGCCGAAGTGGTAGCGGGCGATCCTGCGCAGCGGGCCGGGCAGCGAGCCGATGGCGGCCCGGAGCACCGGGTCGACCTCGGCCCGTGCCCGCTCGAGCAGAATCGTCGCCTCATGAGCCTCGGTCGTCGCCTCGTGGCCCTCGACGGGAGGGTGCTCGTCCTCCGTCTCCGTCGTGAGCCCGGCCATGGACTCCGTCATGAACTCACCTCTGGACCCGTCTCGGAGGATGACCGGAGGTGGCGCTTCCGCCGGCGTCGCGCGCGTACCCCCAGGGTGTACCCGCCCGGATGGGCGGGGACACGGTGTGCGGGCCGAGAGATCCCGGAAGGTCACCGCCAGCGACCGATCTCGACGTTCTCCAGGACGCCGAGCGCGTCCGGCACCAGGACCGCGGCCGAGTAGTAGGCCGTGACCAGGTACTTGATGATGGCCTGTTCGTTGATGCCCATGAACCGCACGGAGAGGCTCGGCTCGATCTCGTCGGGGATGCCGGAGGCCCGCAGACCGATGACGCCCTGGTCCTCCTCACCGGTGCGCAGGGCGATGATGGAGGTCGTACGCTCTTCGGTGACCGGGATCTTGTTGCACGGGAAGATGGGCACGCCCCGCCAGGTGGGGATGCGGTTGCCCGCCATGTCGATGGTCTCCGGGACCAGCCCCCGCTTGTTGAGCTCGCGGCCGATGGCGGAGATCGCGCGCGGATGGGCGAGGAGCAGCTTGGTGCCACGCCGCCTGCTGAGCAGTTCGTCCAGGTCGTCGGGGGCGGGCACGCCGTCGTGCGGCTGGATCCGCTGGTCGTACTCGCAGTTGTGCAGCAGGCCGAAGCCGCGGTTGTTGACGAGTTCGTGCTCCTGGCGCTCCTTCAACGCCTCGACGGTCAGCCTGATCTGCTGCTCCGTCTGGTTCATGGGCTGGTTGTAGAGGTCGGCCACGCGTGAGTGGATGCGCAGCACGGTCTGGGCCACGCTCAGTTCGTACTCGCGGGGTTTGGCGTCGTAGTCGACGAAGGTGTGCGGGATGTCCGGCTCCCCGCTGTGGTCGGCCGCGAGGTCGATCTCCTTCTCGCCGTACTTGTTGGTGCGCTGGCTGGGGATGGATCGCTGCTGCAGGAGGTGCCCGCGCAGCGTCTCGGACCGCTCGGCGACCTGCTCGACGGCGTCACGCGGCAGCACGAGCACGGTGCAGGCGGTCAGGGTGCGGGTGGTGTATTCCCAGATGGCGCCCTCGTCCAGCAGCGCCTGGTCGCCGAAGTAGGCACCGTCGGCGAGGACTCCGAGGGACTCGTCGTCGCCGTAGGGGCCGGTGCCGACCTTCTCGACCCGGCCG
>NZ_LIQT01000032.1 GCF_001418415.1 Streptomyces hirsutus
CCCTTCCAGATTCGGCCCGACCCGATCTGCCGCCGACCGGGCTGATCCGGACAGCCCGGCGCCTCCGAGATCGCACGCCTCTCCGCAGGCCCGCCCCAAGACCAGCGCTCCATGGCGCAGACGCCGCCGCCCGAGCGTTCCCTGCCCATTCCCGAACACGGAGACTCACTGTGTCTTCAACACCCTTGCCCAGACGCTTGCCAGGGGCGCTCATACGCCGTTGGCTCGGTCGTGGCGCGCTCATCGTTTCCCTCTCTCTCCTGCCGCAAGTCGTAGTTCCCTCCGGCTATGACTTTGCCGCACAGGCACAGCCCGCAGCGCGCAAGAAGCTGGAGGACCGGCCCGACGCGAAGATCGACAAGGTGGGCGTGCTCAAGCCCGGCACGTCCAAAGCCGCGAAGGACAAGGCCGCTCCCGCCTCCCGCGAGACCCGTGAGCGGCTGAAGAAAGCCGCATGGCCAGAGGCGGGTAAGGCCACTGCCAAGGTCGCGGCGACCGGCAAGACCGCTGTCACCGTCGGCGGGCTCGGCGTGGAGCTGGCCCAGAAGCCCGCCCCCGCCACCGAGCCGGCGAAGACCAAGGCCAAGAACAAGACCAAGACGGAGGCGAAAGCCACCGGCCCCGCCGAGAAGGTGGCGCTCAGGACCCACTCCCGGTCGGCCGCGGAGAAGGCGGGCGTCAACGGCGTCCTGCTCACCGTCGATCCGGCGGGAGCCCCCGCCGGGGATACCGACAGGCTCCGAGTTTCCCTGGACTACTCCTCGTTCAACGACGTCTACGGCGGCAACTTCGGCTCCCGCCTGAGCCTGGTAAGCCTCCCGGCATGCGCGCTGACCACTCCGGAGAAAGAATCCTGCCGCACCCAGGCTCCGGTGGCGGGCGCCAGTAACGACGCACAGTCCCAGACCCTGACCGGCACCGTCTCCGTCCGTGCCCTCGCAGCCGGTACCCCACTGCTGCTGGCGGCGGCGGCCGACAGCTCGGGCGGCGGGGGCGACTACGCCGCCACCTCACTGTCCCCGACCGCGACCTGGGAGGCCGGCGGCAGCACGGGCGACTTCACCTGGAACTACCCGCTGCGTGTCCCCCCGGCCACCGCCGGCCCGGCCCCGAACCTGTCGATCTTCTACAACTCCGCCTCGGTGGACGGCCGTACAGCAGGGGAGAACAACCAGACCTCGGTGATTGGAGAGGGCTTCTCGATCACCGAGTCCTACATCGAGCGCAAGTACGCCTCCTGCAAGGACGACGGCCAGTCCGGCAAGGGCGACCTGTGCTGGAAGTACGCCAACGCCACCCTGGTCCTCAACGGCAAGGCCGTAGAGCTGGTCAACACCTGCAGTGACAAGGCGGCCTGCGATACCGCGGCCCTGTCCGAGGCGTCCGGCGGCTCGTGGAAGGCGAAGAACGAGGACGGCAGCCGCGTCGAGCACCTGACCGGCGCCACCGGCAACGGCGACAAAAACACCGAGTACTGGAAGGTCACGGACGCCTCCGGCATTCAGTACTTCTTCGGCAAGCACCGGATGCCCGGCTGGAGCGACAACGGCACCGCCGCCGACGACCCGGTCACCAACTCGGTGTGGACCGCCCCGGTCTTCGGCGATGACTCCGGCGAGCCCTGCTACAAGTCCACCGGCTTCGCCGACTCCTTCTGCGACCAGGCCTGGCGCTGGAACCTCGACTACGTCGTCGACACCCACGGCAACGCCTCCACGTACTGGTACAGCAAGGAGACGAACTACTACTCCAAGAACGCCGACACCACCGTCAACGGCACCAGCTACACCCGCGGCGGCTACCTCAACCGCATCGACTACGGACTGCGCAGCGACCTGATCTACGCCAAGCCCGCCGCCCAGCAGGTCCGCTTCACCTACGCCGAACGCTGCGTCGTCTCGGACGGCTGCACCAGTCTGACCAAGGACACCAAAGCCAACTGGCCCGACGTGCCCTTCGACATGATCTGCGCGGCCAACACCAAGTGCACCACCCAAATCGGCCCGGCCTTCTTCACCCGCAAGCGCCTCACCGACGTCACCACCTCAGTGTGGACCGGCACCGGCACCACCCAGCGGGATGTGGACACCTGGCACCTGGAGCAGAGTTTCCCCGACACCGGCGACGCCTCCTCCCCGAGTCTGTGGCTGAAGTCCATCCAGAACACCGGTAAGGCCAACACCACCGCGGCCGCCATGCCGCCTGTCGTCTTCGGCGGCATCCAGCTGGCCAACCACGTCGAGGGCAGTGGCCCGGACACCTTGCGCTACATCAAGTGGCGGGTACGAACCATCAAGTCCGAGACCGGCTCGACCCTCACCGTCAACTACTCCGATCCCGACTGCATCTGGGGCAGCAGCATGCCCGCTGCCGTGGACAAGAACACCCGCCGCTGTTACCCCGTCAAGTGGTCCCAGTCCGGGGCAACCCCGACCACCGACTGGTTCCACAAGTACGTGGTCACCTCCGTCTTCCAGGACGACCCCTACGGCCACGGCGACACCGGCGAGAAGTACTACGACTACCAGGGAGGCGCCGGCTGGGCCTACGCCGACGACGAGGGTCTGACCAAGGCGTCCAACCGCACCTGGTCGCAGTGGCGCGGCTACGGCAAGGTCGTGGAGACCTCCGGCGACTCCGAGGGCCCGCGCTCCAAGAAGTCCACCCTCTACATGCGCGGCCTGAACGGTGAGAAGGAACTCGACGGCACCGCCCGGGTGGAGAAGGTCACCGACTCCACCGGCACCGACATCACCGACTCCCGCCAGTACGCCGGCTTCGTCCGCGAGACCATCGTCTACAACGGCACCGAAGAACTCAGCGGCACCATCAACACCCCCTGGTCCCACAAGACCGGCAGCCACACCTACAACTGGGGCACCACCGAATCCTGGATCGTCCAGGCCGGCGAGACCACAACCCGTACCAAGACCTCCACCGGCACCCGCACGGTCAAGCAGAAAACCACGTACGACACCACGTACGGCATGCCGGTCACCGTGGAGGACAGCGGAGACGCCGCCAAGAGCGGTGACGAGTCCTGCGCGCGCACCAGCTACGCCCGCAACACCTCAGCCTGGCTGGTGAACACGGTCTCGCGCACCGAGACCTACTCGGTCACCTGCACGGCCATCCCGGTCATCCCCGACGACGTCGTCTCCGACGTCACCACGAGCTACGACGGCGAAGCGGTCGGGGTTGCACCCACCAAGGGTGACATCACCGCCTCCTACCGGGTCGCCAGCTACAGCGCGGTGGACAAGACCCCCGTCTATCAGAAGGTCTCCAGCTCCACCTACGACAAGCTGGGCCGCCCAGCCACCGCGACCAACGCCCTGAACAGCACGGTCAAGACCACGTACGTCCCCGACGACACCGGCTACGGCCCGCTGACGTCCAAGACCTCCACCGACCCCATGCTGTACAGCTCCACCACCGAGGTGGACCCGGCCTGGGGCACGGCCACCAAGACCACCGACGCCAACGGCAACATCACCGAGTGGTCCTTCGACGCGCTCGGCCGCCTGCGGTCGGTCTGGAAGCCGGACCGTTCCCGCACGCTCGGCGACGCCGCCAGCATCGTCTACGCCTACAGCATCAACAACGACAAGGAGACCTGGGTCCGCACCGACGCCCTCAAGGCCGACGGAAAGACCTACAACAGCTCCTACGAAATCTTCGACGGCCTGCTGCGCTCCCGCCAGAAGCAGGTCCCCGCGCCCAACGGCGGCCGGGTCATCTCCGAAACCCTCTACGACGACCGCGGCCTGGCCTCCATCACCAACGAGCAGGTCCACGACAACAAGGCTCCTTCGGGCATCCTGGCCAACACCTACCCCGGCTCCGTCCCCGCCTCCACCGAGACGGTCTTCGACGCCGCCGGCCGCGCCACCGAATCGATCTTCCGGGTCTACGACCAGGAGAAGTGGCGCACCAAGACCGACGAGCAGGGCGACCGCACCGCCGTCACCGCCGCAGCGGGCGGCACCGGCACCCTGACGATCGTCGACGCCCGCGGCCGGCTCACCGAACGCCGCGAGTACGGCGGCCCCGTCCCGACCGGCAGCGACTACACCCGCACCCTGTACGAGTACACGCCCGGCGGCCAGATCGAGAAAATGACCGGCCCGGACGGGGCGATCTGGAGGTACGGCTACGATCTGCGCGGTCGCAAGACCACCTCCACCGACCCCGACAAGGGCACAGTCACCACCACCTACAACGACCTCGACCTACCACTGACCGTCACCACCACCCTCAACGACGCAACCCGCACACTAATCACCGACTACGACGTGCTCGGCCGCAAGACCGGCACCTGGGACGGGGTGAAGGACAACGCCCACCAGCTGACCAAGTTCACCTACGACTCCCTGGCCAAGGGACAACCGACCGCCTCGATCCGCTACGTCGGCGGCACCACAGGCAAGATCTACTCCCAGGTCATCACCGGCTACGACGCACTTGGCCGTCCCAAGGGCACCAAGACCGTCATCGCCACCGCCGACCCCCTGGTCACCGCCGGCGCGCCGCAGACGTTCACCACCTCCACCACGTACAACATCGACGGCACGGTCCAGTCCACCTCGATGCCCGCGGTAGCCGGCCTGCCCGCCGAGAGCGTCACTAACAGCTACAACGGCCTCGGCATGCTCACCGGTACCGACGGCATGACCGACTACGTCCAGAACATCGGCTACTCCCCGTACGGCGAGATCGAGGAGACCCGCCTGGGCACCTCCACAGGTGCCAAGCAACTCCAGATCCTCAACCGCTACGAGGACGGCACCCGCCGACTGGTCAACGCCCACACCGTCGACCAGACCAACGCCGGCTACACCAGCGACGTCGACTACGCGTACGACGCCACCGGCAACGTCAAGTCGATCATCGACAAGGCGGGGGGCAGGGACACTCAGTGCTTCAGCTACGACGGTTATCGCCGCCTGACCGAAGCCTGGACCCCGTCCTCCAACGACTGCGCCACTGCCCGCTCGGCCAGCGCTCTCGGTGGCCCGGCCCCGTACTGGACCAGCTGGACCTACAAGCCCGGCAGCCTGCGCGACACCCAGACAGAGCACAAGACCGCCGGCGACACCAAGACCGTCTATGGCTACCCCACCGTCAACGGTTCCGGAACCGGCCAGCCCCATACCCTGACCTCTGTCACCGTAGGCGGCGGCACCGCCAAGACCTACGCCTATGACGAGCAGGGCAACACCACCAAGCGCTACGGCCCCACCGGCACCGCGCAGAGCCTCACCTGGGACATCGAAGGAGAACTCACCCGTCTCACCGAAGGCGCCAAGACCACCGACTACCTCTACGACGCCAACGGCGACCTCCTAATCCGCCGCGGCCCCGGCAAGACCGTCCTTTACCTGGCCGGTCAGGAACTCCACTACGGCACCGTCGCCAAGAAGTTCACCGCCCAGCGCTACTACGCGGCCGGCGACGCCACTGCTGTCCGCACCGAGACCGGCCTGTCCTGGATGGTCGACGACCACCACGGCACCGCCTCGATGAGCGTGGACGCCACCACCCAAGCCGTCACCCGCCGCTACACCAAGCCCTTCGGTGAATCCCGCGGCGCGACACCGTCGGCTTGGCCCGATGACAAGGGTTTCCTCGGCAAACCCGCCGATTCCGACACTGGCCTCACCCACATCGGCGCCCGCGAGTACGACCCGGCCACCGGACGCTTCCTCTCCGTCGATCCTGTCCTCGTCCCCGACGACCACGAGTCCCTCAACGGTTACGCCTACGCCAACAACACCCCCGTCACCATGTCCGACCCCACCGGTCTGCGGCCGATCACGGACTGCGAGCGCGGGTGCAGCGACGGCAAGGGCGGCACCTACCGGGACTACATGACCATGGGGCCCAACGGGACCTGGGTCTATCACTCCACGAAGACCTACACCCAGACGTTCCAGTACCAGAAGGCCAGTGGCGGTACCGGCAGCGGCACTATGACCGTTACTGTCCGCACGGACGGGGGCCACACCGCAGCGCAGGTCGTGTTCAAGAAAGGACCTGACCCGAAGCCACAGCGAAAAGACGGATCGCAGTGCAGATCCTGCTGGGCCATGGGGACAAATCCCCACTACGACCCGAACGCCAACGACCTGCCCGACACGCCGAAGCTCGCAACTTGGCAGAAAGTCGTGCTGGGCGCCGTTGTGGGTATTGCGGTGGTCGTGATCGCGGCACCGGTGGCCGTTGCCGTGGGCGAGGGATGCCTTGCCACGGCCCCGGTGTGTGCTGCGCAGATCGCCGAGCTGGCGACTGGCGGGGCGTCCGGGGGAAGCGCGGTAGTGGGGGGCGGGATCGCTGCGACTGGTGCCAAGGCGCTCACGACGGGCAAAAAGCTGACTGAAAGCCCGGGGACCCTCAATGCTGCACAGCGGTTGCTCGCTTCGATCGGTGAGGAAGGTAAGACGGCCGGGGTTCTTGAAGTGGACGGTGCGCTGTTTCCGCTGGTGTCGGGGAAGTCGGTGTTGCCGAACTACGCGGCGAGTGGACACGTCGAAGGGCAAGCGGCTCTGCTCATGCAAGGGATGGGCGCAACTAATGGCAGGCTCTTGATCGACAACCCGAACGGGATCTGTGGCTACTGTACGTCGCAGGTGCCCACCCTGCTGCCCGAGAACGCAGTTCTGGAAGTCGGGACTCCGTTGGGAACGGTGACCCCTTCTGCGCGGTGGAGTGCCAGTAAGCCATTTATTGGGAATGACCGGGAGCCTAAGCCGTGGCCTAGGTGACGGGGAGATCTTGGAGGCGAAAGATGAGTGTGGTGTGGTCGATGACGTCATTGGAATCAGGGCGATTTCATCCGGGAGAGGAACGCTCGGAACTGCCCGATCCGACAGGAGCCTTCAACGAATTGCGTTCCCGTGGTCAGGGGTACCTGGAAGTTCGATTTCCAGACAATGCATTCCCTCGAATGACCCTCAGTTTTCGAGGTGACCATGCGATCATTCATCTCTTCACCAATGAAGAGAGCGTGTCCCTTTTCGTCGGAGACGGTACCGTTCCACCGGAGGTGACAGTTGAGGTCCCAATCATGGATGATCTGGCAGTCTTCACGGGTGACTTCGTCTTGAGTGTCGATCATGCGTGGGAGGTTGTGCAGAACTTCGTTCTGACAGGGGCATTTGAGGATCTGGGAGAGTGGTGCGAGTTGTAGTGACGGAAAAGGCCTGACATCGGCCCTGCCCGGCTGCTCGCCGGGCAGGGCCGATGTCTTATCGATGAGATCTGAGGTCCCGGGGATACTGACCTTCGACACGTGATGTCGTCATGGTGGTTTGTGCAGGCCGGTGCCGGCGAAGCAGCCGCCGAGGACGTCGTGGTGGTACTGGAGTTGGTGTAGGCCATGCGGGACGGCGGTGATCAGGTCGGCGAAGGACCGGTTGGCTGTGGTGGTGCACTGCACCCTCGGCACAGCACGGGCCAGGCGCTTTCGCCTAGATTGGGGTCGGGTGCTTACCTTGTCATTTATTCAGTTCGACGTGGTTTCGTGCCAACTTTGTGATGGACGGGATGGCTGAACGCCTCGCCGGTGGCAAGAACTCTGCCCACGTCATGACGGGTGGCTGGGCGGCGGTTCTTCGAGCCCGGCGGCCTGCCTGGTCCGGGCCGGGACGGTTTCGGTGCGCTGGCTGGTGAGCCGGTCTTCGCGTGCAGGTTTCTGAGAGGTCGTTTCCTCACAGTGAGCCTTTTCCAACCTCAGGTTGAGGCGTGTTGAAGGGCGACGATGGCCTTCACGGTGTCGGTGATCCGGTTGGTGCTGCAGCGGAGTTTCCGTAGGAGCCGCCAGCCCTTCAGGGTGGCCATGGCTTGCTCGCCGAGGCAGCGGATCCTGGCGTGGGTGCTGTTGTGTCGTCGCTTCCACCGCTTGAGCCGTCGGCCTCGGAACGGGACCCGGACCGGGCGGCCAGCGCCTTGGTATGCCTTGATGCTCCTATAGACGTCAAGCAACTGATGCCAGGCGGTCTCTGTGGGGCCGGGTGAGCGCGTGGTAGACCTCGCGGGCTATGAAGCGTTTGAGGCAGCGGATGATGTCCTTCTTGGTCAGCCCTTGCTGGGTGCGGCGCGCGACATAGGCACGGGTGCGAGGGCAGTAGCGCATTCGCACTACGGCGATCATGTGGAGGGCCCGGTTGGCTTGTCGGTCACCGCCGCGGCTGAGCCGGTGGCGGTCCGTGCGGCCGGACGAGGCCGGGACGGGGGCGGCCCCGCAAAGAGCGGCAAAAGCGGCCTCCGACCGCAGGCGTTCGGGGTTGTCGCCAGCTGTGACCAGCAGTTGTCCGGCGGTCTCGGTGCCCACTCCGAACAACGCGGCCAGGTCAGGAGCGGCAGCTGTGGTGAGAGCAGTCAGGTGCTCTTCCAACTCATCGATCTCCTCGGTGAGCCTGCGGATGCGGCGGGCCAGCTGGCGCAAGGCGAAACGAGAGGCGTGAGCGGGATCGGTCAGATCCGCACCGGGCCGTAGTCGCAGACAGGTGGTGATCAACGCGGTGCGGGCCAGCCCGGTCAGGGCTTGACGGAGGGGTTCGGGAGCAGTCACCCGCAGCCCGATGAGCTGGTTCATCGCTTGGGTCCTGGCCTTGACGGCCGACGCGCGAACCACACGCAGTTGGCGAAGCGCCTCCACCATGCCGGTGCGGGCCTTGGGGATGGCATGTGCTCGTCCCGAAGCCGCTGCCCGAGCGGCAGCGTAGGCGTCAATCGGATCTGACTTGCCGCGAGCGTGGCGAGTGCCCCGATCGAGGACATTGACCTCGACTACTACCAAGCCGGCGGTGGTCAGCACCCTGGTCAGGCCGGCCCCGTAGGAACCGGTGCACTCCACGCCCACCACCCGCACAATGCCGAAGGTGTCCAGCCATGCCAACAGAGCCCGGTAGCCCTCCGTGGTTGCGGGGAACTCCCGGTCGGCCAAGGGCCGGCCCAGCGGGTCGACCACAGCAGCGTGATGGGTGTCGGTGTGGGTGTCGACTCCGGCAAAGACTTCGCCTTCGGGCTGGTGACCAGTCACGTGGGGTGCTGCCTTCTCATCGCGGGGACAGGACAGCACGCGCCGGTCAGAGCGAGCGGACACGACAGTGACGGGGCCTTTCGCACAAGCTCCTATGAAGTCACAACGCCTTCCGGCCGCGTGCGTTGGTGTCACTGGCCGGCCGACAGATCAAGGCAAAGACATGGCAGTGCCGGTCAGTCAGCCCACGGGTCAGACCAGTCAGTGACACCAACGCCCATCATCACTGTCCGCCCAGCACTTCACGTCCGCGTTGACGAGGGCATCGATGATGCCGTGAGTCCGTGCGGCGGTCAGGTCGTGGGTCGAGCCCGGTAGTGCGGGCGAGGCCCACAACAGGCGTCCGAACGGGTCGGTGAGTACCTGGACATTCATGCCGTGGCGTTTGTGCTTCCCGGAGTAGTAC
This sequence comes from Streptomyces hirsutus, assembly GCF_001418415.1. Classification (GTDB taxonomy): domain Bacteria; phylum Actinomycetota; class Actinomycetes; order Streptomycetales; family Streptomycetaceae; genus Streptomyces; species Streptomyces hirsutus. The sequence continues at coordinate 9,450 of NZ_LIQT01000032.1, forward strand.
GGGGTGTCGGCGGCGATCCGGTCGATCGGCAGCAGGGTGCCGTACAGGATCACGAACGCCTTCGTCCGCACGGTCTTCATCGCTTCGGCCAGGGTCGGGGCGAGGGCGGCCAGCACGTCGACGGCCTCGCGTATATAGCGATAGGCCGTCGCGACACCAATGCGGAACCCGGCCGCGAGCTGGGCGTAGGTGTCACCGCACTTCAAGTGGGCCAGGGCGAGCAGGGCCTGCCGGCCCACCGGCAGCCGCCGCCACCGCGTTCCGATCTCGCGCTGCCGTGTGCGGAGTTGTCCTGTCAGATAGCGCAGGGTGTGGCTGGACAGATCGATCGACGACGGGTAGACAAGCACGCGAAGCTCCTGGCGGACACGGGTGATCTTGGTCGTGAACCCGTCTACCAGGAGCTTCTTTGCGTTGTACAGCAGCCCACCTCGACGGCGCCGCCCTCAGATTGGAAAGGGCTCACTGCTTTCTCTGGGCTCTCACGCCCCAGTCTCCAGGTCTCCACGATCAAGGGAAAGCTTCATAGGGTAAATCGGGACGGCAAAGCCAAGCCGTCGAAAGAGCCCTCGTGAGCTCTGCATGGGACGGGATGGTGGATTTATCGTGGTCAGGGACTCTGGTCGTAGCTGTCCACAGGCCGGACGGAGCCGACAGCTCCGTGCTCTGCTGCTCCTGCCGTCCACGGGGGGCGAAATGAGAATCGAAATGATCCCACGGGTAGCGGCCGCACTGTTCGAGATCCCGGACGAAGTGCATGAGGAGATCATCACGCTCATCGAAGCTGTAGCCGGGGACTCGACGACAGAGCTCCCGGACCTGGCCGCAGCATTCGGTGAATGGTGCTGGCTTGTGTATACCCGCCATGGTGAGGTGGTCGAAGTGCTGGACGTCGGCTGCGCCCGGTAACTAGCGAGGGGCCCGTACCACTGTCTGCTTCTTACGTGGTCGGTCGGCTTCATGACGTAGCCGGTGACGCTGTCGGTCGCGGGGGACGAAGATCCCGGTGACGAGCGCGGGTGGGGCGGGCTGGACGGCGGGGCGTAGTCGAGGGGCCCCAATCACAGCACTTTCGCCCGCTCCGTAGCTTGCCCGGGCCAGCGCGTGGGGGATGCGCGAGCGGACACGCGTCGGTGACCATTCACCGGGTCCCGCCCGGGGAGGATATGACCTGACAACCCGGCCCAGAGTACCGGGGAGCCGAGTCGGCAGTGGAGAAGCCGCCCGTGTTCTATTACCTGCTCAAGTACGTTTTTCTGGGGCCGTTGCTGCGGCTGCTGTTCCGGCCGCGGGTCGAAGGGCTCGAACATGTTCCGGCGCAGGGCGCGGCGATCGTCGCCGGGAATCACCTGTCCTTCGTGGATCCCCTCCTCATGCCCGCGGTCCTGGAGCGGCGCATCACGTTCCTGGCCAAGGCGGAGTACTTCACGGCGCCGGGTCTCAGGGGCCGGCTGACCGCGCTCGTTCTCCGCGGTGCCGGGCAGATTTCGGTGGACAGGTCGGGCAGGGCCGCAGGACAGGCGGCGCTCCGGAAGGGGCTGGGGGTGCTGGCGAAGGGGGAACTGCTCGCGATCTATCCGGAGGGCACGCGTTCACCCGACGGCCGACTGTACAGAGGCAAGGTCGGGGTGGCGGTGATGGCTCTGGGCGCGCAGGTTCCGGTGATTCCGTGCGCGATGGTGGGCACGTTCCAGATCCGGGCTTCGGGACGGGCCCTGCCGAGACTCCCAGCGGTCACGATCCGTTTCGGCAAGCCGCTGGACTTCTCGCGCTTTGCGGGGATGGCGCACCAGAAGACGGTGCTGCGGGCCGTCACCGACGAGATCACGTACGCAATCTTGCGGCTGTCGGGCCAGGAGTACGTGGACCGGTATGCGGCCGACGTGAAGGCCGCACAGGCGAGGGGGCGGCGGGGCTAAGGTCCCGCCGCCTTTGGGTGCGATCCGGTCCGGACGGCCGTCCGTCCCAAGCGAGAGTCATGCGACCTGCCCTTGCCGAAAACTCGTCCGTCCTGGTGGGAGCCGTGTGCGGGGTCTGGGGTATGCCCGCTGTGGCTGATGGCACCGGGGCCCTCGCCCGGTTAGCGATCACCGCGGCATGATGATCCGCCATGCTGCTGCCACTGGCCTACCTCGGTGTGACGAACGAGTTCGCGATGCCGCGCTTGCTGTCGAGGAGCGCCGGGACAAGGGCGTCGAGATCCTGGCGCTGCGCCACCAGATCACCGTACTGGAGCGCCAACTGGGAAGGGAACGGGCGTGGTTCACGCCGACCGACCGGGCGTTCCTCGCCGCGCTGCTGCACCGGCTGCCGCGAGATGTGCCGCGCAGGTTGCGGCTGCCGGTGCGGCCGGACACGGTGCTTCACCGGCACCGCGACCTGGTCGCCCGCCGCCACGCCGCCGAGTCCAAGCCGAAGCGCCCGGGTCGACCCCGTACCGTGCGCTCCATCCGCGCCTTGGTGCTGCGCCTGGCACGGGAAAATCCCGCGTGGGGCTACCGGCGCCTCCACGGCGAGCTGCTGGTGCTGGGCGTGAAGGTCGCCGCCTCCACGGTCTGGGAGATCCTCAAGGAGGCCGGGATCGACCCGTCACCCGAACGGAGACTTGAGTACCTGGGCGGACTTCCTGCGCTCGCAGGCCGAGGCCCTGCTCGCGTGCGACTTCTTCGAAACGGTCACGCTGACCGGGACGCGGCTGTACGTCTTTGCGGTGATCGAGCACGCCACCCGGCGGATCCGGGTGCTGGGCGCAACCGCGCACCCGAGGGCCGCCTGGGTGGCACAGGCGGTGAAGAACCTTGTCATGGACCTCAAGGACACCGGCTGCCGGGCGCGGTTCCTGAATCCGGGACCGGGACGGCACGTTCCCCGCCCTGTTCGACGCCGTCCTGGCCGACGCGGGGGTCGAGGTCATGTTGACGGGAGTCCGGATGCCGAGAATGAACTCGATCGTGAAGAGGTGGGTGCAGACCTGTCGGGGCGATCTGCTGGACCGCATCTTGATCTGGAACCAGCAGCACCTGCTCCGTGCCCTGCGCGAGTTCGAGAAGTTCTACAACTCCCACCGGCCCCACCAGGGCATCGCGAACGCCCGCCCGCTGAACCCTTTGCCGGCGCCGATCGCCGATCCGAACGAGACAGCCCGCCTCGACATATTGATCCGAAACGCTTTGTGTTCGTGCTCGTTGACGGTGTGTGAGTGATCTGGTGGGGGATGCGCGGACCTGGTCACCGGACGCGCAGGAGGCTGTGCGTTTGCTGGCGGTATCCGCGCTGGTGGAGGGCCGGGGCCGGTCGGAGGTTGCCGCCCTGTTCAGGGTGTCGGTCAGGGCCGTGGACAAGTGGTGGGCGAGGTGGCAGGCGGGTGGCCGGGACGCGCTGCTGTCCCGTCCGCGGGGCCGGCGTGCGGGTGATCATCAGGTCCTGTCCGAGGCCGAGCAGGCCGCTGTTCGGCAGGCCGTCCTCGACCACACTCCCTCCGACCTGGGTCTTTCCGGTCAGCTGTGGACGCGGAGGCTGGTAGGCGAGCTGATCTTCAAGCTGTACAGGGTCCGCTTCACCGAGCCGGGGGTGGGCAAGTACCTCAAGCGGTGGGGGCTGACGTTCCAGCGGCCGGACAAGCGGGCGGTCGAGCAGGATCCGGGGGCGGTCCGGATCTGGCGTGAGGAGACGTGGCCGGCGATCCGGGCCCGGGCGAAGGCTGAGAACGGGGTAGTGCTGTTCGCCGACCAGGTCGGCATCCGGTCTGACCAGGTCACCGGCCGCACCGGGGGAGCCAGGGGTACGACGCCGGTCGTGCACCGCACCGGGAACCGGTTCTCGGTGAACGCGATGTCCGCGATCAGCACCAAGGGGCGGATGCACTTCATGGTCTTCACCGAGTCGTTCGACGCGAAGGTCATGTGCCGCTTCCTCACCCGGCTCGTTGGCCACTTCGACCGGTAAGGTTCATCTGGTCGTGGACCGGCACTCGGCCCACCGTTCGAAGGCCGTCCGGGCCTGGCTCGCCAACCACAAGGAGCAGGTCGAACTGCACTTCCTGCCCTCGTACTCACCCGAGCTGAACCCGGACGAGCTCGTCAACGCCGACCTCAAGCGCAGCCTGCCCCATACCCACCGGGCCAGGAACCAGACCGAACTCGCCTCCGAAACCCGCCGGTTCTTTCACCGCCGACAACACCAACCTCACATCGTGCGCGGATACTTCTGCGGTCGGCACATCGGCTACGTCATCGACGAGGGAACCCCAGCAGTTTCTGACCAACTACGCTCACACCAGCCGCATAACCCGTGTCCAGGATTCGGGGTCAAGGCCCGTCTAGACTTCCGAGACCGATTGACGGAAGGCTGGTGCTATGCGGAGACTGCTCTACGGCATGAACCTGTCCCTGGACGGTTATGTCGCCGCGCCCGGCGACGACCTCAGCTGGAGCGGGCCGAGCGAGGAGCTGTTCCAGTGGTGGCTCGACCAGGAGCGGGCGATCAGCCTGTTGCTGTATGGGCGCAAGCTGTGGGAGACGATGAGCGCCTACTGGCCGACCGGCGACCAGCAGCCGGGCGCCACCCCGGCGCAGATCGAGTTCGCGCGGAACTGGCGGGACACGCCGAAGGTGGTGTTCTCCTCGACGGTCGACAAGGTCGACTGGAACACTCGCCTGGTCACCGGCGATGCGGTCGTGGAGATCACTCGGCTCAAGGCCGAGGACGGTGGGCCGATGAGGGTCGGTGGCGCAGCGCTCGCCGGGGCGGCGATGCGGGCCGGGCTGATCGACGAGTACGCGATCGTCACCCATCCGGTCCTGGTGGGTAGCGGCACACCGTTCTTCGCCGCGCTGGACAGCTGGGCGAACCTGAACCTGGTGGAGACACGGACGTTTCCCGGCGGCGTGGTCCTGACCAGGTACGAGACGAGGCGCTGAACGCGCTGGTCGAGCGGTGGGACATCGACGACGACCAGCGACGGATCGGGTCACGTCCACGGACCGTCGGTGAGCAGTTCGCGGTCGAACAGCCGCTGCGGGTATCGGAGCGGCTGCGGACGCTGCTGCGGGTCACGCTGTACGCGGTCGCCCGTGACGGCGCAGTGCGGGAGCTGGCCTGAGTCGCAGCCGGAGGGGTGTTCCCTCGTGCGCCTGCTCGGCCTTGGACAGGACCTGATGATCACCCGCACGCCGGCCCCGCGGACGGGACAGCAGCGCGTCCCGGCCACCCGCCTGCCACCACGCCCCGACGCGCCATCAGACACTCACACACCCAACAACGTGACAGTGCCGGGAACGCAATGTACGTACCGATCCCTCGGCGGTTGCGCTCTTGATCAGCAGGGCGACGGCTTCGACGAACTCGTGCGGGCTGAGCGGTTTGGTCGCCGGCAGGGGTTCGAGGAGCAGCGGTTGACATTGCGCCGGAAGCCGGTCGGCGAGTTCCGTGCGTTCGGAACCCAGCAGGTGGGCGTCCAGGGCGGACAGCACCGCCCGGGTGACCCGCTCGGCCTCTCCCGTGGTGGTGTACTCGCCGCGTTCTTGGACGTGGGCCATGAACGGTTCCCATGCGATCGCCATGGTGGCCTCCCTCATCGGGTGTGCGGCATGTGCGCATGACGGGCCGACCTGCCCGCGGCGCGGCCGCCGCGGGCAGGTCGCTGGCGCTGACGGGGATTGCGGGGCTTGGCCTGCTCGGCGACCGGGATCGTCAGGCGCAGCATGCTGGCGTCGTGGAGGTTGCTCGTTCCCCGGCAGCCGCTTCGCGTCGAGTTGAGATGGTGATCACCTGGTACGTGTCCCAGCGGGGGCCTGCCGTCCGGCCCTGCGGGGCGCTGTGGTCACGCCGGTCGGATGTTCTCCGCCTGCGGTCCCTTCTGGCCCTGCGTGACGTCGAACTCGACCTTCTGCCCCTCCTGCAGCTCGCGGAAGCCCTGAGCGGCAATGTTGGAGTAGTGGGCGAAGACGTCAGGTCCGCCGCCCTCCTGCTCAATGAAGCCGAAGCCCTTTTCTGCGTTGAACCACTTCACGATGCCCTTGGCCATGGCCTGCTGCTCCTTTGAGGAAGACCGGGCTCGCACCCTGCGGGCCCGGGAGGTGATCGCCCTGGTCCGGAGAGGTGCTGAACAGCAAAAACGCCCATGATCGTGATCACGGGCGAACGGGACTTCGGAACCACGACTGCTGGATAACGACGCTACACCGCGCGGTCGGCGGCTGCTAACGACGCGGCCGCCGATCGCGGGAGGCGATCGTGGTTCACCCGGACAACCAGCAGCAGGTTCGCCGGCCTACTCGCTCCGGCCGGCCGGGCGCCGACCGTCCATGGAACGGCTGGTCGTTCTCCGCCGGGTGCGGCACGAACAACACCTCAGGAGTCACCCTGGTCCGGCCGAGCTAGTGGTCGAAGTCGGCGTCGACGTCGCCCGCGACGCCTCGGACCAGTCGGCGGCGGAAGTACGCCAGCATGGGATCCTTCACGTCCTGTGCTGCGGCCGGACTCCCAGGAGCAGAACTCCTAGCCCGCCCGGGCGGCGGCGAGGTGGGCGTCCACGGCGGCGACACCGTCGACGCCCTGGCAGAGGGCCACGACCACCGGAACGAGCCGTGGTTCCGGGACGTGACCCCGCAGGGTGACGACCCCGTCCCGGACCTCGACCGCGACGGTGCCCTCGTCCAGGCCGAGGAGGCGCCCCAGGACGTCCTGCTCGATCTCGCCGCGGATCTCGTCGTCGGAGCGGATGAAGGCGTCGAGCAGGTCGCTGCGGGTGACGATGCCGGTGAGGAGCCCGTCGTCGTCGACGACCGGCAGCTGCTTGACGTGCCGCCTGCGGAGTTCCCGCGCGGCCCGGGGGATCGTCCAGTCGGCGCGGGCGGTGAAGACGGGGCTGCTCATGAGCGCGCCCGCAGTCCGGGCCCGGGCCTTGCCCCAGGCGTGCTCGTCGTCCTCGTCCTGCCCCTGCGGATCGGGCATGCCGGTCTCGTGCCGCAGCACGTCGGACGCGGACACGACGCCGACGGGGACGCTGTCATCGTCGACAACGGGGGCCGCGACGATGTCGTTCGCGTCCAGCAGGGCGGCGACCTCCTGGAGTGGTGTGGTGGGGCGGAAGGTGACGACCTCCTCGGTCATCACGTCACCGACCGTGCGGCGGTACAGCATGGCATCGGCCTCCTCCGCTGTGCGACGGGGCGGCCGTGGTCGGGCCGCCTGGGCGGACAACGCGCGGCGCGCCGGCCTCCGCGGCGCTGCCCGCTCGTCCACGCCGTATCTCCTACCCATGACAGCACCGCGCAGCTCCGACGACCAGTGAGTTCGCCGCCGTGGCACCCGGCGAGCCGGTTCGAGTACCGCACCGTCCTGCCCAGCGAGATCAACGCCGAAGGTGTCGAGGCGACGCTGAGCGAGGGCGTGCTGTGCGTCAAGGTGCCCAAGGCGGAAGCGGTAAAGCCGCGCCGTATCGATATCCAAGCCGGAGAGTGACACCCGGCTGGCGAGCAACCCTGGAGCCCGGGTAAGGGTTCACGCTCCAGGGACTGCTCGCAGCCCGCTCATCGTGCCCCCGTGCGCGGACTGCAGGGTGAGGGGCTGTCTGCATTCACCCGCCGCCGACAGCACGCTCACCCGCTTGGTTCACCGGGCGGTGCGTGCTTCGGCGGCGGAGGCGACCTTCTGGCGCTGCTGGTGGCGCCGTTCGTACTCCTGGACCTGGCGGGCGACGCTGGCGGGGACGTTCTGCAACCGGGCGGTGATCTCGTCCGGGCTCATGGTGGCGTAGCCGGGCCAGGGTTCGCTGCCGCGCAGCTGCTCGATGGCGTCCAGGACTCCGGGCCGCTTGGCGTGGGTGCGTTCGTATCCCTCGATGACCGTCAGGTCCGACTGGGAGAGTGTGCGCAGTCGCTGCTGGATTTCGTCGACGCTGAGCCGGCTGAAGCGGAGGATCGGCAACTCCTCCTCCCGGGTCACCGCACCCTGGATCTCTTCTTCGGCCATGCGGGTCGGCTCGGGCATCTCCCGCACCGCGCCTCCGGCCGCACCCCGGGCCCGCCGGCCGCCGGTCTGCGCGACGTCTTGCACCCGGTCGGCGGCGGTCCGCACGGCGCGGGCGGCCGCGTCGGCCCAGTCGCCGCCGTTCTCCTGGACGAAGCCGTTGGCCGCGGCCGCCACGGCCCGGGCGTTCTGGGCGACGCTGTCCTCCAGCCTCTGGAGCAGTTCCTCGTCCCGGCGGCGCAGTGCGGCGAGCAGGTCGGCGGTGGCCTGGTCGTGGGCCTCTTCGGCGATGCTCTGTCCGGCCCGGCAGGCCGCCAGCGCCCGGGCTGTGACCGCGTACTCGTCTTCGGCGTTTTTCAGCAGCCGCCGCTCGTCGGTGGGCCGCCGGCCGCGCAGCATGTCCGTCACGAGCGTGGATCCGATGGTCAGCGGCAGCATGGCGGTGCGCACGGCGCTGCGTGAGATGAACCGCGCGATATCGACGCTGTCCCCGACAAGCCCGCTGGGGGGCCGCAGATCGCGCACGTGGTCCTCGATGCGCTGGAGGCTGTCTTGGACGTCGTCCACCTCGCGCTCGAGCATCTGCCGGTACGGGCCGGCCGGCGTGACCGTCGCATCGGCCCTGAACCGGTCGACGACCGCCTCATGCGCCTCGCGGGCATCCTCCAACGCCGGTACGACCGCGTCCGTCATCACTGCCATGAGGTGTGCTCCCTGGGGGTCAGGCGGCCGGCCAGAGGGCCGCGCAGGTGGACACGGCTGCCGCCGGGCCATTCGGGCGGCCGGGCAACCGGGAACCATCCTGAGGGACACCGAGCAAGATCGCCCGGAGGCTGGACCGCGACCGGCTGGGGCGCACCACTCCCGGACGCCTGTTGCCCTGTTGTGCCAAGGCGACAGGCGGGAAAGGGAATGTATTCCCCTTTCCCAAGCGGCTGACCCTCGCACGCGGACCCGGGCGGGCGCGGCGCCGTTGTGGGGCCAGCGTGTGGGCTGAACGGGTGATGACGGCGATTGTGCTGTGTCGGAAACCCTCATCACGCTTTGGCCCAGGCGTGAATCCTCGCTTCGACGACGCAGTGCCGTATGCGGCACCGCCTCGTCGTCGGACCGTGGACCTTGTGCACCACCGTGACCGAGAATCCGCAGACCCAGGTCTTCCCGCTCGGGATGCCCCTTGTCGTCGCCGTCATCGACGGGCTCGGCGGACATCCGGGCGGCGACATGGCCAGCGCCATGGCCGTCCGCCGGATCGCATCGATCGGTCCCGTCCTGAGCAGCCAGGACGCTGTCCGTGACGTCTTGAACGCCTGCAACCGCGCCGTGTGCGAGGCCGCCGGCGGCCTCGGAAGCGAGCTGTCAACCACGGGGACGACGGTCGCCGGCGTCGTCGTCCAGCCCGGCTCGCTGCCGGTGCTCAACGTGGGTGACAGCCGGGTCTTCGCGGCCTCCCGCGGCGGGCTGCGCCAGATGAGCGTCGACGACAGCCCCCCGCTCGATCCCGGGGAGCGCACCACGCCCCTCATCACCCTGTGCTTGGGTGGCACCCCCGTCTACCGTCCCATCCGTCCTCACATGACGGCCACCCCAGTGGCGTCCGGTGACCGCTACCTCATCTTCACAGACGGCCTGACCGACCTGCTGACGACCGACGTGCTCGACGAGGTGATGGGGGAGGGGAGTACGAGGACGGCCGGGCGGCTTTTGAGCTGTGGAAGGCCGCCATCGCGGCGGGCGGGCCCGAGAACATCACGCTGGCGGTCGTACGCGTCGGAGACGAGTAGGGGACGGCCAGGCTCGAGCGCCGGATCCCGCTGCCCCGGACCGATGGGAGGTGACCGGTTCCTGCGTGCAAGGTGCGCCGGGACCGGCGGCGCATGAACGAGCGGGCTGCGGAGTGGGCACGGGACGATACGCGATGTCGGGGAAAGACGGAGCGACGGTGGCTACGCCGTGCTGTTCCAGCCATATGGTCCGCCGACGCGCCACTCGATCAGCTCGGGGTCGTCGACTGCCCGATCCTGGGCGGGCAGGCCCGTAGAATGCAGGAAGTCCAGCACGTCGAACAGGCTGTACGCGATGCCCACGCGCGCGCCGTGGATGGTTCAGCCGCCGACCGCCGTCCGACTCCGGCGGATGCGCGACCACAGGTGGGCACACGTCCATGGCACCAGCATGCGCCGGGACCGGTCGGCCCGCAGCTTCCGGTCCTTCCGGGGTTCCGAGCCTGAGATCCGCAGGGTGTCGCCGGGCGAGTCCAGCCCCGGGGTGCGGCATCGCGGGCGGCCTAGACCCGGAAGGGGCCCGGAAGCCGACCGGGCCAGGCCAGGCCATCGAGTGAGTCACATGGTGGTCAGTCCTCTCGTATTTCGGTCGATGATCTATTACCGGGCGCACACTGGATACAGATGGCCATGTCGTTGGCCGAACATGGAGGTAGGCCATGAGCACTCTCGAAGAACACATCGACGTCGGAGTTCCGATCGACACGGTCTGGGACAGCCTCCACCGGGTGGAGGACTATCCGCGCTTCGTGGAAGGAGTGCGCGAGGTCCGTACGGAGGCGGGGGGTCGGGCGCGTTTGGAGGTCGAGGCCGACGGCCGGGTCCGGGAGTTGGAGGCCGAGGTCTCGGACCGCAGGGGGGAAGGCGTGATGGAGTGGCACACCACGGGCGCCCCCGAGCTGATGGGTTCCGTCTCGCTGAAGCCGATCGACGAGAACCACACCCGGGTCCAGGCCAGGCTCGAGTACGACCCGGGCGCGATCAGGGAGGCCCTCGGCGGGCCGAAGGGATTCGCCCAGGCGAACGCGATCGAGCGGCTCGTCCGGAGCGATCTGGAGCATTTCAAGGAGTGCGTGGAACAAAGGCGGTGAGGGTAGCAAAAGGCGGGCGCTGCCAGGCCGTTGAGAACGGCAGCCTCTACTCGGAGCGGCCGCCGCGCGGCGAGCTGAATGCTGCAACTCGTGCTCGCGGTGGCGTGTCGACGGTGGGTCGGGACCGCTTTCACACGAGCGTGTGGACGGGGGTGGGGGACCCTGGCGGAATGCTCCCCGCAGAGCAGCGACATCGGGCTGGCGGTATGCCGGTCAGGTCTCGATCACGGCATCGCAGTCGGGGCAGACCACGGATGCGTACCCCGCGGGGTACCAAGGCGCCCCGGGGCGCTCGGAGGGCTTCCAGCCGGCCTTCTCCATGGCGAAGGTGTCCTTGCCGCAGAGGGTCCGCGGTCCCGTGGTAGCGGGTGTTCCCGGGGCGGAGGGCGCTGCGTGCACCCTGCGGACAGGCCGTTCCGCACAAGCCGGTATCCCCGGAGAAATGCGCGGGGCCATCGGCTTGTCGAGCTCGTACACGACGACGATCCCGCTCATTCCTCCGAACTCGCTCATTCCTCTACAGTAGGCGGCCGCGCAGTCGCCGCGCCCGAAGCCTTGAGCCCCGGGTGGTCATCCAGCCCCGTCCACCAGTTCGGGCCTGGCCACCTCGAACTCCACCCGGACCTCGTCGGCCAGCCGCAACGCACCCAGGAACGCGGTGTAGGGCTTGATTCCCCAGGTGGATTGCGTGACGGTCGCCCAGCCGCGCAACAGCCCGTCGCCATTGCTTTTCCCGTGCACCGTCACCGGGTGGGTCCGGCCCCTGATGGTGAGCTCCCCGGTGATCTCGAAGGACTGCAGCGTGCCCGTGATGCCGGTGGAACGGAAGGTGATCGTGGGGTGCTCTGCGGTGTGCAGCAGAGCCTTGCCCCCGAGAGTCCGTTTGATCTCGGCCCGGTCGGCATCGGTGAGTGCTTTCAGCCCGCCCGTTCCCTCCTGGACCTCCAGTGAGCCCGTCTCGACCGCCACAGCCACCGACGACCTGTCGGGGTGACCGACGGACATCACGGCTTCCCCGGACCACCGGGTGGCCTCGATCGTGAGGTCGTGCCCCGCCCTGCGGCCCAGCCCGGCGCGGCCGGTCCTGATCAGGAGGCGGCCGGTCGATGGCCCGAGCCGGTACGTTCCGTCTGTCAGCGTCACAGCGCCGAGGGTATGGGGCGGATGCGGCCGCCGCCGTCGAAGGAGCCCGGTCGGCGTGTCCCGCGTAGGTCGAGATGGCGCTGCGCCGCAGCAGAGCCGGATGCCCAGGTCGCGGCCACGATGCGCGCCTGTCCGCTGCCGCGAGACCCGCCGGGAAAGCGCGACGCGGCGTGACCGCCACCCGTGCTGCCGATCAGTCGCCCTGCGAGCCGTGAGCCACCGGTTTGTCGACCACAGGCCCAGGCCGCCGAGGCCGTTCGGCCTGCATCGGAAAGCCGCCTGCCTGTTCGCTGCCTGACGCAGACGGTTTGCGGGGACGGCGGACGCCTCTGCGGAATCGTCACCGCGCACGATATCGACTGGCTCTCCCGGCGGCACACGACAGGGATGGCCTACGGTGCTCCACCTCCCGGCCATGGCCTCCGCCTGCGGCTTCCTCACCGACGGGGACACTCCCCTTCGGGAGGCACGAGCAGACGGCGACCATGCTGATCAGGGCAATTTCGGTGCCTGGGAAGCAGGGCGTGTGGCACGGTCAGCGCGCTTCACAGGCCAGAACGCACCACGGTGACCGGGCAGTGCACGTGGTGGAAAACGGCCTGGCTGATCGAGCCCAGCAGCAGTCCGGCGAAGTCGCCCGGCCACGATCAGTTGAGCCCGGCCGCTCGCTTCGATCAGAGCCTGCCGGGGACGCCCGCGCGGCACTGTCACGTTGGCCGATCGGGTGGGATGATCTTCTGGTTGGTCATGCTGGGAGGAGCCGTCCGTGGACAGCGCGCCGCCGTCGTCGTACCAGGGGCACCGGTACCCGGTCGAGATCATCTCCCACGGCGTGTGGCTGTACCACCGCTTCCCGCTGTCGTTCCGCGAGGTCGAGGAGCTGATGCTCCAGCGTGGCGTGCTCGTCTCCCACGAGACCATCCGCCGCTGGTGCGCCAAGTTCGGCCAGACCTACGCCAACGGCCTGCGTCACCGCCGGCTCTGGCCCGGGGACACGTGGCACCTGGACGAGGTCTTCATCAAGATCAACGGAGAGCCGCACTGCCTGTGGCGGGCCGTCGACGCCGACGGCAACGTGCTCGACATCCTCGTACAGAACCGGCGGGACACCGCTGCGGCCCGGTGCTTCTTCCGCCGCCTGCTGAAGACGACCCGCACGGTGCCGCGGGTGATCGTCACCGACCGGCTCCGCTCCTACGGAGCGGCCCACCATGAGGTGTTGCCCTCCGTGGAGCACCGTTCCCACCAGGGCCTCGACAACCGGGCAGAGAACCCCCACCAGCCCACCCGGCAGCGCGAACGCGCCATGAAAGGCTTCCGCAGCATCGGCGGAGCCCAGCGCTTCCTGGCCGCGTTCAGCGGCATCTCACCCCACTTCCGGCCACGCCGCCACCTGATGACCGCCGCCCACTACCGCGCCGAGATGATCACGTGCTTCGCGATCTGGGATTAGATCACCGGCGCCACCGCCCCGCCCACCGCAGCATGACCCGAAACTGCCACCCGGCCCCACCACACCCTGACACGCCATCAGCCGGCCACACCCCCACCAACGTGACAACGCTCTTCCGCTCGCACGGCACGCAGCCCCGACCACAGCTGGTCGGGCGGGCGGCCGCGTGTCCGAGATGACAGCAGATTCTGAGGTTCCCCCGAGATGCGGGGATGGGTGACAGAAGGTCAGATGGGTCTCATGAGAGGAGCCCAGACGATGCCTGCCCCGAGGAAGTACCCGCTGGAGTTGCGTGAGCGCGCGGTTCGGATGTACCGGTCCGCTGAGCCGAAGCCCGTGATCCGCCGCATGGCCGAGGAACTCGGCGTACACCACGAAGCTCTGCGCAACTGGATCCGTCAGGCCGAGGCCGACGCCGGCGAGCGAGGCGACATCCTCACCACAGCCGAGCGTGAGGAGCTGGCCGCTCTACGGAAGGAGAATGCCCAGCTCAAGCGGGCGAACGAGGTCCTGCGGACGGCTTCCGCTTTTTTCGCGGCCCAGCTCGACCCGACCCGGCCCAGGTGACCGCGCTCGTCGATGCGCACCCGCACCTGGGGGTCGAGCCCGTACTCCGGGAACTTTCCATCCCCTCCTCCACCTATTACCGCTGGCGCCAGGCCGAGAAGGAGCCATGCGAGCGACGCCGCCAGGACGCCGAGCTCACAGGGAAAATCCGGCAGGTCCACGCCGACTCCGGCGGGATCTACGGCTCACCCCGCGTGCACGCCATCCTCCGGCGTGAAGGCGTCCACGTCGGCCGCAAACGCGTTGAACGGCTCATGCGCCAGGCCGGCCTGGCCGGGATCAGTCCCCGGCGGGGCAAGGGCTCCACCCGACGTGATCCGGACGCGGAACTGGCCCCTGACCTGGTGCAACGCGACTTCACCGCGAACGTGCCGAACCGGCTGTGGGTCACCGACCTGACCATGATCGCGACCGAGGAGGGCCCGCTGTGGCTGTCCGCGATCCGCGACGCGTTCTCCCGCCGGGTGGTGGCCTGGGAAACCTCCGCCCGCGCGGACGCCGACCTGGTCCTGACCACGCTGGAGTACGCCCTGGCCAGCCGCGAAGTCGCCCCCGGTGAGCTCATTCACCACGCCGACCACGGCTGTCAGTACACGTCCGTGAAGCTCACAACACGCCTGCTCAGAGCAGGTATTCAGGCGTCCATGGGCTCGGTCGGCAACTCGTTCGACAACGCCCTGGCGGAGAACCTGTGGATGGTCATCAAGACCGAGTGCATCCGCGGCCGCGTCTTCGCCACCAGAGCCGAAGCGAACCTCACGCTCTTCGAGTACATCGACGGCTTCTACAACCCCCGCCGCATCCAGAAACGGCTCGGCTACCTCAGCCCGATCGAGTACGAGGAGAAGCACTACGCCATCCAGGCAACGACCGAACAAGTGAACCTGAAGCCACGTCAAACCGCCCTGACCAGCTAGTCAGCCACCCCCGCGCAGCGGGGGAACCTCAATTCGAACAAGTGTTGCGGTGCGTGAGCCGGACCGGGCACCGAAGTGGGTCGGGCGGTAGCTCGATTGCCTGTCGTGTACGCCGGGACGGGCGTGGGTGATGAACGCTCCTCATGTCGGCGTTTCGCGTGCCTCCTTTCTGGCAGTCTGCGCGTTATGTGTCCGATATGGCACCGGAATGTCTTTAAGGGGTGTGCGTGAACGTGGTGAAGCGGAGTAGGACGACGAGGGCCGCCGCTGGAGTCTCGACCGTGGTGCTCTTGCTGCTGGCAGGTTGCGACGTGCCCGGGGTCTACCGGCCGGCCCGCCCTGCCGGTGGCGGGCCATTCACCTTTTACGTGAGCCCCGAGGGCGACGACCGGAATGACGGCATGTCGTCAGAGAAGCCTTGGCGGTCCCTCGACCATGCGAACGCCGTGTATTTCAGGCCCGGTGACCGGCTACGGCTCAAGGGTGGCGAGCGGTTCCGCGGCAGCGTCACCCTTGAGGAGGGCGAGGCCGGCAGTTCAACGCAGCCGGTCGTGATCGAGTCGTATGGCGTCGGCCGCGCCACGATCGTGCCGCGCGGCGCGTCCGGCATCACCGTCCACAACACCGCTGGCGTGGAGATCCGGAATGTCTCACTGGTTGGCGATCACAAGGCGCTGAGAGAAGGGGTCGGGATCGCCTTCCGCAACAGCCTGCTGGGCACGCGGCGACTCGACCATGTAAGGATCACGAATGTGGAGGCGAGAGGGTTCCAAAATGGGATCAGCGTCGGTACCGAGGAGGGTGCCGTCGCGGGCTACAGTGACGTGCGGATCACCGACGCTTCCGTGCACGACAACCTTGAGGCCGGGCTGGTCTTTTACGGGCCCAGATTCGAGGCCGCCCGCCCCGCCTACGCCCACGACGACCTTCGGATTGAGGGAGTTAGGGCGTACTCCAACACCGGCGACCCCCAGAGCGACCAGCGCAACACCGGCAGCGGCATCGTGCTTGGCAGCGTCCGGAACGCGACGGTAGTGCGCTCAGTAGCCCACGACAACGGCTCGAAGTCCGCCGCCGCTGCCGAGGAGGGCCCTGAAGGCATCTGGGTGTACGACTCCACACGGGTGGTGCTGGAGAACAACACGTCCTACCACAACCGCACCGGCTCAAGGGTCGACGGTGGCGGTTTTGGTCTCGACAACAACGTGTCGCATTCGGTTATGCAGTACAACCTCGCGTACGGCAACGACGGGCCGGGATTCCTCGTCTACTCCGGCCAGCCGACCGGCGCCCACCAGAACAACATCGTCCGCTTCAACATGAGCTGGGATGACGCGCGGAAACTGCCCGAGTACGGCGGCATCGTCGCCTACGGCTCCCGCTTGAAGAACCTGGATGTCTACCACAACACGGTCGTGATGAGGACAGAGGGCCTGGCCTCGGCGGAGGCCGCAGGGAACCGGCCTCCGGCGCTGCGGCTGCACGACGGCATGGCCGATGTGCGCGTCCACAACAACATCTTCGCCACCGACGGGGGCCCCCTGGTCGAATTCTCGTCGGCGTACAGCCCGGACTCGCTGCGGCTCCAGGGCAACGACTATTTCAGCACTGGCGACTGGTCGCTGTGGTGGGGTGCCCGGCGCTTCACGACGCTGGACGGCTGGCGCGCCGCTTCCCGCCAGGAGATGCTGGAGGGCGATCCGACGGGTTCGGCCGAGGACCCGTGTTTGCCCGGGCTGGCCGCCCCGATCCCCGACCTGGCTGGTGCCGAGAACCTCGTGCCGGACTGCGAGAACGGGGTGCCCGCCGGGCTTGGTCCGCAGGCGATGGGCGTCGACTTGGGTCCCTTCGACTACTTCGGCAACCGGCTGCCGACGACATTGACGGTCGGGGCCGTACAGCCGCGTACCGCCGATCGAGGAGCACTCTGACCGTCGCGAGCCGACCGGACTCAGGGCGAGCCGCCCCGAGTGTGGTCGGCTCCGCGTCGGTAGCGACCCCACGCGCGCGAACGAGGGGTTTTTGGATAGCTGTCGAGGTACCGGCCCGCCAGGAACACCGTTTGCTGGTTCTGGGCGGTGCACGGCTTCGACCTGGCGCACAGGTGAGAACAACGAGCCAGGGCAGAGCCACTCCTTCTGCAGGCCGTTCTACGACGTGCGGGTCGGCAGCGCCTGGGCCATCGCCGCCGTGGGACCACCACCCGGCTTGGCGGCGGGGGAGGCGATCGTGGCCCGCAGTAGCCTTCCCGCCTGAGCGGCCGAGGTTCCGTCCGACGGCGCGGGGCGGCCCAGCGCCCTCACAGTCCAGCCGGCGGCCCGCCAGTCGTCGAGCGGGAGCGCGTTGCGGCCGTCGATGAGGACTGGCTCGCGGACCACGCGGGCCAGCTTGACCGGGTCCAACTCACGGTACTGGACCCACTCGGTGAGGTGGAGGACGAGTTCAGCTCCTTGGCAGGCGGTCAGGAGGTCCGAGCCGCAGCGCAGCTCCGGGTGGGCGAGCCGGGCGTTCGCGGCCCCTTCCGGATCGTGGATTCGGACGTCGGCACCCTGCCGGTGCAGCGCGGTTGCGACGGCCAGGGCCGGTGAGTCGCGCACGTCGTCGCTGTTCGGCTTGAACGTGGCACCGAGGACGGTCATCCGGCGGCCGGTCAGGTCACCGCCGACCATCTGACGAGTCAGCGCGACGGTCCGGGCTCGCTGGCGTTCATTGATCTCGTCAACATGTTGGAGGAACGCCACCGCCGGACCGACACCGAGCTCCTGGGCACGGGCGTTGAATGCTCGGATGTCTTTGGGGAGACAGCCGCCGCCGAAGCCCAGACCGGCGTTCAGGAACCGGCGGCCGATCCGGGTGTCATGGCCGAGGGCGTCGGCGAGGGTGGTCACGTCCGCGCCGGCCGCGTCGCAGACCTCGGCCATGGCGTTGATGAAGGAGATCTTCGTCGCGAGGAAGGAGTTGGCCGCGACCTTCACCAGCTCGGCCGTGTTGGGGTCGGTGCTGATGTAGGGGACTCCTGCCTCCAGCATCGGTGCGTAGACCCGGCGCAACGTCTCGTCGGCCTCTGGGCTGGTCACACCCGCGACCAGCCGGTCCGGCCGCAGCGTGTCCTCGACCGCGAAGCCCTCGCGCAGAAACTCTGGATTCCATGCCACCTCCGCCCGCACGCCCGCCGACGCGAGGCGTGCGATACGTGTGGTCAGGCGCGCCGTGGTGCCCACCGGGACGGTGGACTTGCCGACCAGCAGACACGGCGCAGGCAGGTGCGGCACAAGCCCGTCAACGACGGCGTCCACGTACCGCATGTCGGCCGCCTGGGAGCCGGCCCGCTGAGGGGTGCCCACGCAGATGAAATGGACCTCACCGTGAGCCGCCGCTTCGCGCAGGCTGGCTGTGAACCGCAAGCACCCGGAAGCGAGTGCCTTGGTCAGGACGTCGTCGAAACCCGGCTCGTAGAAGGGGGGTCGGCCCTCGGTGAGGGCCTTGATCTTCTTGATGTCGACGTCGATACCGAGGACGTCGTGTCCGATGGCGGCCATGCACGCGGCGTGCACAGCTCCGAGGTATCCCGTACCGATGACGGTCAACCGCATGCGCTGTTCTCCTGTCTAGCGCGGAGGTGGGAGAGGGGGACGGCGTACAGGACCTGTCAGGGGGCGTAGCCGGACGGGTTCTGCTGCTGGAAGTTCCACGCGTCGCGGCACATTGCGGCCAGGTCGCGCCGTGCGCTCCACCCCCAGGCAGCAGCGGCCTTCGCTGGATCGGCGACCAGCTCCGCGACGTCACCGGGCCGTCGTGCGGTGACGTGATACGGGATGGACCGTCCCGAGACTTCCTCGAAGGTGCGCACGAGCTCCAGGACGGATGCGCCGCGGCCGGTGCCGAGGTTGAAGGTCCGCATACCGGGTCCGTCGTCGATGTGGTCGAGGGCGGCGCGGTGCCCCTCGGCCACATCGACGACGTGGAGGTAGTCGCGCACCCCGGTGCCGTCGGGCGTGGGGTAGTCGTCGCCGAAGACGCTGAGCTCGTCGCGGCGGCCCACGGCGATCTGGGTGAGGAAGGGCACGATGTTGTTCGGCACGCCGTGCGGGTCCTCGCCGAGCAGGCCGCTGGGGTGGGCGCCGGCAGGGTTGAAGTATCGCAGCGCCAGAACCCGCAGCTCGGGCACGTGTCGGCACAGGTCCGCGAGGATCTGCTCGCAGGTCCACTTGCTCATGGCGTAGGGGTTCGCCGGCGCCGCTGGGGACTCCTCGGTCAGTGGGACGGTTGTCGCGTCGCCGTAGATCGAGCAGGAAGAGGAGAACACCAGCCGGTGTACCCCGTGGTCGTGCATCGCCGCGACCAGGGCCGTGGTGCCGCCGACGTTGATGTCGTAGTAGGCGAGGGGGATTTGCACCGACTCGCCGACGGCCTTCTTCGCGGCGAAGTGGATCACCGCGTCGATCGGGTGGCTCGTGAAGACGGCGTCCAGCGCACGCCGGTCGCGCACGTCCGCGACGTGGGCCGCGGCGATCGGGCGGCCCGCGATTTTCGCGACGCGTTCGAGAGCCTCGGGGGCGCTGTTGGAGTGGTCGTCGAGCACGACGACCTCGTGGCCGGAGTGAAGGAGCTCGACACAGGTGTGGCTGCCGATGAAACCGGCGCCACCGGTGACCAGGACCGTCTGGGGCATGGGGACCTCATTTCTCGATAGGCCGCGAGGGCCGTCACCAGGCGTAGAAGCCGGTGAGATAGGTGGGGAAGACGGCGACGGCGAGCGCCAGGGGAAGCAGCGACAGTAGGCCGGCAACGAGCGGGAACGCGGCCGTGCGTAGCGCGCGCAAGACGGAGACGCCGGTCGCGCGTGCCGTCTCCTTGACGTGCAGCGCGCCGACAGTGAGGGTCACGGTGGCGTACGAGGCTGAACCGAGGATGCAAAGGAAGACGTAGCCGACGGCGGGGCCGGTGAACTGTCCGGCGAGAGCCGAGCACGAAAGGAACGTTGTGATCAGCAGGTATGGGGTGACGGCGCGCAGCGGGAGCGGCTCCAGGCCGTCGCGCTTCTTCGGCGTGACTTTGAAGGTGATCTGGCGAGGCCGCAGCTTCTGCCTCACCGCTGCCAGCACGCCCCACGCGACGTAGGGCCAGCGGGAGAGCCCGAAGAGCCAGAGCTCCCAGCTGAAGACCGGGGCGTCCTTGGGGCGCATCAGACCGCGGCGGCGGCAGAGCAGCGTCAGCAGGACCAGCCAGACGGACATGCCCCAGAAGTGCGCCAGAAACTCGATGTAATTGACGTTGATCCAGGGAGTGCCGGTGATTGCGGCTACTGGCGGCAGCACGATGCCCAGGACGGTGGCCGCAGCCAGCAGCGGGTAGTACATCAGCGCTGCGCCGAAGCGAACCCGCAGCTTGAGGGGCATGCGGCCCAGGTGGCGCGGCAGCATTCCCAGGAGCATCACGGCCAGGCTTCGGGACCACTGGAACTCCTGGGTGACCATCGCGCTGAAGGTGAGAGGGCCCTCCCCGTGTGCCTCCGCGTCGATTGCGAACGCTCCCTGCCAGCCTGCCGAGCTGAGCAGGAAGGTCGTCGAGAAGTCCTCGGCGAGTTCGGGGCCAAGACCACCGATGTCCCGCAGCGCCTGGGTGCGGACGGCGTAGTGCGAGCCGATACACACGGGGGAGAGACCGGCGGAGTGACCCAGTTGCACGGGCCCGTGGAACATGGCCTCGCGATGCAGTCGGCCGCGGGCGGCCCAGGAAGTGTCGGCGTTTGAGTCGCAGACGCTGGGGGCTGCGACGTAGCCGATGGCCGGGTCGGAGAAGGGGCGGACGACCTCGGTGAGGTACTGGGGCCCGGGGACATGGTCGCAGTCGAGCTGGGCGACCACGTCGTAGTGGTCGTAGCCCCAATGGTCGTAGAAGAAGGCCAGGTTGCCCTCCTTGCAGCGCGTCCGCCGCGGCCAATCAGCCCGGTGGTAGTCAATGCGGCCGCGTCGACATGACACGCCGACGTTGTGCGACCAGCACCAGTCGAGGATTTCCTGCGTGGGGTCCTCGTCGCACAGCCAGACGTCGTAGACGTACGGGAAGTCCTGGTCGAGCATCGCTTCCAGGGTGGTGCGGGCGATGTCCCAACCCTCGGACGGGGCGCGAGTAACGACGAACGCGGTGCGCAGTGCGGGCACCTTGCGGGCAGGGTCGAAGCGCTGCATGCGCAGCAGCGCAACGAGGAAGTGCACTGGCAGATAGGTCAGGTACAGAAGGAGAGCGCTGTTGACGACCAGACCCCACCAGCCGATGCGGTGAGACGGCTGAAGCCACCAGACCCAGAACCAGACCAGACTGGCTGCCCAGCCGAGGGACAGCAATACGACCAGGAAGCGATCCAAGCGCGAGAAGGCCCGCACGAACCTGGAGGGAAGGACGGTGAGTCCTCGCGACGGCTTTGCCAGGACAGGGCCGTCCGGGCGGATGGAGGCCACCGCACCCTGCGACAGGCATCGGATTTCCTCGCCCAACGCGTTCCACTCCTGCGGTGAACCAGGAGCCGGAGAGGGGGGAGGGTCCTGGACGGTGGGGGTCCC
>NZ_LIQT01000320.1 GCF_001418415.1 Streptomyces hirsutus
GGGGGAGCCGGGGGGCACCGTGACGAACCAGCCGCGACGCAGGTCGGCGATGGTGCGGCGGGGGCTGCGGCCCTGGCCGTGGCCCCGGAACACGGCCTGTCCGGCCGGAACCAGGCCGTGGTCGGCGGCGCAGGCCGCCACGTCGGCGGCGAGGTCGCGCGCCGGGCTGCGCGGGCGGGCGGAGAGGACGGCGTCGATGTCGCTGCCCACGTTGTGCGAGGCGGCCTTGTCGACGGTGGTGACGTAGACCCCGCCGGGTCGCAGGACCCTGGCGCACTCTTCGACGAGGGCCCGCACGTCCTCGGGGCCGGACTGGAGGTGCAGCAGCCACACGCTGACGGCGGCGTCGAACCGGGCGTCGCCGAACGGCAGTCTCCGGCTGTCGGCGCGCACCACGGCGCCAGGCAGACGGGCCGCCGCGATCCGGGTCATCGACGCGGCGAGGTCGACTCCGGTCACCCGCAGGCCCGCGCGGGCCGAGGCGAAACGCCGGGTCACGATGCCGGTGCCACAGGCGATGTCCAGCAGGTCGCGCGCCCACAGGGGGATCAGGTCCAGCACCGCCTGCGCGGCGGCCGCGGCCCGGGGCTCACCGCCGCGTGAGGCGTCGTACCGCCCCGCTTCCTCGTCGTAGTCGAGCACACACCTCAGTGTGCACCGTGACCGGGCGCCAAGTCCTCTATTTTGTGGGCCAGTTCGACGTCCTTCGCGGTGACGGCGCCTCCCGCGCTGTGCGTTTGGACGGCGACGGACACGGTGTTGTAGCCGAGGGTGAGGTCGGAGTGGTGGTCGAGTTCCTCCTGCACCTGGGCGACGTGCACGACCATCGCGGTCGCCGCGAAGTGGGAGCCGAGCCGGTAGGAACGGGTGAGCCGGCCGTCGTCGAGCGACCAGCCCGGCAGGCCGGCCAGCCGGTCCTCGATCTCCTGCGGCGACAGCGGTTCGGCGGATTCGGCGGGCATGGGCTGCGCTCCTCCTCTGTCCCCCTCCCTGGCGGTCGGGGTTCTCCTCCGCCCAGCGTGCCACAGGACGTGCCGCCGGGCCCTGCGCAAGAAGCCGGAAGGGGGCAGGAGGGAGGCGGAAGGGAGGCCAGGGAGGTGCGGGCTCCCGCTCGCGGCGTCCTCTCGGCTACCGTCCCGGCATGAGCACTCTCCCGCCCGGTACCACTCCCGCCACTGCCGGAGGCGTGGGTCCGCTGCTGCGGGCCTGGCGGGAGCAGCGTCGGGTCAGTCAGCTGGAGCTCGCGCTGCGCGCGGACTCGTCCGCCCGGCACATCAGCTTCATCGAGACCGGCCGCTCCCGGCCCAGCGAGCAGATGGTGCTGCGGCTGGCCGAGCACCTGGACGTCCCGGTACGGGAGCGCAACGCACTGCTGCTGGCGGCCGGTTACGCGCCCCGGTTCCCCGAGACCCCGCTGGACGATCCGGCGCTGGACGCGCTGCGCGAGGGCATCGAGCGGCTGATCGGCGGATACGAGCCGTATCCGGCACTGGTCGTGGACGCGATGTACGACGTCGTGGCCGCCAACCGCGGGGTCATGATGCTGTTCGACGGCGTGCCGGAGTCGCTGCTGGTGCCGCCGCTGAACGCGGTGCGGCTCACGCTGCACCCGCAGGGCCTCGCGCCCCGGATCCGGAATCTGCGGGAGTGGCGCGGCCACCTGCTGGAGCAGATGGAGCGGCAGATCGCGCTCCGCCGCTCCGCACCGCTGCGGGCGCTGTACGAGGAGGTCGCGGCGTTCCCGGTGCCGGAGGCCGGGCCGGGTGAGGGAGCGGGGGACGCGGGCGGATCGGAACAGTCCGCCCCCGTGGCGTACTTCGCGCTGCCGATGAGGATCGAGCACGAGGGCCAGATCCTGTCGTTCGTGTCGTCGATCTCCACCTTCAACACACCGATGGACGTGACCGTCGCCGAACTGGCCGTGGAGACGCTCCTCCCGGCCGATCCGGCGACGGCCAAGTACCTTCATTCCTGGCTGAGTTGACGCGACTTCAGGGACCTGTGCTGGAGCAGGGCGAAGCCGGCCACGACGAGCGCCTGGAGGACCGCCCACACCGCGCCCGCCGTGCTCGGCTCGAGCCACAGCACGAGGGCGGCGCAGCTCACCACCGCCCAGGCCAGGTTGACCTCGACGACGGCCCGGACCCCGAACGCCGGCGGATGCCTGCGCGAGGCCAGCAGACCCACGGCGGCCGCGTACACCGCGAGGAAGGCGCCGAGCCCGGCCAGCAGACCCGAGCCGACGCCGAGGAAGCGGCCGAGCGGGCCGGAGAGGGAGAGGTAGGCGAGCGCGTTGACGCCGGTCACGGCGGCGTCGAGGACCAGGAGCCGGCGCAGCACGGACTGCGGGCCGGAGGTCCGGGCGAGTGAGGCAGGCTGGGTCGCGGACATGACGAATCACCCTCCGTCAGGATCGGGGTCGGGGTCGGGGTCTCACCGGGTCGGTGGCGGGCCTCGGGTCACCACTGCGGGCTGGGTCGCGGTGGCCGCATACGCCATGCAAGATGCCGGATATCGCACACCTTGCGCGCGGCCGGATCACGGGACGGATCCGGACCGGGTCCCGGACCGGAGTGCGCCGGCCCGGAACCCGGTGCGTCCACGATCCCGCCCGCAGCGGGTCGCGGTCGATTACCCGGGACGTCATGCCCCGGGCGCCCGGGAACAGGGGCGCCCGGCCGTTACTCGTGAGAAGGTCGGACGGGCATGGCAGACTGATCGCGTGTTGTGGGGGCGTTGGGGAGACGTGGCGTGAGTGAACGGCGGGCCGCACCCACGGTGGGCCAAGTGGTGCTCGGCAGGCGGCTGCAGGAACTGAGGGAGACGGCGGGTCTCACCCGGGAGGAGGCCGCCCGGGTCCTGCGGGTGGCTCCCGCCACCGTCCGGCGGATGGAGACGGCCGAGGTCGCGCTGAAGATCCCGTACATCCAGATCCTGCTGACGGCGTACGGGGTGTCCCAGGGCGAGGCGGCCACCTTCATCGGGCTCGCGGAGGACGCGAACCGTCCGGGCTGGTGGCAGCGGTTCCACGACGTGCTGCCCGAGTGGTTCAGCCTGTACGTGAGCCTCGAGGGCGCTGCCCGGGTCATCCGGTCCTACGAGCCGCACTTCGTGCCGGGGCTGCTGCAGACGGAGGACTACGCGCGTGCCGTCCTGGAGGCCGGGACGATCGGGAGCCAGGGGCCGGAGGCCGTCGAGCGGCATGTGTCGCTGCGGCTGGAGCGGCAGCGGCTCCTGGAGCGCCGGGACCCGCCCCACCTGTGGGTGATCGTGGACGAGACGGTCCTGCGGCGCCCGGTGGCCCGGGACGGCCGGGTGATGCGCGAGCAGTTCGACAAGTTGCTGGAGTGGTCCGAGCGGGACCGGATCACGCTCCAGGTGGCCGAGTTCGCCGACGGCCCGCACCCGGGGACGTACGCGCCCTTCTCGCTGTTCCGGTTCGCCGAGCCGGAACTGCCCGACATGGTGTTCACCGAGTACCTGACCGGCGCCCTGTACCTGGACTCCCGCAAGGAGGTCTCGGTGCACCTGGAGGTGCTGGACCACATGACGGCGCGGGCCGCCTCCTCCGAGCACACGCAGAAGCTGCTGCGGGAGTTCCGGGACGGCTACTGAGCGCCGCCGCGCCCGTCCTGTCCGCGGCTCCCGGCGCGGCCGTCGCCTTCGTCGCCTTCGTCGTCGACGATCTCCGCGTCGACGACACCTTCCTCCTCCTGCGGTGAGGTGTGCTGCCCGGTGTCGCCGGTGGACTCCTGACCGGCCTGGGCGTACATCGCCTGGCCCATCCGCTGGCTGACGGCGGCGAGTTTCTCGACGCCGGCGCGCAGGGCGGCGGTGTCGGCGGACTGCTCCAGCAGGGGCTTCAGCTCGGCGACGGCGGCCTCCACCTCGGACCTGGTGCCGGCGGGGATCCGGTCCTCGTTGTCCCGGATGAACTTCTCGGTCTGGTAGACGAGCTGCTCGGCCTGGTTACGGGTCTCGGCGGCCTCCCGGCGCCGGCGGTCCTCGTCGGCGTACTGCTCGGCCTCGCGCATCATGCGGTCGATGTCGTCCTTGGGCAGCGCCGAGCCGCCGGTGACGGTCATCTTCTGCTCCCTGCCGGTGGCGAGGTCCTTGGCGGAGACGTGCATGATGCCGTTGGCGTCGATGTCGAAGGCCACCTCGATCTGCGGGACGCCGCGCGGCGCCGGGGGCAGACCGGTCAGGTCGAACATACCGAGCTTCTTGTTGTACACCGCGATCTCGCGTTCGCCCTGGTAGACCTGGATACCGACCGAGGGCTGGTTGTCGACGGCGGTGGTGAAGGTCTCCGAGCGCCGGGTGGGGATGGTCGTGTTGCGTTCGATCAGCTTGGTCATGATGCCGCCCTTGGTCTCGATGCCGAGGGACAGCGGAGTGACGTCGAGGAGCAGCACGTCCTTCACGTCGCCGCGGATGACGCCCGCCTGGAGGGCCGCGCCGACGGCGACGACCTCGTCCGGGTTGACACCCTTGTGCGGGTCCTTGCCGGTGAGTTCGCGGACCAGGTCGGTGACGGCGGGCATGCGGGTGGAACCACCGACGAGGATGACGTGGTCGATCGCGGAGAGTTTCACCCCGGCGTCCTTCACGGCCTGGTGGAAGGGCGTCTTGCAGCGCTCCAGCAGGTCGGCGGTGAGTTCCTGGAACTGGGCCCGGGTGAGCTTCTCGTCCAGGTGCAGCGGGCCGTCGGCGGAGGCCGTGATGTAGGGCAGGTTGACGGTGGTCTCGGAGGAGGAGGACAGCTCGATCTTCGCCTTCTCGGCGGCCTCCCGCAGCCGTTGCACGGCCATCTTGTCCCGCGCCAGGTCGATGCCGTACTGGCTCTTGAAGCGCTGGGCGAAATGGTCGAGGAGGCGCTGGTCCCAGTCGTCGCCGCCGAGATGGGTGTCACCGTTGGTGGCCTTCACCTCGATGACCCCCTCGCCCATCTCCAGGAGCGACACGTCGAAGGTTCCGCCGCCCAGGTCGAAGACGAGGACGGTCTGCTCGCTCTCCTTGTCCAGGCCGTAGGCGAGGGCCGCCGCCGTGGGCTCGTTGATGATCCGCAGGACCTTCAGTCCGGCGATCTCCCCGGCCTCCTTGGTGGCCTGCCGCTGGGCGTCGTCGAAGTACGCCGGTACGGTGATCACGGCGTCGGTGACGTCCTCGCCGAGGTAGGCCTCGGCGTCCCGCTTCAGCTTCTGCAGCACCCGGGCGGACAGCTCCTGCGCCCGGTAGCGGGTGCCGTCCACGGAGCCCTGCTCCGGGAAGTGCCACTGTCCGTCGCCCATGTGACGCTTGACCGAGCGGGCGGTGCGGTCGACGTTCGTCACCGCCTGCCGCTTGGCGACCTCGCCGACGAGCACCTCACCGTTCTTGGCGAAGGCCACGACGGAAGGGGTGGTCCTGGCGCCCTCCGCGTTGGTGACGACCGTGGACTCACCGCCCTCCAGCACGGCCACCACCGAGTTCGTGGTTCCCAGGTCGATTCCGACCGCACGTCCCATCGCTGTCCCCTTCCGTCAGGGCACACCTCTCCGGCCTTCTGGACTTCCAGCACAAAACTTGAGTGCGCCGTTGTCAATAGTTTGCCTGGGTGGTTTGTCAATCACCTCTCAGGCGCTCGCTGCACGCAGTTGCACGGCGCGCCGGGGGCGGTCGGTGATCAGTACGTCCACGCGCCGGTCGGCGAGGAAGGCGCGCATCGGGGCGTCGTCATTGACCGTCCACACCATGGTGAACAGTCCGTTGCGGGCCGCCTCGCGGAGCGCCCCGCCCCGCGCGAGGCGCTGGTGCGCCGCGATCCCGCGGGCGCCGCAGGCGCGGACCCGCCGCATGGGCAGCAGTTCACTCAGCCGGGTGCGCGCCAGCCGGGTCCGCGGGATCCCGGTGCCGTTCCGGCCGAGGGAGAGCGCGGTGCGTACGCCGGGGAAGGCCTCGGTGATCGCGGCGACGGAACGGTCCTCCAGGCTGGTGGCGACGAAGCCGTCCCGGCCGAGCAGGGCGATCGCGCGGCCGATCAGCTCCCGCTCGTGACCGGTCTCCTTCAGGTCCAGATGCCCGACGAGTTTTCCGGCGATCAGCTCCATGACGTCGTCCACGACGGGTACGGCGTACCCGGCGTGTTCGCAGAGCCCGGCGTGGGTGAGTGCGGCCAGCGGCGGGCCGGTGCGTCCCGCGCGGGCGTCGTGGTGGACGACGAAGACTCCGTCGGCCGTGCGCCGCACGTCGAACTCGACGTACTCCGCGCCGGACCGCAGGGCGTCCTCGTAGGCCTCACGGGTCGCGGGCGCGGTGCGTTCGGAGCCTCCCCGGTGCGCGGATACGGCGGGCCGTGACGTCATACGGGTCGTCTCCCTGTGATCGGGGCCCGGATTCCGGAGGCGGATGCGGACGCGACACAGGCCGCCCCTGCGGAGCGGCCTGCGGATGTCCTGCGGGTGCGGCGAGCGGGTGGTCAGGAGAGCTTCGCCGTCAGAGTGATCTCGGTGCCCTTCAGCGCCTGGCTGACCGGGCAGTTGACCTTGGCGTCCTCGGCGGCGGCGAGGAAGGCCGCCTCGTCCAGGCCGGGGACGGTGCCCTCGACCGTGAGGTGGATGCCGGTGATGCCCTCGCCGGGCACGAAGGTGACGTCGGCGGAGGTCACCAGGCGGGTCGGCGGGTTGCCGGCCTTGTCGAGGATGTTGGAGAAGGCCATCGAGTAGCAGCTGGAGTGCGCGGCGGCGATCAGCTCCTCGGGGCTGGTTTTGCCGTTCGCCTCCTCCGCACGCGACGCCCAGGTGACCGGCTGCTCGCCGATGCTGCCGGAGGAGTCGAACGTGACGACCCCGCTGCCCTTGATGAGGTTGCCTTCCCAAACGGTGTGCGCGGAGCGTGTGGCTGCCATGACTGTTCCTTCCAAATGTCCGGACGTGGTGTCCGGTCCGTGCTCGGTCCGGGGACCCGTGTCACCGGGTTCCCATCCCCCCATCTGATCACACTCCGTGTCAACTGACGTGGAAGACGGGTCCCTTCGAAGTGAACGGCAGCCGCGCGCCGCGCGGGATCAGGTAGGCGTGTTCCCGCCGTACCCGCAGCACGTCGCACCAGCCGTCGGTGATGACGAGGACCGGTGCGGTCCTCGGGAAGTCGTCCGCGCGCTGGAGCAGGTCGATGCCGGGCTGGAGCACCGTGCCGCCGCGCCCGCGGACCCGGACCCGTCCGGCGATCTCGGTGACGGGCAGATAGCCGGCGTCGTGCGGCGCCGCGTCGCAGAACACCACGCGGGCCGCCGGTACGTCGCGGGCCTCGGCGTAGGAGGCGATGGCGCCGAGCGCCTTGCCGAGCAGGACCCGGCTCATCGAGCCGGAGGTGTCCAGGACGACGCCGAAGGTACAGCGGGAGACCTCCTCGGGCGGGAAGTACCTGCCGGCACGCGGGATGCCGGGGGTGGACGCCTGGCGGCGCGCGGGACGGGCGTAGGTCCGTACGGGTTCGGGGCGGGGCACGTACTCGTCGAACCAGCGGGCGAGCCGCGCGTCCCAGGGCAGCGGTGGATGGCTGAGCGCGCGGATCTCCTCGACCAGTCCGCCGGGCAGGAGGCCGCGGCCCTGGCGCTGGTGCAGGTCCAGGCCCTGGGCGAGGCCTCGGCGGTAGAACTCGTCCAGGTCGACGCCGTGGCAGGACGGGTCGAGCGGTCCGAGGCTGCCGTCGAGGATGTCGCCGAGGCCCTTGCCGCGCAGGGTGGCCAGGCGCCGCATGCGTCGCTGGTCGTCGACGATGCGGTCGTAGACCTCCTCGGCGGACAGCCCGGCGAGCCGGGGGTCGTGGAGCAGGCCCTCGGGCATGGTGCCGATGCCCATCTCCTCCAGCCACCCGTTGATGACGTAGTCGCAGGCGACGTTGAACAGGTACGGGTCGCGTCCGCCGCGGCGGTCGCCGTGGCGCAGGGCGGCGTGGAGCATCTCGTGGGCCAGGACGAAGCGCCATTCCTCGTCCTCCAGCTGCCGCAGCGGGTTGACGTAGATCTCGCCGGCCTCGGCGTCGACGGCGGCGACGGAGATGTCGTGGGCGCGGGCGAGTTCGGCGTCGGCGACGAGGGTGATGCCGGCCGCGATGCCGCCGAGCAGGGGATAGGAGGAGACGAACCAGCTCAGCGCCCTGGCCCAGGGGCGCAGCACGGCCGGTTCGCCGTCCGGGCCGGGGCTGCGTCCGCCCGCCAGGTCCATCGCGGCGGACACGGCGCGGGTCAGGGCGGTGGCGAAGGCGAGCTGCTGGTCCGGCGGCTGTCCCCACCAGCCGTCCCAGGGCACGAGGAGCAGGTCCGGCTCGCCGCCGGCGGTGCCGCAGCGTTCGTAGGCGGCGGGCAGGCCGTCCCTGCGCCACCGGGCGGCGAGCTGTTCCTCGTCGCCGTCGGGGTAGGAGGCCGGCAGGTCCTCGGGGGCCGTGCCGATGGTGTGCCCGAGCAGGAAGCGCTCGACGACGACGCAGCGTGCGGCGAGGTCGTGGCGGTCGGGCTGTTCCCGTGGGCCCTTGGCGGCGGGGACGTGGCCGAAGCCGAGGTGGAGGACGGCGTGCGCGAGGGCCCGGGCCCACTCGCCGGGGTCGGCGAGGCGGTCCGGGTGGGCGTGCAGCACGGCGTCGGAGTCGGTCCGCAGCAGGCCGTGGCGGGGGGCGAGGTCGCAGTCCTCGTCGCGGCAGACGGTGAACTCGACCGCGGCAAGTGCCGGGTCGGCCGTCAGCATCCGCATCCCCTCGGCGAAGGCGGCGGCCGCGGCCTCCCGCTTCCGCTCCCCCTTGGTCCCCTTGCCGCCTTTGCCTCCCTTGCTCCCCCGCTTGCCCGTGCCGCCCTGCTGCCCGGGGCGGGTCATCGGCGGGCCTCCACCAGGCGGGGCATGTCACGGGCCGCCTCGACCAGGAACCAGGACGGCAGGACCGGGTTGCCGTCGGCGTCGGAGGCGATGACGGTCTGGGCGACCTCGACGGAGATCTCGGCGAGCTGCACCAGCAGCGCCTTGGCCCGGTACGCGGTCTGCCGGCCGGTGGCCGACATGTGCGCCTTGTCCGCGGGCAGTTCCTTGACGAGCCGGCCGCGGAACGAGTCGGCGAGGTAGTACAGCAGGTCGCGGTCCTCGGTGCGGTGCGGCCAGCGGGCGTCGCCCTTGAGGACGGCCTCGATGCCGAAGCGGCTGCGCACGATCCTGACGTAGCCGCAGAAGGCGGTGGCGTGCGCGGGAGTGAGCGTGCCGTGGGCGAGGACCTTCAGGGTGTCCTCGTCGAGGTCGGGGCCGAAGGAGTGCAGCGCGTCGGAGAGCATGTGCCAGGAGCGGGGCGTGGAGAACGGCTCCTCGGTCTTCGGCGGCTTGGACCACAGGTGGTCGGGCCGGTCGGTGAGGTGGTCCACGACCCACGGGTGGATGCCGTTGTTCCCGGCCCACACCAGCCAGTCCCCGGCGGAGGCCTCCAGGTGCACGTGGGTGAGGCGGTTGACGAGCGCGGAGGCGATGGGGCGGGCGAGCGCGTTGTCGGTGGCGCGGTTGCCGGCGCCGATGACGAGGGAGCCCTTGGGCAGTTCGTAGGCGCCGATACGGCGGTCCAGGATCAGGGAGTAGAACGCCTTCTGCACATCGGGCGTGGCCGCGTTCAGCTCGTCCAGGAACAGGCAGTACGGCTCGTCGCGGGCGATCGCCTCGGGCGGGCAGAACACCGAGCGGCCGTTCCGGATCTGCGGTACGCCGATGAGGTCCTCGGGGGCGAGCTGGGTGCCCAGCAGGCTCACGCACTCCAGCCCCAGGGACTCGGCGAACTCCCTCACCAGGGAGGACTTGCCGATGCCCGGCGCACCCCAGAGGAACACCGGCCGTACGGTCGCGAGGCCGAGCAGCAACTCCGGGACGCGGGCGGGGGTGATGGTGACGGCTGCCTGCACGCGGGGGCTTCTCCTCTTCGCGCCTGAGCCGGCGCCGCTTTCACGGATGTGGTCGTTCGCCGTTGAGGTTCTCAAGCGGTGGTTGCGTTCGTCACGTGAATATTTTTCGGTCGTCCGATCATGAGTGGGGGTGGCGTCCCCCGCAGGCCGGGCTCAGGCGGCCCGTTCCCGGCGCGGGTCGGCCGGCAGGTGCGATTCGTCCGACTCCTCCAGCCAGCGGCGCAGTACGTGGTGCACCTGCTCGGCGCCGGCGAGCTCCTCCCCGGCGGCGACCGGCGCGGACAGCGCGACCGGGGACAGCAGGAAGGGACGGGACTGGGCGCCGCCGAGGCCCCCGTGGGAGCCGATCTGCTCCTCGAAGGCGAGCACCTCGCCGTCGACGGGGTCGTGGGAGGAGTTGACCATGATGTCGGCGGTGTGCGGGAAGGAGTGGGTGCGGCGTACGGCGTCGGCGGCGCCCGGCCCGAACGCGGCGAGCGGTCCGGGACGGTCGTCGAGTTCGTCCAGGGGGACCTCCGCGCCGTGCGCGCCGAGCACGACGCCGCCGCGCCGTTCGCTGCGGACGAGCAGGAAGCCGATGCCGGGGTGGTTGGCGAGGGTCGGCAGCAGGGCGGGGTGGCGGGCGTCGATCTCCTCCTTGGTCATCCGGTGCGGCACGTCCGGGAAGGAGACCAGGCCGAGGTTGCCGGAGGCCAGGACGACGGGTTCGGAGGCCCGTGTGGGGCGGTGCTGCTCGATGCCCTCCTCGACCGGGCGGCGCAGCGCCGCCCGGACCGCCGCGCGGGCCTCGGCGCCGCTGCGGGTGCGCCGGGCGCGGCGCGGCACGGGCAGTCCGCAGCCGGCCCGCACCAGGTCGCCGAGGGTGAGGCCGTAGCGGGAGCGGAAGGTCTCGCCGGGACTCTGGCCGTGGTCGGAGAGGACCACGATCCGGTACGGGCGAGGGGCGTGTGCGGCGACGTGCTCGATCAGGGCGAGGGAGCGGTCGAGGCGTTGCAGGACCTTCTCGGCGTCCCGGCTGGTGGGTCCGGAGTGGTGGGCCACCTCGTCGTAGGCGACCAGGTCGGCGTAGACGGAGGTGCGGCCGGCGAGCAGGTCGCCCATGACGGCGGAGACGACCACGTCCCGTTCGACGACGGTCGCGAAGGCCCGTACGAAGGGGTAGAGCCCGCCGCGGGACACGCGCGGGAGCTGTTTGCTCCACCGGGCTCGGGTGGACTGGCCGATCTCGCGGGCCACCTCGGCGGCGAAGGACAGGGCGGTGCGCACGGCGTTGGCCGGGTCGGAGAAGTAGGCGAAGTAGCCGGAGCGGGAGCGGTTCTCGCGGCTGCGGCGGCGGGCGGCTATGGACAGCACCAGGGCCTGTTCGTCGGCGCCGCCGCTGAACAGGTTGCCGCGGCTGGCGCCGTCGTCGGCGAGCAGGCCGGGGTGTCCGGCGTACCGGGCGGCGCGCTGCTGGAGTTCCACCGCGCTGCTGGGGCGGTTGCAGACCATCACCTCCCGGCGGTCCTTCTCGTACCAGCGGAAGGCGGGGACGTCGTGGTTGTTGCCGTGCAGGATGCCGAGCTGGCTGGCGCCGGTCTGGCTGGACCAGTCGGTGCGCCAGGGGGTGAGCCGGTGGGAGTGGGGAAGGACGGCGTCGTGGGTGCCGAGCCAGCGGGCGACGGTCGGCATCAGGCCCTGG
Source organism: Streptomyces hirsutus (assembly GCF_001418415.1). GTDB lineage: Bacteria > Actinomycetota > Actinomycetes > Streptomycetales > Streptomycetaceae > Streptomyces > Streptomyces hirsutus. The sequence continues at coordinate 11,589 of NZ_LIQT01000320.1, forward strand.
TCGACCGCGTGCAGCAGGACGTCGTGGCCGACGCCGTCCAGTTGCAGGAAGACGGTGCCGGGGGTGGCCGGGACGGGCGGTGTGGAGCGCCGGCGGCGGTCGGCTAGGCGGTAGAGGCGGCGGCGGTAGGCGGCGTCGTCGCGCACGGCAAGGGCGGCTCCGGTGGCGGAGGCGACGGCGGACATCACGGCGGCGACCACGATCGCGGTCTCCCAGGCGGCGGTGCCGCGCTCGACCGGGGTGATCCGCAGCGCCACCAGCAGGAGCGCGCCGTTGAGGAAGAACACCAGCAGGCCGAGGACGAGCGCCGGTACGAGCAGCAGCAGGCGCACCAGCAGCGGCCACACCAGCGCCGACAGCAGGCCGAAGGCGCCGGCGCCGAACGCGGCGGTGACCGCGATGTCGGTGGCGCTGTCGCCGTCGGCGGAGCGCAGTCGGAAGTCGGGGAGGATGCCGGCGAGCACCAGCATGGTGAGGGTGGCGACCGCCCACACCGTGACGCTCCGCCCGATCTGACTGGCGATCCGTCGCCACCGCACGCCACTCACGCCCAGTCCACCTCACGTCCCGGCCCGTTGCCGCCAGGGCGGCCTGCGCACCGGACCCTGCCCGTGCCCACACCCTGCCACAACGCCCGGACGGGCCGTTTCGTCCCCCGGAAACCGAGGGGCGAAACCGTGCGACCGGAAACGGGTGATCGGAAACGGGCGGTGACCCGGAGCCGGGCGGGCGGGCCTCAGCGGCCGTCGTAGCCCGCGGTCGGCATGGACAGGCGGCGGTGCACCCGGGCCTTCATCGCGGCGTCGTACAGCGGTTCGGCGTGGCCGACGGTCTCCACGCGCACCCCGCGCCGCGCGCACTCGGCGGTGAACTCCTCGACGGAGGACAGGGCGCTCTCCAGTACCCGGCGGCTGGGTGCCACGAACAGGTCGGAGCCGGGCCGTACGCCGTCCCACAGCACGCAGTGGTCGGGGCGGAGGCCGCGCACCAGCAGTTCCCGGGTCACCACGTACCCGCGTTCGGCGGCCCAGCGGGCGCACATGGCGTGCTGGCTGCGGGAGTCCACGAGGAAGGGATCGGCGTCCAGTTCCTCCAGCGGCGTCAGACTCGCGATCGCGATCACCCGCACCGGCCCCATGGCGCCTCCTCACCTCCGGACTTCGTCGCCGACCCTACTCCTGCGCGTAGGCTTCGGGCAGTCGCAGAAGGAGGCGGAGCGGTGCCGGTGGAGATCACCTGGTGGGGTCACGCCACTTGTACGGTCGAGGATGCGCACACGCGTGTGATCACCGATCCCCTGTTCGCCCGCCGGCTCGCGCATCTGCGGCGCCGCCGCGGCGCCCTGCCTCCGCCGAGCGCCCGGAACGCGGACGTGGCGCTGGTCTCCCATCTGCATGCCGACCATCTGCATGTGCCGTCGCTGGCCCTGCTCGCCCCCCACACGCACCTGCTCGTGCCCCGGGGCGCACGCCGTGCGGTGCCGGCGCTGCGCCGGCTCTCGCATCTCAGGGTGAGCGAGGTGACGCCCGGCGATGTGCTGACGGCCGGCGGTCTGGTGGTCCGGGTGGTGCCCGCCCGGCACGACGGGCGGCGGCTGCCGCTCGGACGGCACCGCTCCCCCGCCCTCGGCTACGTCCTGGAGGGCGAGGCGCGGACGTACTTCGCCGGTGACACCGGACTGTTCGACGCGATGGCCGAGGTGGTCGGCCCGGTCGACGTGGCGCTGCTGCCGGTGGGCGGCTGGGGTCCGTATCTCGGGGAGGAGCATCTGGACGCGGCGCGCGCGGCCGAGGCGCTGGCCCGGCTGGGGGCGCGCAACGCGGTGCCGGTGCACTACGGCACGTACTGGCCGATCGGCATGGACGCCGTGCGTCCGCACGAATTCCACTCGCCGGGCGACGAGTTCGTGCGGCGGGCGGCCGAGCGGGCGCCCGGGGTACCGGTGCACCGGCTGGGGCACGGGGAGAGCGTGCGCCTGGGGGTCCCACGGTGATCCTGCCCGCCGCCCTGATACAGGCGGCCGGTGTGCCCCTGTCCGCCCTGTCCGCCGTGGCCCCGTCGGCGGCCGTGCCGGCGACGGTGGTTCCGGACACCACCCAGCAGGCGATCGGTTACCCCTCACTGTTCCTGCTGGTGCTGATCGGGGCGCTGGTACCGGTGGTGCCGACCGGGGCGCTGGTCAGTTCGGCGGCGGTGGTCGCCTTCCACCGGGCGGCGCCGATCTCGATGCTGCTGGTGTTCGCGACGGCGTCGCTGGCCGCGTTCCTCGGGGATGTGGCGCTGTACTGGCTGGGCCGGCGCGGGATGCGGTCGCGGAACGGCTCGCGCTGGCTGGAGGCGATCCGGGCGCGGGCGCCGGAGGACCGGCTGACGCAGGCGCAGGAGAAACTCGCCGATCACGACGTGACGGTGCTGGTGCTGTCCCGGCTGGTGCCGGCGGGGCGCCTTCCGGTGATGCTGGCCTGCCTGATCGCCGAATGGCCGGTCCGCCGCTTCGTCCGCGGCAATCTGCCGGCCTGTCTGGCCTGGGCGGCGACGTACCAGCTGATCGGCGTCCTCGGCGGCTCGCTGTTCGCCGAGCCCTGGCAGGGGGTGCTCGCGGCGATCGTCCTGACCGTCCTGATCAGTGTGGCCCCGAGCGTCTGGCGCCACCTGCGGGGGCCGGCGGAGCAGTGAGTCGCCGGCCGTCCCCCGGCCGGTGCGTCGCGGTGGTCAGTCCAGGACGCGGGAGCCGCCCACCGGCAGGTCCCAGAGGTGCTCGCGGGGCAGGTCCGCCTGCTCCCAGGCGGCACGGACGCGGGTGAGGGGTTCCAGCACCGGTTCGGCGGAGAGGACGAACGTCGCCCAGTGCATGGGCGCCATCCGGCGCGCGCCGAGGTCCCGGGCGGCGCGGACCGCCTCCTCCGGGTCGCAGTGGACGTCCCTGAGCCACCAGCGCGGCTCGTAGGCGCCGATGGGCAGCAGGGCGAGGTCGATCCCGGGGTAGCGGCGGCCGATCCGGGAGAACCAGTGTCCGTAGCCGGTGTCGCCGCCGAAGTAGACGCGCTGTCCGTCGGAGTCGGTGAGCACCCAGCCGCCCCACAGTGAGCGGCAGGTGTCGGTCAGGGTGCGCTTGGACCAGTGGTGGGCGGGGACGAAGTCGAAGCGGACGCCCTTCAGCTCGGCGGCCTCCCACCAGTCCAGTTCGGTGACGCGGGTGAACCGGCGGCGGTGGAACCAGCCGGCGAGCCCGGCCGGCGCGAACACCGGGGTGTCGCGCGGGAGCCGGCGCAGTGTGGGGGCGTCGAGGTGGTCGTAGTGGTTGTGGCTGATGGCGACCGCGTCGACGCGG
>NZ_LIQT01000321.1 GCF_001418415.1 Streptomyces hirsutus
GACGGCATCGAGATCCTCAAGACCACACCGCAGGCACCAAGGAGGAACGCGCACGCCGAGAGGTTCATACGCACCGCCCGAGCCGAGTGCACGGATCGTCTGCTGATCTGCAATGAGCAGCACCTGCGACACGTCCTCGCCGAGTACGCCGAGCACTGCGACTCCAGCCGGCCGCACCGAGCCCTGAACCTGCGCGCCCCAGCCGACGAAGCGGACGTCATCGCCTTCCCCGCGCAGCGGATCCAGCGCCACGACGTCCTCGGCGGGCTCATCCACGAGTACCGCAACGCCGCCTGACGAAGATCACGAGAGCTGGCGAATGTCCAGGGCAGCGCATATGCGGGACTTTGGGAACCTCACAGGGTTCACGAAGATCAGGCCGGTGTCGACGCGCTGAAGCATGTGCCACCCCTCCAGCCGCCCGAGCGCCCGGGTCACGGTCGACCGCTCCACGCCCAGCTTGTCGGCGATCTTCTTGTGCGTGGCGCGCAGCCACCCTGCACGCTGTCGGCCGATGCACTGCGCGAGCACCCCGACGACTCGTCACGCCAGGGCCGGTGACCTGCACGAATCACGATGGAACTTCCTCACTGATCATGCCGCTGAACGGGCCGGATGATGATTCGGCGCCCGCAGTGTCAGTGCGCGCCCCCGTCGGCCCTGGCCGGCCGTGGCGGTGGGGGAGCGACGCTGGCGCGCAGGACGACCTCACCGCCCATCCTCAGCACCCGTGACCGGGGCCCGCGCGGCTCGCGCAGGGCGAGTGCCATCACCTCCTGTCCCATGGCGGTGAGCGGGAGGGCGACCGTCGTGAGCGGCGGTGAGAGTTCCCTCACGAGGGGGATGTCGTCGAAGCCGGCCAGCGAGATGTCCTCCGGCACACGTACGCCCCGTTCCCGGAAGGCGGCGAGCGCGCCCACGGCCATCACGTCGGTCACCGCGAAGACGCAGGTGGGCCGTTCGCCGCGGGCGAGCAGCGCTCGTGCCGCCGTGTACCCGCCTTCGCGGGTGAAGGGTCCGCGCACGATCCGCTCGGGCGCCAGGGTGACACCGGCCCGCGCCAGTTCGTCCCGGAAGCCGGCGAGCCGGTCGGAGACCGTGGTCAGCGAGGGCGGTCCGGTGAGTACCGCGAACTCCCGGTGCCCCAGGTCGAGCAGCGCCCGGGCCAGGGCCGAGGCGCCGCCCCGGTTCTCCGGCAGCACGGCGTCGACCCGTAGGCTGCGGTGCCGGCTGACGACCGCGACGCGTCCGCCCGCGCGCACGTACGGCTCGAGTTCCGCGGCGAGCGCCCGCTCCCAGGTCCGGTCCTGGAAGCCGGAGCCGATCAGCAGGATGGCGCGGGCCCGCTGGGCGCGCAGTGTGGACACGTACGCGATCTCGCGGGCCGGTTCGCGGAAGGTGCTGGCCAGCATCACCAGCAGGTCCTTCTCCGCGGCTGCGCGCATCACGCCGGCGGCGATCGCGGCGAAGTAGGGGTCGCCCACGTCGTGGCAGATCAGGCCCACGGTGTTGTTCGACGCGCTGGCGAGTGCCTGGGCATGGGCGTTGGGGATGTAGCCCAGTTGGTCGGCGGCCGCGCGTACCCGGCTGCGCAGGTCCTCACGGACCCGGGTGGTGCCGTTCAGGGCTCGTGACGCCGTTGCGAGGGACACGCCCGCTCTGCGGGCGACGGCGTCCAGCGTCACATGAGCCTGTGGTTCCCGTTCACTCACTTGACCCCCCGAAACTTCGGGACGACCTATTGACCGTGCGGACCGGCACTCATTAGCGTGGCCACACTGTATCAGAAAGCGCTTTCTGAAAGCGTTTTCTCGCAGAGGCAGAGAGATCGATGGACCCGGCCGGTCCGGACGGCTCTTCCCGAACGCTCCGGAGACCCAGGAGTTGACCGTGAGTCAGAGTGCCATCAAAGCACCACCCGCGCAGGTGGCGGGAGTCGACAGGCGGAACAGCCCGAGCGCGGGGGAGCGGACGTCGCGGCTGCTCAAGCAGAGCTGGCGCCCCGCCGCCCTGCTGCTCGCGTGCTTCGCCGCCTGGTGGGTGATCGCCGCCGCCGAACTGGTCGAGCCCTACCTCGTCCCCTCGCCCGGCGCGACGCTCGACGTGCTGACCGGGAAGGCCGACTACATCTGGCAGCACACGTGGGTGACCACCTACGAGACGCTCCTCGGCTTCCTGATCGCCGTCGTCGTCGGGGTGTTCGCCGCCGTGGTGATGGTCTACTCGGCCACCGTCGAGAAGACCCTCTACCCGATCCTGCTGTTCGCCCAGGTAGTGCCGAAGATCGCCATCGCCCCGCTGTTCGTCGTGTGGCTGGGCTTCGGCATCGCACCGAAGATCCTCATCGCGGTGCTGATCGCCTTCTTCCCCGTCGTCATCTCCATGGTGACGGGACTCAAGGCGGTCGACCCGGAGATGCTCCAGCTCTCCTCGACCATGGGCGCGAGCCCCTGGCAGACCTTTGTCAAGATCCGCATGCCCGCCTCGCTGCCACATCTGTTCTCCGGCCTCAAGGTCGCGGTGACGCTCGCCGTGACAGGCGCGGTCGTCGGCGAGTTCGTCGGCGCCAACGAGGGGCTCGGCTATGTGATCCTCCAGGCCAACGGCAACCTCGACACCCCGATGCTCTTCGCCGGCCTGCTGGTGATGTCCCTGATCGGCGTCGTCCTCTTCGTCCTCGTCGAGATCGCCGAGAAGTTGCTGCTCCCGTGGCACGCCAGCCGCCGCGAGACCGGCGTCACCACCACGTACTGACCTGATGACCGGCCACATGCCCCGAGCTCACGAGAAGGATCAGCCATGACTGCGCGCAGACTGCTTCTGACCGGCCTCGTACCGCTGCTTCTGGTCGCCACGGCCTGCGGGGAGGAAGACTCGGACACATCGTCCAGCTCCTCCGGTGAGGAGCTGGACAAGGTGACGCTGACGCTCAACTGGTACCCGTACGGCGAACACGCGCCGTTCTACCACGGCAAGCAGCAGAAGATCTTCGAGAATTACGGCATCGACCTCGAGATCCGCGCCGGCCAGGGCTCCCAGAAGACGGTGCAGGCCACCGGTGCCGGACAGACCGACTTCGGCTGGGCCGACACGCCCGCCGTCCTGTCCGGTGTCGACGCGGGCGTCAAGGTCAAGAGCCTCGGCGTCTTCCTGCAGACCACTCCGGCGTCGGTGCAGTTCTTCGAGTCGCAGGGCATCAACAGCCCCGCCGACCTCAAGGGCAGGACCATCGCGGGCACCGCCGGCGACGCGCTCTCCAAGACGTTCCCCATCTTCCTGAAGAAGAACGGCCTCGCCGAGTCCGACGTGAAGGTTCAGAACACGGACCCGGCCGGCAAGATCGCCGCCGTGATCTCCGGCAAGACCGACGGACTGCTCGGTTACGCCAGCGACCAGGGGCCCACCATGCAGAACAAGGCCAAGAAGCCGGTCTCGTACCTGCGCTTCTCCGAGAACGGGCTGAACTTCTACTCCAACGGCCTCATCGCCGGCCAGAAGGTCCTCGCCGGCAAGAAGGATCTCGCCCAGCGCATGGCGAAGGCGGTCAGCGAATCCTTCGCTGCCGCGGAGAAGGCACCGGAGCCGGCCGTCGCCTCGATGGAGGGCGCGAGCGAGCAACTCCCGCCGAAGGAGGTCCTGTCCGAGCAGTTCGCCACGACGCTCACCCTCCTGCACACCGAGTCGACGCAGGGCAAGGCGCCAGGCGTCAACATCGAGGCCGACTGGCAGCAGACCATCGACATCTTCGCCGAGGCCGGACTGGTGAGCAGCCCCAAGGCCGTGGCCGAGTACTGGGACAGAGCCACCGCGATGAAGGGATGACGATGCCCAGAAACACCACCGTGCAGGAGCCGGAAGTGACAAAGGACGGTCAGAGCAGCGGGCCCGGCAGCACAGCGGCGGTCGGCATCAAGGACGTCGCCGTCCGCTTCCGCACCAAGAACCGTGACGTGACCGCGTTGACCGACATCGATCTCGAGGTGCCCATGGGGCAGTTCGTCGCGATCGTCGGCCCGTCCGGATGCGGCAAGTCGACGCTGCTCAAGCTGGTCGCCGGGCTCCTGAAGCCGTCCGCGGGCGATGTGCTGCTGAACGGCGAGCGGGTGCAGGGGGCGCGCCACGACATCGGCTACGTCTTCCAGCGCGCGGCCCTGCTGGAGTGGCGTTCGGCGCGCCGCAACATCCTGCTGCAGGCGGAGATGCGGAAGATGCCGGCGGAGCTGGGACGCCGACGCGCCGACGAACTCATCGCGATGACCGGCCTGAGCGGCTTCGAGGACGCGCTGCCGCACGAGCTGTCCGGCGGTATGCAGCAGCGCGTCGCCCTGTGCCGCGCCCTGCTGCACGAGCCGCCCGTCCTGCTGATGGACGAGCCGTTCGGCGCGCTCGACGCGCTCACCCGCGAGCAGATGAACACCGAACTCAACCGCATCTGGCGGGAGACCGGCACCACCGTGCTCCTGGTCACCCACTCCATCTCCGAGGCCTGCTACCTCGCCGACCAGGTGGTGGTGATGAGTCCCAGGCCCGGCACCATCACCGAGATCATCGACGTGGGCCTGCCCCCGGAACGCGACTACACGGAGACGATGGGACGGCCCGAGTTCCAGGAGGCCACCACCCACATCCGCGGCCTGCTCGGCGCGGTCTCCGCGGCGGACTGAGCTTTCCGGCGAGCGAAGGAGCCCCGCACCGTCCCAGGGATAGTGCGGGGCTCCTTCGTACGGGCCGGTCAGTACCTCAGGTTCGCCAGGTACGCGTAGCTGTTCTGTGCGGTGGCGAACGGGTCGGCCGGTGCGTCGTGCTCCACCAGCCACTGCTTCACACCACCGCTGTGCGCCGTGTCGAACATCGCCGCGAAGTCCAGCACCCCGGACCCGACGTCGGCGATCGAGCCGTCCGCGGCCATGTCCTTGACGTGCAGTACCGGGAAGCGGCGGCGGTGCTCCACGAACAGGTCCTGCGGGTCGCTGCCGCCGCCCTTGGCCGCCCAGTAGACGTCCAGCTCGAAGCCGACCAGGTGGGGGTCCGTCTCGCGCAGCAGGATGTCGTACAGGTTCTCGCCGTCGACCACCTGGTGGTCTGCGCCGTGGTTGTGGAACAGCAGCGGGCCGAGCCCCGCCTTGCGGGCCGCGAGCCCCGCCTTGTTGAACTCCCTGGCCGCCTCCCGGAATCCGGCCGGTGTGTGCATCGCCGCCGGCAGGCTGGGCACGACGATCCACCGGGCGCCCAGGGTCCGGACGTCGTCGAGGGCCTGCGGCAGTCCGCTGCCCCGTACGGTGTTGTAATCGACGTGCTCCAGGACCGCCCGCAGACGTGTCTCGTCGAGCATGGAGCGGATCGCGGCCGCGCTGTTGCCGTGCCGGCCGCTCACGCCGACCGTCGCGTAGCCGATCTCCTCGAGCCGCGCGAGGGTCCCCTTGAAGTCCGCCGCCAGCGCGGAGCGCATGGTGTAGAGGTGCATGCCGATCCCGGAGCGCGGGATGCGGCGGCGGCGCTGTGCGGCCGTGCCGTTCGCCTCGGCGGCGTGGGCGACGGGACCGGCAGCGGTGAGTGCCACGCCCGCGGCGGCGACGCCGAGGAATGCGCGTCTGGTGCCGTTCATCTGAGTCCTTTCGTGGAAACTCCCGACTTCAGGAGGGGGAGGAAACGAAACTCCTGTGGAGCAGGACATCGAGCGGGGTTCCGCCGTCAAGGCGGAAAACCGTACCCTGACCGGCAGATTTGATACTCACAGACAGCTCCACTAGTTTGTGAGCGTGGCCACAGCGTGCGTGAAGCGGGCGTTCAAGTACCGCTTCCATCCGACCGATGCGCAGGCGGCCGAACTGTCGCGCACGTTCGGATGCGTGCGGAAGGTCTACAACCTGGCGCTGGCGGCCCGCACCGAAGCGTGGGCGCGGCAGGAGCGGGTCAACTACAACCAGACGTCGGCGTTGCTGACGGCCTGGAAGAAGACCGAGGAACTCGCCTACCTGAACGAGGTCTCCTCGGTCCCGCTCCAGCAGTGCCTGCGCCACCTGCAGATGGCGTTCACCAGCTTCTTCGGCAAGCGGGCGAAGTATCCGCGCTTCAAGTCGAAGAAGAAGTCCCGGAAGTCCGCCGAGTACACCACCAGCGGGTTCCGCTACCGAAACGGGTGGCTGACGCTGGCGAAGATGACGGAACCGCTGGACATCGTGTGGTCCCGGCCGCTGCCGGAGGGAGCGCAGCCGTCCACGGCAACCGTCTCGCAGGACGCGGCCGGGCGCTGGTTCGTGTCCCTGTTGTGCGAGGACTCCACCATCCGGCCGCTTCCCGCCACCGATACGGCGGTCGGTATCGACGTGGGCCTGGACCACCTGCTGACCCTCTCGACCGGGGAGAAGATCACCAATCCCCGGCATGAGCGCCGCGACCGCGCCCGTCTGGCCAGGGCCCAGCGGGAGCTGTCGCGGAAAGCGAAGGGCTCGGCGAACCGTGAGAAGGCCCGGCGCAAGGTCGCCCGCATCCATGCCCGCATCGCTGACCGCAGGCGTGACGTGCTGCACAAGCTGACCACTCGACTCGTGCGTGAGAACCAAACGCTCGTGATTGAGGACCTGGCCGTGCGCAACATGGTCAGGAACCGGAACCTGGCCCGCGCCATCAGTGATGCCGCGTGGTCGGAGTTCCGGAGCATGCTGGAGTACAAGGCCGCCTGGTACGGGCGGGACGTCGTGGCCGTGGACCGCTTCTTTCCCTCCTCCAGGCTGTGTTCCCACTGCGGCGCCCTGCAGGACAGGCTGCCGCTGCAGGTCCGCACCTGGACCTGTGACTGCGGCGCGACCCATGACCGGGACGTGAATGCAGCGCAGAACCTTCTGGCCGTCGGACTGACGGTGTCGGCCTGTGGAGCCGGTGTAAGACCTCAACGGAGAACTCCGGGCGGGCAGTCGGCAGTGAAGCAGGAAACCCCACGGCGCGAGCCGTAGGAATCCCCCTCCTTCAGGAGGGGGAGGAAGTCAACCGGATCTCCTTCACATCAGCCGACGTTGATTCGGACGGAGCCGGTGGTCGTGTCACCCTTGTCGTCGGTGACCGTGAGCCGGGCGGTGTACGTGCCCGGGCGGGCATAGGTGTGGGCGGCCTTCGCGGTCTCCTCGCCCGCGGGCCGGGCGTTGTCGCCGAAGTCCCAGTGGTACGAGGCGGCGGTACGGCCGTCGGGCAGACGGACACCGCCGGACAGCTGGACGGCGAGCGGTGCCTTCCCGGTAGCCGGCCTGGCCTTGACGGTCACCTTGGCGCCTTGGTGCTTCTCCACGCCGGGCCCGTTGAAGTGCAACCAGTCCACGGCGAACAGGTCGGCCTTGTCCGCGGTCCACTTCGGGTTGGTGAAGACCGCGTACAGCTTGGTCGTGCCGTCGAGATCGGCCAGTGCGGTCGTCGGGGAGACGACGTTGCCCCAGCCGCCGGTGGCCGGCACGGTCACCTTGCCGAGCAGCTTGCCGGTCGGCGATCCGGCACGGAACTCCACGGTCCCGCCGATGCCGCCCGAACCGACCCCCACGGTCACGGAGTCGATGCCCTTGAGGTTGACCGGGTCGAAGCTGATCCAGTCGCCGTGCTCGATCTCACTGAGCCGACTGCCGCCGGAGGCGTCGGTGCGGCTGCTCACGACCGCGCCGGCGTGTGTTCCGCCGGTCGATGTCATGTGCTCCGCCTCACGGAAGTTGGTGCGCAGCGTCAGCGAGGCCGACCCGGTCAGGGCGGGCACGCCAGGTGCCGCCTTGTCCTCGTACTGGGCGGTGATGCCGTAGTAGAGGTTCTGGCCGGGGCCGTGGCTGTCACCGGCGTCGGTCACGATCTCGCCCGTGCAGCCGGTGTAGTTGTCCAGCGGATGGAGATGGGAGTCGTGTCCGAGCTGCGACTGCACGACGACACGGGAGCAGTCGATCCGTTTGCCGTCCTCCTTGTCCTTGACCTTCACGGTGAAGGGGACGGTGTCGCCGAAGCTGAACATTCCGCCGTTCGGCGGCTGCTGGATGGTGACCTCGGGCCGGGTGTTGCCGACGGTGATGTCCTGGACGGCGAGGCCCGGCAGGTCGCCGGGTCCGGTAGCGGTGAGCCGGGCGGTGAAGCGGCCCTTCTCCTTGTACACATGGGTCGGGTTCGCCTCGGTCGAGTCGGTCGTCCCGTTTCCGTCGAAGTCCCAGGCGTATGTCACGGGCTTGTCGTCGGGCAGTCCGGAGCCCTCGCTGGAGAACTGGACGGTCAGCGGGACGGAACCGCTGTCGGGGGTGGCCGTCGCCTGGGCCGTGGGCAGCCGGTTGTCGGCCACGTAGTCGATGCGGTAGATGCCGGAGCCCTCGTTGCTGCCGCCCCGGCCGGTGCCGCTGCCGAGCCCGAAGTCGATGACGTACATCGCGCCGTCCGGTCCGAACTCGGCGTCGAAGGGCTGGTTCCACGTCATGTCACCGAAGACGGTGTTGATGGAGTGCAGGTCCCCGGCCTTCACCGGCTCGAAGCGTGGGTCGGTGAACGTCTGGTCCTGCTGCTGGATGGAGAAGGTCTTGAACCACTTGCGGGTCAGTTCGTAGGTGAACCACTTGCCCTCGAACGCCGCCGGGAACTTGCCCTGGTAGGTGTTGGCGGGGTCGTGGTCGTAGACCGGGCCGCCCATGGGGCCGCCGCCACCGGTGCCGAGTTCGGGGAACTCGGCGGAGGCCGAGTAGGCGTACCAGACCGTGGCCGGCTGGGCCGGCGGGAGATTCGTCAGACCCGTGTTGTTCGGCGATTCGTTGACGAGGTTCGCGCAGTCGAACTTCGGTCCCGACGTCCGCGTCTGGAAGTCGTAGTCGTTGAACGGGGTGTTGTTGCCGACGCAGTACGGCCAGCCGAAGTTGCCCGCCTTCGTGATCCGCATGTACTCGACGGTGCCCTCCGGCCCGCGGTCGGGCATGGCTGAACGGGCGTCGGGGCCGTAGTCGCCGACCAGCAGCGCACCGCTGACGGGGTCGGTGGTGATCCGGAACGGGTTGCGCATGCCCATGGCGTAGATCTCGGCACGGGTCTTCTCGGTGCCGGGAGCGAAGAGATTGCCCTCGGGTACGGCGTACGTGCCGTCGTCCTGGGGCGTGATGCGAAGGATCTTGCCCCGCAGGTCGTTGGTGTTGCCCGAGGTGCCCTGGGCGTCCCAGGCGCGGCGGCCAGCACCCTCGTCGATGGGTGTGAAGCCGTCGGACGCGAACGGGTCGGTGTTGTCGCCGGTGGCGACATACAGGCTGCCGTCCTTGTCGAAGGCGAGCGAGCCCGCCATGTGGGAGTTGGCCCGGCCCTCGCCGCGGAAGGTGGGGATGGTGAGCAGCCGCTTCTCGGACGCCGGGTCGATGGTGCTGCCGGAGACGGTGAAGCGGGAGACGTTGAGCTGTTTCTCGGTCTTGTCGGAGTTCAGCAGGTACAGCCAGTTGTTCTCGCCGAAGTCCGGGTCGAGGGCGAGTCCCAGCAGGCCGTCCGACTGACTCGTCATCTCGGGCGTGTACTCGAAGTCCAGCGCGGTCGCGACCTTGAGCGTCGACTGGTCGATGACCTTCACCTTGCCGGTGCGCTCGATGAAGAAGACCCGGCGGTCGGGCGCCACGGCCAGCTCGAACGGGTCGGCGAGATCGCTGGTGGCCAGCGGGGTGCGCTGGAAGGCGCCGGTCTTGCCGGCCGTGCAGTCACCGGGTTTGTTGCCCGCCGCCCACTGGATGCCGCCCAGCAGGTGCTTCAGGAAGTCCGGCTCCTGGAAGGCGGAATCTGCGTGGCCGCCGGCGGTGAACCAGGAACGTCCGCCGTCGTAGTTCTGGCACCAGGAATACGGCTGGTCGACGCCCTCGTCGAGGCCGGTGACCCCGTCACGCACCTTGACCTGCGCGAGCGTGTGCACCTTGCCGGTCGGGTTGGTGCGCCAGTTGTACCACTCCTCCGTGCGCTCCCAGAGCTCGGGAAGGCCCTCGGTGGAGGGGTGCGAGCGGTCGAGCACCTTCACCCGGCCGGTCTGCACCGCCGGATGCTTGTCGAAGATCGCTCCGACCAGACCCTCGTACCAGTCCCAGTCGCGCTCGCTCGCGGAGGCGGCGTGCAGGCCGACCCATCCGCCACCGCCCCGGACGTACTTCTGCAGTGCGGCCCGCTGTGCGGCGTCGAGGAGGTCGCCGCTTTCCGGGGTGGAGTTGGTGTTGTTGAAGACTATCGCCTGGAAGCGGGCGAGGTTCACGTCGGTGAACGCCGAGGCGTCGTCGGTGGCCTCGACCTCGAAGCCGTTCTCGCTGCCGAGCTTCTTGACGGCCTCGATACCGGCGGGGATCGAGTCGTGGGTGAAGTTGGTGACCTTGGAGAAGACGAGTACGCGGTAGGGCGCTGCTTCGGCACGGGGTGACAGGGTCACTCCGAGGCCGAGGAGCAGCGCCAGCAGTGCGGTGATGACGGAGACGGGGGAGATTGCGGTGCGAAGGGCTCTCGGCCGTTCATGCCGCCTGGGGTGATGAACAGTCATGGCGCTCCCGGTGCTGGTAGGGCCTGCTGCAGACTGAGAAAGCGCTTTCTGGGTACGCCGCACAGCGTAGGTTCCGGCGTTGCGGGGGGTCAATGGGTCGGAAGCGCGCAGTGTGGCACGGCAGTTGGGGCCCTGTCAGTGGCGGGTCGTACGGTTGCGCCATGGCCACTGCCGACGATGTGTGAAGGATCGCGCTCGGTCTGCCCGGAGCGGTCGAGAAGCTCGCACGGGGCATGCCCGCGTTCCGTCTGGAGGCGGGCGGACAGGGTGCCACCCGTGCACTGGCCGCGCTCAACACCGTCCTCACCACAGTCGACCTGGCACGGCTCAACGAGCAGGTCGACAGTTGGCGGCGGCTGCCGGAGGACGTGGCGCACGACTGCCTGGAGTCCAGGAAGCTCCTGGCGCCCTCGGGGGAGTGAGGCGGCCGGGCCGGGACCGGGGCGCCGTCGCTCAGCCGATGTCGTACACGTCGAGGCGGCCGCACATACCGAACCGGCCCCGGGCGGTCGGCTGTTCGGTCCGCAGTCTCGCCTGTGCGAGATGCTCCGCGTCGCCGCGCTCGAGGCGGTCGAGCTGTGCGCCGGTCGCCGCGGACGCGGCGGCCGCTCCGTCCCGCCAGCGTCCGCGCCACTGGCCGACCAGTGGCCGCACCAGCGCCGCGGCGGCCCGGTGGAACGCCGCCAGCGGCTCCGGATCCCCGGCCTCGGTCGCCTTGCGCAGTGCCGCGAAACCCTCAAGGGCCAGATCGCGGCGGTGGCGGGCCGCGGCTTCCAACTCCTCCTCGGAGCCCGCCTCCGGCAGGGCGACGGCCGCACGGTAGGCGACGAGGTCGGCGAGCAGATGCGGCGGCAGCGTCAGCACGGCGTCGCCCGCCTCCGGCAGACCGCAGTTCTGCATCAGCACGACGATGGTCAGACCTCCCTCGTTGACCAGCCGGTGGATCGTGCCCGGTGTGAACCATACCAGCGCGCCCGGCGTCAGCTCGGTCTGCTCGAACCCGGATGCCGTCAGGGTCTGCACCGTGCCCCGGCCGCCGGTCACGGCGTACCCCTCCGAACAGCTCAGATGGACATGGGGCGTGCCGCCGCGCAGGCCGTCGGCGGCCAACCAGTCGTACACCCGCAGCCGGGAGACGCCGATCCCGCCGGGCAGGCCGTCGTACGCGACGGATGTGTCGGCCCTGCTCGCCATGGGGAACTCCTTCGGTCGGCCGTGGCGCAGGCCGGGAGGTGACGGCGCAACAGGACGGCAAGCGCTTTCTGTCTGGAAGCTAGACCCTCCCGGCGAAACGGTCAAGAGCCCGTGCGTGCGCCGCCCTGTGTGTGCGACCTCCCGTGAGTTTCCCTGAGCCCCGCTGACGTCCTGTCCCCGTGGCCAGGGGGTTCCACCTCTTCCTGGGGACTCCTCGTCGAGTGACGTGACTTCGGGATTCTTGAAGCGGCTGTACGTGTTCTTCGCCCTGGAAGTCGGCACGCGCACCGTGCGCATCCTCGGCGTCGCCGCCCACCCCACCGCGGCCTGGGCCACCCAGCTCGCCCGAAACCTCATGGCCGACCTCGGCGGCCGCGCCGCCGGCTTCCGCTACCTGCTGGGTGACCGCGACAGCCGCTACCCCCCAGGCGTTCGATGCCGTCTTCACCGCCGACGGCATCGAGATCCTCAAGACCACACCGCAGGCACCACGGAGGAACGCGCACGCCGAGA
>NZ_LIQT01000322.1:0-616 GCF_001418415.1 Streptomyces hirsutus
TATCCGCGCCGCCTTCCCCGACCCGACCACCACCCGGACGGAGACCGACTGACATGCCCGCCCGCGACTTCTTCCACTCCGTGATGCGGATTGGCCCGGTACAGATCGGCACCCACCGCGACCGCCACGGCACCACCAAGCACGCCGCCGTGTGCAGCGCCGATGACTGCGGCTGGTCCGCCGACTACACCAGCCGCTCCGCCGCACAACTCGCCGCCCGCACCCACCGCTGCCGCGCCCGCTAGGAGGCCGACCCATGGACGTTCCGCTCTGGCTAGCCCTGCTGGTCGTCGGCTACCTCGGCGTCAAGTTTGTCCGCCCGCCCTGGTGGCTCATCGCCGTACTCCTCCTCGGCGGCTTCCTGCTCGCCAACAGCGTGCTTGCTCCCGTCATCGACAGCTTCACCAAATAGTCCACCTCGAAAGGAGAACACCGATGCTTCGCCCGAAGATCCCGACCAACCCCACGCCCACCGTTCAGGCATCTCCGCCCGTGGTGATCGAGCCGACCGCCATCGTCCCGAGTGTTCAGGCGTCGCCGCCCGCTCCGGTGGCACCGGTGCCGTCCCGGCCCACGGTGCAGCTCACCCCTGGCACCGCGCTCGCCCTCGTCGGCG
>NZ_LIQT01000322.1:621-3733 GCF_001418415.1 Streptomyces hirsutus
GCCAAGCATCCGCCGCCCGGGAGCCGTCCCTGTCCGATCTCGCAACCGGAAGGAAGAACCCAGCATGGCGCATCGCGCCTCGCCCGTGCCTGAGCCGCTGCTCGACCCGACGACCCTCGGTGACCTGCTGAGGGTGGCCTCGGCCTCCGACTATGCGCGCTGGGAGGACCAGATCCGCCGTACCGGCGGCTGCGCCGACCCGATCCACCTGACCGGCTGGGCCCTCCACAAGGACAAGACCACCGGCGAGACACTGCACCACTACACCACCGCCGGTGAGCCCGGCGGACGTCTTCGCCTCGCCTGCGGCAACCGCCGCGCCTCCCGCTGCCCGTCCTGCGCCTGGACGTACGCGGGCGACACCTATCACCTGATCCGGGCGGGCCTGGCCGGTGACGACCGCCGCGACATCCCCGCCACCGTTCGAGAGCACCCCCGCGTCTTCGCCACCCTCACCGCCCCGTCCTTCGGCCCGGTTCACAACCGGCCCGACCGAGGAGTCTGCCGCTGCGGCGCCCAACACGCCCCCGATGCCTCGGAGCTGGGCACCGCCCTGGACCCGGCCACGTACGACTATGCGGGCGCCGTGCTGTTCAACAACCACGCCGGACAGCTCTGGCAGCGCTTCACCACACGCCTGCGCCGTGAACTCGCCGCCCGTGCCGGCCTTTCTCGCCGTGAACTCGCCGACCGCCTCCGCGTCTCGTACGGCAAGGTCGCCGAATTCCAGAAGCGTGGCGCCCTGCACTTCCACGCCGTGGTCCGGCTCGACGGGCCCGAGGGCGCCGAGTCGTCGCCGCCCGCCTGGGCCACGGTCGATCTCCTCACCGACGCGATCCGGGCCGCCGCCGCGCATTCGTACACCTCGGTCTCCGTCCCGGCCGCCGAGAGCCAACCCGCCCGGTCGTTCCGCTGGGGGACACAGCTCGACGTCCGGCCGGTGAAGGCGTTCGGGGACGGCTCCGACATCACAGAGCAGGCGGTCGCCTCGTACGTCGCCAAGTACGCGACCAAGGCAGCGGAGAACACCGGCACCCTGGACCGCCGCATTGGCGAACTCGCCGAACTCGACCGCCACGGCGTCCCCGACCACACCCGCCGCCTGATCACCGCATGCCGCGACCTCGACCCGCTCTATCCCGACCGGCGGCTGTGGGCGTGGGCTCACATGCTCGGCTTCCGAGGCCACTTCTCCTCCAAGTCCCGCGGCTACTCCACCACCCTCGGCGCCCTCCGGCAGGCACGCGCCGACTATCGAGCCGCACAGGATGCCGCCGCCTTCCGCCTGGACGACCGCGAGCCGGAGACCGCCCTCGTCCTGACCGACTGGCAGTACGCCGGCCACGGCCACACCCCCGGAGAGTCCGCCCTCGCGGCCACCATCGCCCGAGATCTCCAGCTCAACCGCGAGACCGCCCGCGAAGCCCTACGAGATCAGCTTGCTCAGGAAGGAGCCGCAGCATGACCACCGCGCCCCCCGATCTGCTGACCGTGCCGGAAGTCATGACGCGGCTCAAGGTCGGACGCTCCAAGGTCTACGACCTGATCCGTTCGCGGCGCCTGGTCTCGATCAAGATCGATGGTGCTCGCCGGATCCCCACCGATGCCGTACGTGACTTCATCCTCGACCGGATCGAGGAGGCTGCCTGATGGCTGGCCAGCGCAAGCGCAATCCGAACGGTGCGGGCACCATCACCAAGCGCAAGGACGGCCGCTATCAGTGCGCGGTCTACGTCCTCCAGCCGGACGGCACCCGTGCCCGTAAGTTCGCGTACGGCAAGACCTGGGCCGAGTGCGACGCCAAGCGTCGTGAGCTGCTCGACAAGGTCGACCAGGGCGTGCCCGTGCCCACCCGCTCGGCCAAGCTCTCCGAGTGGCTGCCGTACTGGCTGGACAACGTCATCAAGCCTCGGCGGAAGCTCAGCACGTACGACAAGTACGAGGCACACGTCAGGCTCTACCTGGTGCCCCTGCTCGGCGCCAAACGGCTCGAATCCCTCGGCGTCGCCGACGTACGCCGCTTCCTCGTCCGCCTGGAGAAGGAGACGACCGCGGCGACCGCCAAGGAATCCCACCGCGTCCTGCGGTCGGCGCTCTCCTCCGCCTGCCGCGAGGAACTGATCACGCGCAACGTCGCCAAGCTCGTCGAGCCGCCCCGCACCGACAACCGCGAACTGAAGCCCTGGACCCTTGACGAGACACTCGACTTCCTGGCGGCCTCCCGTAAGGACCCGCTGTACGCGGCCTTCGTGCTTGCCATCGCCATGGGGCTCCGCCGGGGAGAGATCATCGGTCTTCGCTGGTCTGACCTCGACCTGGACAACCGCGTCCTCTACGTCCGCCAACAGACCCAGCGGCGCCGTGGTGTCCTGTACGACGACGATCCCAAGAGCCGCCGTCGCCGCGTCGTTCCGTTGCCCGCACTTTGTATCGCCCCGCTGCGCTGGCACCGGATGCGGCAGTCCGCCGCTCGGGCCAAGGCGGGGGAGCAGTGGCACGAGTCGGGTTACGTCTTCACCACCCGCACCGGTCGTCAGGTCGAGCCGCGGAACGTCTACCGCTCCTTCACCCGTGTCGCCGAGTCCGCCGGCCTTCGCGTGATCCGGTTGCATGATGCTCGGCACGGCACGGCGACTCTCCTCACCGCAGCCGGAGTCGCGCCTCGCGTCGTGATGGAGATCCTCGGGCACAGTCAGATCAGCATCACCATGGACGTGTACACGCACGTCGTGCAGGACACTCAGCGCGAGGCCATCAGCCACATGGATCGGCTGCTCAAGCGGCGGCCGGTTGTGAGAGACCGCCCGCGTTGATGTCAGAAGTGGATGTCAAAGGCCCCGGACCATGATCGGTCCGGGGCCTTTTGGCTGGTGCCCCCGGCAGGATTCGAACCTGCGACACCCGCTTTAGGAGAGCGGTGCTCTATCCCCTGAGCTACGAAGGCGAAGGCGTCCCCTGTGAGGGGGCAAGCCCACTGGTCGGACATGGTGCGGGGTGCTCCGCGGTCTTGCTCGGTCGCGCGGCGCGGCGTACCAATGACCGACCAGGGACAGCGTAGCGGATACGTGACGGTGAGAGTCGTCGGTATAAGGGCAGGGGGCGGGGAGGGGGC
>NZ_LIQT01000323.1 GCF_001418415.1 Streptomyces hirsutus
CCGAAGCCCACGGCCTCTTCGGAACCCAGGCCGCAATCGCCGCCGAAGCCTGCTGGCTCGCGACCGCACGCCACGCCAAGCTCCGGGGCACAGCGCCCGGTTCCAGCGTCGAGCACCGCCCCGCGGGCGGCGGGCGGGACCTGCACAGTGAGATCTCCGCGCTCACCCAGTTGTCCGACGCCTACCACTCCGACCTCGTCCGAGACTTCACGGACTCCGAAGACCGCCTGATGGAGCCAACGGCATGAGTACCTTCGTCGCGCCCCCCACCCCCACCTATGCCGAAGCCACCCCGCGCGTGAAAGCGGCGAAGGTCCTCACCGACGTCTTCGCACCGGCCAACCTGGTCATCGCGCTGCTCCTGCTGATCGGCTGGCACAGCACAAGCAGTTTCAGCGGAGTCGGATGGGGCCTGTTCGCGGCCTTGTTCTGCGGCATCGTCCCCATGGGGATCATCCACTTCGGCGTCCGTCGCGGGAAACTCACCGACAAGCACATCCGCGTACGCAAGCAGCGCATCGCCCCCCTCATCGCCACCCTGGCCTCCGTGGTGACCGGCATCGTTCTCCTGAACATTTTGGGCGCGCCGCGGGAGGTCTTCGCGCTCGTCATCGCCATGCTCGTCGGCCTGGCCAGCGCGCTGGCGGTGACGGTGTGGTGGCAGATATCCGTGCACAATGCCGTTGCCGGCGGCGCTGTGATGATCCTCGTCCTGGTCTTCGGCCAGGCGCTGGTCCTTCCCGCGGTCCTCTTCGTCGTGGCCATGGGGTGGTCCCGTCGCGTCCTGAAGGCGCACACCCTGGCTCAGCTCGTCTGCGGCACCGCGTTGGGCTCCACCGCTGCCCTGACGTTCACGCTGCTGCGGTAGCAGCCCGGGCGTGCAGGGTCCGCAACTTCGTGAGCAGCGCGTCCTGCGGTGACTACGGGGAGAACTTCCAGGCCATTGAAACTGAACGCTGAAATCCGAGCTTGGTGAGCACTGCGTGTGTCGGTCTGGTGTGAGCGATCTCGTTCGTGAAGGGTGTAGCTTGCAGTGACTCTCGGTAACACCAGGGAGGTTGGGTGAGTGGGTGCTCTCCGTGGCGGATCGGGCCGGACCCCTGGGGTGCCCTCCACGAGGGCACCCCAGGGCCTGCTTCTCATGGCTTGGCTTGCCAGAGGTCGCTGCTTGACTCTTCGGACAGGTCAGCCGATCACCGAGCGCGCAAAGGCGACCGTGGCGCCGAAGGCGGCTCCGCCGGCGAGCGCGGCAGTGGCCAGCGGGTTGCCGGAGGCATAGGTGAAGAACCCTGCCGCCGCTGCGGCCTGCAGACTGATCAGGAACACCACTGCGGAGCGCAGGCTCAACAGCGGCTCCTGGGACCTGTCGTTCCTGGCCATCAGTTCGCCCTCGGGATCTGAGCCTTGGCCCGCGCGGCGATGTCGTCGCCCAGCCGCAGGAGCTTGCGCCGCACCCGCTCGCCCATGGCGACGTCCTGACCTACGAGCGGGGGCGCCTGGCGCCAGTTGATCGGGGCGTTCTCGGCCCAGACGCGCGCCACTTGCTGCTCGGTGTCCTTTAGCCGTCCGGTCGCGTAGCGGACGTGCCGGTTGTCGAAGTGCTCGGCCCAGGGAACCGCCGTGGCGATGGCCAGGGCCTCTGGCCCCGGCTGGGGAGAGAGCAGGTCGATCCCCTCCTCCATGTGGCCGATCTTGTGGCCCATGACCTGGTGGTCGCCGTCAAGGTCGTTGCCTTCCTGGGCGCACTTCCGCAGAACGGCGCGGACCGCGTCGGCGTCCTGGATGTCGACCTGGTTCTCCCACTCCCGGAGGATCAGCGCCATGGCCAGGGCTTGGGCGTGGTCCTCTGTGGGGGGCCGGAGGCGAAGGTGTGTGTAGAGGAACTCGCGCATCGGATCGTGATCGTCGTGCAAGTAGGCATCCAGAGCAGCCCTTGCCAGCCAGACGATCGGCGCTCCAAGACTCTCGAGTAGCCGGGTGATGGATCGCAGTGGTTGAAGCAACCCGTCCGGGAGCCCTCGCAGCAGGCCCACACCCGTCAAGCCAGGCATGTCGAAGACCCGGTTCCAGGCTGAAGCCATCACGTCGCCGAACGGGTTCAACTCGGGCATGCTTAGGCGGAGCGAGGCCAGGCCGTTGCCCATGACTCCCATTGAGGCCAGCCGGGCGGCGGGCGTGTCGAGCAGCGACAGCTTGCCCAGCGCGGAGGAGCCGAGGATCGAGACCGGGGACCGGTGGGCGAAGTTGCTCATTGCCCCGGCGAGGGTGTCCAGAGCGGTGAACTGCGTGCTCAGCCGGGCGAGGCCCGTGTCGAACAGAGACAGCTCCTTCAGCGGGGAGGGGATACCGAACACTGGTGAGGAGTCGGCGAGGCGACTGCCGGCCAGCTTCGCGAACCCGATTGAGTCGATCGTGTTGCCGAACGGGTTGTACTCGGGCAGCTTCAGACCGAGCGAGACGAGGCCGCTGCCCATCACGCCGGTCTTGACGAGCCGGGTGGCGGGCGTATCGCTGAGGGACAGCTTCTCCAGCGTGGTGGAGGCGATACTGGCCGCCGGCGGGCGACCAGCCAGCTGCTTGCCGACCGTCTCAGCGAGCTGCCCGCCGACGGTGTTCGCGGCGCCCATGGACGCGAGCGCAGACCCCACAGCGGCGAACTTGAGCGCTGGTGACATGCCGGCCAGCACCTTTCCCAGACTGGGGGAGGTGGGGACGGTCTTCAGAAGGGGAAACAACGTGGCCACTCGGCCCTCCTTGAATCGGAAGTGCTTCTACTTCCTGGTGGCGGGAGCAGGCCGTTCCGGCAAAAAATCTTCATCGACTTGATGTGATCTGCGTCACTGCTGCCTGTGCTGGCTTCGCGGGCCTCGGTGTCCCACCTCCAAGATTAACGGTGGCCCCTAACAGTGAAGGCGTCGTTTTGCTTGGAGTGATTGCCTCGGCGATCCGCAGGATCTCGGTGGCCTCCTTGAGTAACTCGCGTCCGCGCGAGGTGGGTTTGAGGGGGCCTGCGCTGCGGTCGATGATCGGGAAACTCGCTGCCTCTTCGATCTTGCAGCCCCGGTTGTGGAGGCTGCTCTCACGGCTGCTGGAGAAGTCCCGCACCGCGGCCGCGATGCTGGGGTGGCCTGGGATGTCCGGGAACCGTGCGGAGGAAGGGCAGCGCACGCGGCCAGGAGATTGAAAGGGACCCAGTGGGGCCACTACTGAACGTAGCCGTTGTCAACGAGACAGCGGATTTGCCAATCCGCTGTCAAACAAGTGCCTTCATTGTCAGCGAAGTCGCGGATTCTAGAGGGCGGGCGGAGCCTCTCAGCGGTCCTGGGACAGTCGTAGGAGGTCGGCGAACGTGCCGTCGGCGTGGACGAGGTCGCCGTAGGTGCCGTGTTCGGTGATGCGGCCCTGCTCCATGACGATGATGTGGTCGGCGATCCTGGTGTTCTCCAGCCGATGTGTGACGACGATGGTGATCCTGTCGCCGGAAACCGCTTTGATCTTCTCGAAGATGCCGTGCTCGCCGTGGGGGTCCATCTGCGAGGTGGGTTCGTCCAGGATCAGCAGGGGCGGGCGGCGGTACAGGGCCCGGGAGCAGGCGAGGCGCTGCCACTGACCGCCGGAGAGTTCGGTGCCGCCGAAGATCTCACGGGCGAGGAGGGTGTCGAGGCCAGCGGGGAGGTCCTCGATGGACTCGCGCATGCCGACGGCCTCGACGGCGTCCCACACCTGGTGGTCGTCGTGGCTCCGGGGCTGGCCGAGGGTCACGTTCTCCCGGGCGCGCAGGGGCCACTGGGCGAAGATCTGCGACACCAGGCCGGTGCAGTTCCAGACGGTGGCCGGATCGGCGCGGGCGATGTCGGTGCCGTTCCAGCTGACCTGGCCCTTGTCGGCGAGGTAGATGCCGGTGATCAGGCGGGTGAGGGTGCTTTTTCCTGAGCCGTTGACGCCGACGACGGCGAGGATTTCACCGCGTCGCAGCGTCAGGGAGATGCCGTCGACGGCGGGCTTGTCCTTGCCGGGGTACTGATAGGTGACCTCGTCCAGCCGGATCTCCGCCACCGGCGCGTGGATGGCAGAACTTCCTCGTTTCGGGGCTCGTTCGGCGGCGTTGTCGAAGAACGTCTGCATGTCGCCGAGGTAGAGGCTGGTGTGGAAGACGGCGGCACCTTCCATGACGAGCTGGGACAGCGCGGCCAGAGTGGTCTGCACCGCGACGACCGCGGTGGCGGCGATGGCCGGTGCGATCCGCCCGGTGACGGCCAGCCAGGCGAGCATCCCCCAGGTGGCGGCGAGGAAGATGCTTCCGGCGAGGGAGGAGAGGAGCGCGATCCGCAGGGTCCGTGGGGCCGCGGCGAGGGTGCGCTTGTCGACCCGCTCGGACAGGGCCCGGTACCAGTAGAGGAGGTAGCCGGTCATGCCGTTGGCGCGGACCTCGTCGCCGTACTTCGGCGTGGTCGCCCACCAGCGGGTCATGCCGCGGACGTTGCGGTCCGCGATGTTGGCGTAGTGGATTTCGTAGTCGACTCTCGCGGTGAGGATCGCTCCGATGCCGGCGGGAGCGACGGCCAGAAGGAGCAGAGGCAGCATCAGGGGGTTGAGCACGGTGACGACGGCACCGGCGGTGACCATTCTGATCAGGGCGGACATGAAGCGCTGGGCGTCCATGACCATGACGTGCGTGCGCGTCACACCCATTTCCGCGGCTTCTTGGCGGTCGGAGAAGCCGTCCATCGCGTAGGCCGCGGCTTCGACCCGGCAGACGGCCTCGACGAGGGCGGTGTCCATGGCGGTGGTGAGCCGCGGGGTGATGCGGCGCTCGGCGTAGCGGGCAACGGCCACGGAGGTCCGGGTGGTGGCACTTGCGCAGGCGACGACGACCAGGGCGGGGAGCGCGTCGCGCAGGCGGTCCGATACGGCGCCGGTACCCAGAATCGGGGCCATGGCCTTGGCCGTGGCAGCCAGAAGCACGGCGGCTGCGACTCCTGTCGCCAGCTGGCATCCGAGCAGGAGGAGTACGGCACGGCGGTCGATCTTCCAGGCCATGGCCGTGATGCGGGCCAGGACGGCCGGGAGTTGGGCACACAGGCTACGGAAGCCTGCTTCGCCCAGCGGGTTGACGGAGTACTGCCCGGAGTACGTGATCTCTGCGGGAGGCGGTGGCGGCACGGGACTGGACATTGCAGTCAACTGCGCGTCTCCCTGTGTGGTGGGTCGGACGAAGGCTGCGGCATGGGGGTCAACGAGAAAGGCAGCGCCATCGAACACGCGTGTTTCGGCCGCAGTAGAGTCCCGACAGGACGCGGCGACTCCGGGGCCGGCGGCGGTCCGTCCCATGGGGTTGCTGGGTTGGGTGTTTGAGCATGTTGGCCGAATCGCCGCGGCCGATACGCGTGTGGCGGATGGGTTCGCCTCGTGAGCGAGGAGGCCGGAACACCCTTCGGTGTCGTGGGCGTATCGCGTGGTCATGTTCCTGCGTGCCGGGCCAGAAGGATGTCGGCCCGAGCGAGGTCCTCGGGTGTGTCGACTGCTACTCCGCTGTCCGTAACAGGGAGCATCCGTACGGCATAGCCGTGTTCGACGAAGCGCAGCATCTCCACGCACTCCGTGCGCTCCAGGGGCCCCTGTCGAAGCTGCCGGAAGCGTTTGAGAGCCGGGCCGGTGAATCCGTAAAGGCCCAACTGGCGCAGGTACTTCGGGCGGTCCCCTCTCGGGTAGGGGATGGGCTGGCGCGAGAACATCAGGGCGTTGCCCTCGGTCGTGATGACGACCTTGACCACGTTGTGGTCCAGGACGGCGGTGACGTCTGCCAGTTCGGTGTATGCGTTCACGGCGAGCGTGCTTGCGGGCAGGTGCTCCAGGGCCACGGAGACGGAGTCGATGGCCACGGGGGAGATGAACGGCTCGTCGCCCTGGACGTTGATGTACGCCTCGGCGGGCAGGCGCTCGGCGACCTCTGCGACGCGGTCCGTCCCGGTGAGGTGGTCTCCGGTTCGTATGCACTCGATGCCCAGCTGGTAGCACGCTGTTTCGATGCGTTCGTCGTCTGTCGCCACGACGGCCCCGTCGAGACGTCGGGCCTCCAGGCAGCGCTGGTGGACGTGCCAGAGCAGTGGTTTGTCCCCGAGTCGGGCCAGGGGTTTGCCGGGGAAGCGCGAAGCACCCCAGCGGCAGGGGATGACGGCTATGTGCCGGCGCGGTGCGGTATCGGACGTTGCGGCTGTGGTGGCGGCCACGGCATCCTCCGGGAGGTCGAGCAGGCGCGTGCGGTCAGGTCAGGAGTGCGAGCTTGGAGCGGACGGTGGGAGAAGCGGCCTGCGCGAAGGGCCGCCATTCGTAGCCGTCGACCTCCTCCTCCTGGAGCGTCACCGCCTGCTTTGTACAGAGCCGGAAGATCCAACGGAAGTCCACGTGGTGGTGTGCTGGCTCGTCCTTGGAGGGGTTCGCGTCGATGGCGTGCACGTCGATGTCGAGGGGAACGTCCTCGAAGCCCGAAAGAGGAACCACGGCGCCGGGCGGGATTCCGGTCTCCTCGTGCAACTCACGCAACGCTGCTCCGAGCAGGTCCCGGTCGCCCGCTTCGGTGTGACCACCGGGCGCGAGGAGTTTGCCCGAAGCCTTGTGCTGGATGTGCAGGACACGCCAGTCGCTGTCGATGACGATGGCACTGCAGGTCACGTGGGCGGGGAATGTCTTGCGGCTCGTGGGATCGTCCGTGCCGGCGAGTGAGGCGAACAGCTGTGCGAGGGCGCCGCGTTCGCTTGGATGACGGGAGAGGTACGCCTCGGTGACGGAGCGGATGTGATCGGTGGAGGGCGGCACGGGGGTTACCTTTCGAAGTGGTCGAGCCAGGTTCTGGCGATGGTGTCGCGATCGGCCGTGGGCATGTCGTGCAGTCCGGGCTGGAAGCGGGAGTGGCTGAGCGCTGCTGTGGCGGCGAGTATCTCGGCCTGGACGAGGTGGATGTACGTGCCGACGGCGGCGCCGTGCACGAAGTTGACGGCGCCGCCGTCAGCGAGCACGTAGAAGTAGTGGCCGGTGATCTCGTATCGCGTCAGCTGCGCGCTGACGGGAGTGCGCTGATAGAGGTCGTGAAGGCTCCCGAGTTCGAGTTCGTCCTCGGAAGAGGTCACCGAGCCGAGGTACGCGCCGTTGCGCAGGGCGGCGAAGTCGCTGTGCCGCAGGGCGAGATTGCCGGTGGCGCACAGGACAAGTTCCGCGTCGCGCACGGCCTCCGTGGTGGTGGCGCTCGTGCAGAAGCCCTGGGAGTGCGCCAGCACCCTCTTGACCGGATCGCTGTCATACACGGTGACGCGCAGGTCTTGGGCGCGCAGAGTCTGGGCGATGGCGCGGCCGACCTTGCCGAAACCGATGACGCAGGCGTTGCGGCTGGTCAGGATGTCTCCACGGGCGCGCACGAGGGCCTCGGTGGAGAACACGATCGACCGGCCCACGAGGTGGTCCTCGCAGTCCTTGAGCGGGGAGCGGGCCACGGAGACGACCGGGCACGGCAGGGCGTCGAGCGCCGCGTACCGCTGGTGTCCGTTCTCGGTGTCCTCGACGACGCCGAGGACGCGGCCGGAGAATTTCCCCACGAGGGTGTCGAGAATTGTTGCGAAGTAGCCACCGATGTCCACCAAGACGACGTCCCGACCACCGGCTGTGTCCTCCAGGTAGTCCAGTGCCTGGGTGGTGTCGGCGAACAGCTCCCGGGTCAGGTCGTGGACTGTGAAGGTGCGGCGGACCTCGTCGAGGGTGGGCTGATGGATCGACTTGGGCTTCGGCAGCACAGCGCCGACCGTGGACGTCGTGGCCATGGCGCGTAGGAACGCAGGCCGCTCGGCGAGCAGGTGCGTGATGACCAGCGTGGTGATCGCGTCGCCGGCGGGGAACTGCGTCGTAATCTGTCGGAAGAACGCGTCCAGCCGAGCTCGTTCGGGACTCTCCATGACTCCTCCTTTTGGGCTTTGGTCAGCTGGATTACGCGGCTCGGCCGTACGTCGGGGCCTGGGCGGCCAGAGCCTGCATGTGGGCGCGCAGACCGTTGTGGAGGTCGACCCGGGGCTGCCAGCCGAGGACCTCGCGGGCGCGGCCGGGGTCGGCCCGGGTGGTGAGGACGTCACCGCTGCGTGCGTGGTCGTGGTCGAGCTGGATGTCGCGGCCGACGAGACTGTTGGCGATGTTGATCACTTCCAGCAGGGAGGCGGTCGCTCCGCCTCCCACGTTGATCGGACCGTGCGCCGCCGGCGCAGCTGCTGCGGCGACGGTGGCGGCGACCGCGTCGTCGATGAATGTGAAGTCCCGGCGCTGGTGGCCGTCTCCGTACAGGCGCAGTGGCTGGCCGGTCAGGGCTGCCTGCAGAGCACGGTGGGTGAACATGTCGGAGCGCTGTCGGGGACCGTAGACGGTGAAGTACCGCAGAGCGACGACGCTGGGACTGCCGGGGCGCGCGGCGTAGGCGAGGCAGAGTTGTTCCTCGGCCAGCTTGGTGACCGCGTACGGGGAGGCCGGCTGAGGGCGGTCGGTCTCGATGCTTGCTCCGCCGGCGGTGGGCCCGTAGACGCTGGAGGACGAGGCGACGATCACCCGCGGGACGCCGATGTGGGTGCAGGCTTCCAGCACCCGGTGGGCGGCCAGGACGTTGGAGGCGAGGTAGTCGCCGAACTGCGGCCCCCACGAGGGGCGCACGCCGGGGATGCCGGCGAGATGGAAGATCGCGTCTGCGTCGATCAGTAGGGGGTCGATGGCACAGCTGAGAAGGTCAGCGGTGACGTGCACGTACCCCGGCAGACCGAGCAGGGTGACGAGGTTGGCGGCGGCCGTGGGGTCGGTTGCCGGGTCGCGGCGGTCGACGCCGACGACGGTGGTGCCGCCTTGCACGAGGGCGTGGGCGAGGTGGGAGCCGATGAAGCCGGCGGATCCGGTCACCACTGCCCTTCGTGGGACAGCGGTGGTCGGATGCGATGCGTGCTGTGGCACGGGATCTCCAGAGGGAGTGTGGGCGGAGGTCAGGTGAGCCGGGACAGGACGGTTCGGCCGTGCGTGCTCAGGGCGAGGTCGTTCTCTGTGTGGCCCTTGACCAGGGCGGTGGTCGCCTCAATGGCGCCGAAGGACTCCAGGAGGCGCTGTTCGGTGCCGTTCATGGGGCGTCCGTATCCGGCGTGGAAGGCGGTTCTGAGGTGAGGTGCGGCTTGCCAGCGTCGGAACTCGAGCCGAGCGAAGTCGCGGATGCGGGCGTCGCGTCGCATGTGTTCGAAGTCGCAGATGCCTAAGGTGTCGCCGAGCAGCCAGTTGCGCGGCTGGTAGTCGAGGTGGCAGACCGCGCTGTCCATGCGGCTGGTTTTCAGGGTGTCCGCGTGATGGCTCAGGCGCTTCCGCTCGGTCGCGGTGATCAGGCCGGCCTGAACGGCACGCTCGATCCAGCCCTGGAGGCGCTCGGCCAGCGCTGCGCCGATCGCGCCGCCTCGGGGCATCGAAGTGGCACAGTGGAGCTTGCCGAGGACACGGCCGGCCTCATGATGTGCCAGCTCCTCCTTGGGCGAGCCCGGTGCCACGGTGTCCGCCCGCTCGCCCGGCAGCGCGGTCAGCAGAAGGGTGCAGGTGGCATCGTGTCGGCCGACCAGCCGGGGAGCATGGCCGTCCAGGTGGGTGCCCCACGATCGGTAGGCGTGGAGTTCGCGCGCGTACCGGTCGCGTTCGTCGTGCTGCTTGGCGAAGAACTGGCGCCCGTCCACGTCGGTCACGCGTATGACCCGGGGCGGGAGCCGCGGGTCCCCCACGGTCTGGACTGCTCCGAGGACGTCGTGCGCCAGCCGGATCCGGGGATCGTCCGACATCGTGATCACGTGGACGCCTCCGGTGCGAGGAGGGCGAGGTGCCCGGTGTCGTTGTGTCGGTCCAGCATCCAGCGGGTCTGGTTCAGCCGGTTGCGTTGGTGCTGCCAGCGGGTGATGGAGGCGTGGTTGACCGTGAAGCCCGAGGGGGAGCCGATGGGGATGCCCAGGAGCAGGGTGTGGGCGGTGATCACGGTCTCGCCGTGGGAGGCGAACACGACGCGTTGCCCCTTGTGCTGGTCGATGAGTTCGCTCAGGAGACGGCTGGCACGTTCGAGGTAGCCGTTCCACGTGTCGGAGCCGGTGGCCCACGGGGTGTCCGGGTGGGCGTGCGGGCCGCCGTCGGCGGTGGTCTTCACCGTGGACCAGGGCTTTCCGTCGGCGTCGCCGTGGACGGGGCCGTCGAGGCGGTCATCGGTGTACACGGGTATGTGGAGAGCCTGGCTGATGATCTCGCCGGTCTGGATCAGGCGGATGCGCGGGCCGGTGTAGACGACGTCGAAGGGCTGCTTCAGGTGCTCGGCAGCCAGGCGGTGTGCCGCCTGCTCGACCTGGGCGTACCCGAGGCCGGTCAGCCCGGTGCAGGTGCGGGGGCCTCCGACGAGACCGTCGGCATTGCACTGGGCCTGGCCGTGCCGCACGAAGACGAGTTCAGTTGTGATCACGAGATTCCTCGGGAACGGAGGTGGGCGGGCCAGCTGTAGCGGTAGCCGTTCCGGCCTATGTAGGGGGCGGTGAGGACGGCGTGCAGGACCAGGAAGTCGTCGAGGCGTTCGCGGTCCGTGGTGCCGAGCCGGGCGTCGTGGCTCTGGACGGCCTCGTTGTAGGCCGCCAGGGCGGTGTCGATCGCATCGCGGGGCAGGACCCCGTGTGTCAGCAGGAGAGCTGCGATCAGTTTCGCGAGGTCGTACCCCATCGGAGCGAGGGTGAGATCGTCGGTGTCGACCGTGATGATGTCGTCGGCATCGGTGACGATGAAGTTCCTCGGATTGCTGTCCTTGTAGAAGGAGGAAGGCCCCTCTGTGCTCTTTTCCAGTACCTCCAACATCGCCCGCAGGCCAGCCTTGTTGGGCAGGTGTCCTTGTTCCAGCCGCCGCCGAAGAGCCACTTGACGGGGACGTAGGTAGTCCTCGAACACCGTTCCGTCCTGGAAACGGTGAGGGGTGCGCAACGAGGCGAGGGCCAGGTTGCTGACCCAGGCAGTTCCGTGTGCGTCGCCCAACAGTGCGGCCAGGCGGGGCAGGTCCTCCGGACCGGCCGGGCGGCCCTCGACCCGCTCGAACGTCAGGCTGAGGGGACCGATGACGCTGAGGCCCGGCTGCCGTAGCGGCTTCGCGTGTTGGGCGATCCACCTGTAGTGGCGGACAGCCGCAGCGGTGCGTTCCGGCGTCTCGTAGTGCTTGGTGAACGGAAGACGGGTCATGCCGGCCCTCCCTTCGGCCGGGCGACGACGAAGGTGATGAGGGACCGCGTGGTGAGCGGCTGGTCCGGGAGGAACTCGTGCAGGGTTGCAGCCAGTGCTCCGGGATTGCCGTACAGGCCGGGCGGCAGGTCGTATTTCGGGTTGGTGGCCAGGTATTGCGCCAGGTGGTCGTGGCCGTCGAAGGCGAAGGTGTGCTCCTCGTCCTGGACGGTGACCACGTCGAGAGAGGAGGTGGCCAGGTCTGTGAGGTTGCCGCTGTGCGCGGCGGCGTAGAGGCTCTCGTGCCTGTCAGCCCGTGCGTCGAGGCCGGAGGAAGCGACCAGCTGGTCCATCTCGCGGTAGCTGTCGAGTCCCTTCGTGACGAGCACGGCCAGACCACCAGGAGCGAGAACCCGGGCGATCTGCGCGATGACCTCCTGTGGCCGTGGCGAGTGATACAGACAGAACGCGGCTACAGCGACATCGCACGACTTGGCGAGCAGGGGGAGTTCGTGGAAGTCCCCCTCAAGGAAGTCCACCGGAGTACGGGGCAGCTTCTGAGCGCGTCCGCGGGCCTGCGTGAGCAGGGAGAGGGAGGCATCCAAGCCGACGACGCGCCGTGGCCGGAGCTGTCGGCTGATGACCAGACTGCTCGTGCCGCGACCGCAGCCGATGTCGAGTACCAGGCTCAGACGATCCGGCTGCACATGGTGGGCTTGCACCAGGCTGACGATCGTCTCGGGCACGGGGCGGCCGGATGTCTTCGCCCGCATCAGGGCACCGGTCCGCCCGGCCAGCCGCGAGGCATGCCCGTACAGCTCCTGCTGTCGGGCGGGATCCAGGAACGGGTTGAGGTCGCTCATGCCGCGCCCTCCTTCGGGGGGCGCGAGGCACTCAGGACTGCTCGGCGGCGACCTTCCGCAGCCAGCGGCGCATCTGCCGCCGGTTGGCCAGCAGGACCACGTCGGCTCGGCCCGCGGCGAACTCCTCGATCTTGGCCATCACACGGGGACGCATCTTGCGGCGGTACGTCGCGACGTACTTGATCACGCCCCAGTGGATGCGGTTGTGCACCCCGTTGCCCTTGTGCCCGGCCCCGTGCCGGATCTGCCGGGAGAAGATCCCGTAGAGCGCGGCCGTGGTCGACACGTCCATCAGAATCACCGTGTCGCAGGCTTCGAGCCGGATCTGCAGCGTCGAATTGTAATTGCCGTCGATCACCCACCGCGGCTGCGAGACAAGCTCGCACTGCAGGTCGACGAACTTGTCCATGGGCAGCGAGTTCCACTCGTCGTCGTAGAACGCGGCGTCCAAGTGCGTCACCGGGGCGTCGAGGATCCTGCCCAGTTCGCGGGCCAGATGTGATTTGCCGCTGCCTCCGCAGCCGACGATGGCGACCTTCTTCATAGTGCTCCAGCGTAGGGATGCTCGAGTGTCCGGCGGGACCGGCGGCCGGGACACGTTCGGATGATCCAGGCGTCACAGTCTGTGGAGTCGTCTGCATCAGACGGCCCCCTGCTCGGCGGCGGCCGGGTGGACGAGTCCGTGCAGCACGGTCTCCAGGGTGTCGACCTGCTTGCTCAGACGGAACAGATTCAAGCGGTCCACACAGGCGGCGATCAGGTCCGCGTGCTGCTGGGTGCCCGCGATTAGGCGGAGGTGGGAGAGCCGTTCGACCACATCTTGGCCGGAGCGCACGATCAGCTCGTTGGGCACGAACCGGTCGACGTAGCGGATGTCCGCCGGGGCCAGGGGCACGCACCCGGCGAGTACCGCCTCGAAGACGCGCTGCGTCATCTGTCCGACGGTGGCGTACCGCTCAGGCAGCATGAGAACGGTGGCCAGGGACCGGCCGTAGATGCCGGCGGCGGCTTCGAACGGGATCCGGCCGAGGAAGCGGACGTGCGGCCAGCGGTCGGTCTTCGTCCACTTGCCGGCGACCAAGTGCTCGAAGCGGGCGGCGGCCGGGGCGAAGAAGCGGTCGAAGGACTCGTCGCGGTCGTACTGGTTGCCGACGTAGCCGAGCACGACATCCCGGGGTCGTGCGGCGAGCGCGAGGGGGTTTGCCTGGGCGAGGAGGCGGTCGGCGACGGGGAAGAGCAGGCGGTGGGCGCCCGGTGTCGGTTCGAGAGCGGCCTCGCACACGGCGGTGTGTGCTGTGCGGCGCCACACGCTCTCGGCGCACAGGGTGCGGTCCTTGTCCCAGATCACGGTGGGCGTCCGGCGGCGCGCGGTGTACCGGCTGAGAAGCTGGGCCTGGCGGTGCAGGTCGCAGGTGTGCCCTTCGATCCCGCACACGGTCGTGTTGCGGCCGGTGATCGCCCAGCGCCACTCCAGGAACAGGACGTCGATCTCAGGGCAGCCGCTGTCGAAGGTGTAGGCGCCGCCGAGGTCGTCTCCGGCTTCGTGCCGGTCGCGGTTGGCCTGCAGGAAGACGATGTCGTGCCCGCGGTCGAGGAGCGCGTCGACGAAGGGGCGGCGGTGGCTGCGACCTCCGTCCGGGGTGTCGGTGATCCCGTTGCCGAGGAAGCCCCAGAAGCTGTATCCGATCTTCACTTGGTGATCCACCGCCCTTCGAGGAGCAGGGCGTCGAGCCCGGAGTCGGCCAGGCAGTCCAGGGCCATCTCCGGTGTTCCGCAGATCGGCTTGCCCTTGACGTTGAGGGAGGTGTTGATCAGCACGGGCACGCCGGTCCGGCGAGCGAAGGCGGTCAACACCGCGTGTATGAACGGGTTCTGCGCCTTGGTGACGGTCTGGAGCCGCGAGGTGCCATTGGCGTGCACGATGGCCGGGACGTGCTCGCGCGCCTTGTCCGTCACGCCGGAGGCCATGGACATGTACGGCGCCTGCTGGCCGAGGGTGAAGAACTCCGAGGCTCGCTCGGCCAGGACCATGGGCGCGAAGGGGCGGAACGGCTCGCGGTACTTCACGGTGGCGTTCAGCCGCTCGACGACGCCGGGCTCCAGGGGGGAGGCAAGGATCGAGCGATTGCCCAGCGCGCGCGGGCCGGCCTCGACAGGGCCCTGGAAGAGACCGACGATCATGCCGTGGGCCAGCTGGTCGGCGAGGAACTCTGCGGTCTCGATGCCCAGGCTCTTCTGGTGAAGGCTGGGCCAGGGCGTGAGGTCGAGGGGCTGGCCCTCATAGGACGGGCCGAGATAGCAGGAGCGGGCGACGCAGGCCACGGGTCGGCCGCGGCTGTCGGCGTGCACGGCGAGAGCGGCGCCGATCGCGGTGCCGGCGTCGCCGGGAGCAGGCGGTACGAAGACCTCGTCGAAGACGCCGGCCTCGATGATCCGGCCGATGCTCACGCAGTTCGTGGCGACACCGCCCCCTACGCACAGACGACGGGAACCGGTGAGCATCCGAGCCCGGCGGGCCAGGTGCACCATCACCAGCTCAGTGCGCTCCTGAAGGGCAGCTGCCAAGTCCTGGTGGACATCCGTCAGCGGCTCGCTCGGGTCCCGCTCGGGGCAGGTCTCGGCGACGAAGCGCAGGGATGTTCGCGGGTAACCCGAGGCCAGCGCACGCGGGGGGAAATAGACGGGGTCGATGACGAAGCCCGTCGCCGTCGTGCGGACGGCCCGGGCGAACAGGCGACGGAACCGGGCTGGGTCGCC
Organism: Streptomyces hirsutus; assembly: GCF_001418415.1. Classification (GTDB taxonomy): domain Bacteria; phylum Actinomycetota; class Actinomycetes; order Streptomycetales; family Streptomycetaceae; genus Streptomyces; species Streptomyces hirsutus. The sequence goes on from NZ_LIQT01000323.1 coordinate 14,850, forward strand.
GAGGGCGGCCAGCGCCATCACGGTGCCCTCCTCGTCGCCCCGGCGCCAGCCCAGGTGCTCCGTGACAGCGCCGTACACATACCCCAGGGAGGCGGGATCGTTGATCGACTCCAGAGTGTGGGTGCGGGGGCGGCGTGGGTCGTGGCCGCGGGCGATGGTGGTGGTCTGCCGCTCGCCGAGGCTGTCGACCACGAGCACGGCGGCCTCGTTCCAGCCTGAGGCAGCGAAGGCTGTCAGCTGGTGGGCACGGTGATGCAGGATGGGCGCGACACGGGCGGCAGGGAACTGCCGACCGATGAGGCGAGTGCGCCGCTGGGTGCGCACGGCCACCTTGGCAAACCCGCAGGCTCTTGCGAGGGCCCGGTCGCGGGTCGCCGTGGAGAGCGCCAAGCGCAGGGCAGCGGGCGACTCCGTGAAGTAGCGGGCGGGCTGGAAGTTGTAGGCGACGGCATCCACGTCGGCGGCGGTGAGCTCGGCCCGGCCGAGCAGCCACTCGACCGCGCGGGTCGGGTAGTCCCTCGTGTGCTTCTGCCCGGAGAGGCGTTCCTCCTCGACGAAGCCGATCAGCTCACCCTCCACCAGCAGGGCTGCCGACGAGTCGTGGGTGTAGGAGCACAGGCCGAGGATGACCGAGGGGGTGCGCTTCATGGCGGCCGTCACCTCGCCCCGGCCGTCGCGGGCGCGGCAGAACTGCCGGCGCGTCGGTGCAGCTCGCCGTACCAGGCGGTGAGGGCCTGACCGAGGGGCCCGTCGATCCCGTCCGCCACACGCCACGCTTGCTCTCGCCGGCCGTCCTTCCACAGCCGGTAGCTGCGCAGTGTCCAGGCCATCGCGTCCCAGCCGGGGTGGCCGGTCACGCCGCGGGCTGCGACCTGATCGAGCAGGCCGTCGAAGCCCCTCCACGGCGTGGTCAGGTCGGGCATGACCGGACTCGCCGCGAGCGAGGTCAGCTGGTCGACCTGAGCGAGGTGGTTCTCGTACATGTGCAGCGACCCCACGTGCAGGTGGAACTCGCCCAGCTCCGCGTCGAGCCATCCGGCGACCAGCTCGTGCAGGACGGTGTAGAAGAACACGTCGTACGGCATGCCGATCCACACGTCCTGACCGCGCATCGTGGTCGCCATGTGCAGGCGGCCGGCGCGCAGGTGGAAGCGGAAGCCGAGGGTGCAGGGCACGTTCTTGTGCCCGGCGGCGTCCTGGGCCGGGTCGTAGAGCTGGATCAGGGCCCGCCGGGAGTCGGGATCCTCCTTCAGGATCTCCACGACACGGCCCAACTGGTCCACCTTGCCGGCCCAGTTCCGCATCCTCGGTCCGTACGCCCCGCGCAGTACGCCGTCGTCGGCGTACTGTCGCAGCCGCGCGTTGTAGTCGAAGATCCACGCAGCGTCCGAGCCGGACAGGTGCCAGACAGTCTCAGCCACGGCGAAGGCCGGATTCAGGATCCTGGCGGGGGGTGCGTAGAGCAGGCGGGCCCGTGGCCGGGTGAGCAGCATGTGGACGTCCCGGACTTCCCGGGTGGCCATGCCACGGGGGCTGACTCTCTCGCCGGACTTGGCCAGCGTGACGGCGCCGGAGAACAGCTCGGCCATGCTGTCGGCGGTCAGGTGCGTCATCGTGTAGGAGCTCCTTCGCCCTGCGCCGGCACGGAGTCCGTGCCGTGGGCATCGTGGTGGTTGTGGTGGAAGGGCGCGTCATGGTTCTCGGCCCGATGGGAGATGAGGCGGGCGACCCGGGCGGCGCTGTCGCCGCGCCACCGGCACACCTCATCCACCGCCTGCACCGGAGGTCGGGGCCGGGGCCGGTCGTGCAGCGTGGCGAGGGCTGTGGCGACCTCGTGTGCACTGCTGCACCGCTGCGCGAGGCCGTGGCCGGCGAGGTCGAGCGTGCGCTCGCCCGGCGAGCCGATTTCGAGGACCGGCACGCCCAGCAGCGCTGCTTCGATGCCGCACGTCGAATAGGCGCTCACCACCGCATCGGCGCCGGCCAGGCAGCCGCGTGCACCGACCCGCGGATCGGCCACCACCACGGGCAGACTCCCCGCACCCTGGAGAAGGGGAGCGAAGATGCTGTCGCTCTGCGCGGGATGCGGAGCGATGACCAGCCCCCAGCTGCCGCCGGCCATGCGCAGACCGCCCAAGAGGAGACCGGCCTGCTTGTGGAGCCGATCGGGTCGGAACGGCTGGCACGCCCAGACGGCGATGCGCGCGGGACTGTGTCGCGTCCCAGAAGCCAGCAGCTTCTCCAAATACCGTCGCTGGACCTCATGGTAGAGGCTGCCCAGAGCGTCGAAGCGGGGCTGACCCAGAACGTGGACCTCAGCCTCCGGGTGACGCGCCCAAGCTCGTGCGAGCGGGACGTCGCGTTCGCCCATGACGACGAGGTGGCGGCTGTGGAGGGTGGGCCATGCGGCCGACTCCTCGGTCCACGCTCCGTGCTGGACGTGCACCGTGTTCATGCCGTGTCGCTCCGCCGCGTGAACGGCCAGCGCTCCGAGAGGGCTCGTGTCGTTGCTGACCAGAACAGTGTGCGGCCGGACCGTGGCAAGGACCCCGTCAAGCCATGCCTCGGTCCGGACCGTGGAGCGCCAGGACGGCTGGGTACACCCGGCGCTGGTCTCCAACAGCACGGACAACAGCCGGACAAGACGAGCCAGCCGAACGGTGTGCTCCCCGATCTCGACAACGTGCCCGTTATCGGGCAGCTGCAGCTCGTCCACTGTGCCCGAGAGGTGGAGAAGCCCGGCTGGAGCCGGGCACAGACGTATGCGCTCGTTCCTGTCGGGCGGGCACCGCTGCTCCGGCTCGGTCGCGAGGTCGACGAGTACGCTGACGTGCCCCTCGCGTGCCAGCTCCGTGAGAACCGGCAGCAGGGTCGCGACGTGGCGGGAGGACCACGACAGTGCCACGACGCCGCTCTGCGGCAACTCCGGGGGGAACAGGCTCGGCTCCGTGGTCGCCACGTCGGCTGGAAGCAGGGTGCGCAACTGGGCTGTGTGTGACGGGTTGTGCGGCACGGCGGCTCCGAGCAGGTAGGCGATACCCGACCAGGTGACCGTGTAGGCCCGGTACTCCCGTGAACTGCTCGAACGTATTCCCACGAGCCCTTCGTGCGGCGCCACGTCGACGGGACCGGGTGCCGCCGCGAACGGCTCCCATGCGCTTAAGGCCAATAGCTTGCGCAGGACCTGCGAAACAAAGCGGCGGGCAGGCACATGCTGCACATGGAGCCAGTCGGCACACCCGGGCGTGCGCGGGCGAGCGTTGTACTTCTCCAGTGCAGACATGACATCTTCGACAAGAGTGACGAGTTCCTGACCGTCGATCGGCAGGGCCTCCAGCTCCGCCGTTCTGATCCGCATGTTCTGCATGCGATCGACGCGGCTGGAGCCTACGAGCGCCCACACCGGCTGGCCCTCGTCGTCGATGCGAGCCAGGCTCAGGTTGTCGCCGGGGAAGGTGTTCACACCAAGCTCCCCTGGACGTAGGGCTCGGACGGGCGCGCGTGGTGAAGAAGCCGGAGCAGAGCCTGCGGTGACTCGGCGACCTTCGGAGCGGGTGCGGTGGGCTGCCCGTACCCCCAGCAGGCGTGCACGTACGAGACACCAGCACGTGCTGCCGCTTCCTGGTCGACCGCCATGTCCCCGACATACACAGCTGCTGCTGGATCGACCCCGAGGTCGACCAGCGCCAGGAGTATCGGGTCCGGTGCCGGCTTCGCCCGGCCCACTCCGGCCGGGGTACGAACAGCGGCAAAGGGGCATCCGAGCCGTGAGAGGAGCGGAGCGGCGCGGTCGAGGTGCTTGGACGTCACGACCCCCAGCCGCCAGTCGGCGGCTACGAAAGCGTGGAGCACTTCCACGACGCCGTGGAACTCGTGTGCCAGATGCGCTGCGGCCACGGACGCGGTCTCATACGTCTGGCGGGCTGCGTCGATGTCGATGACCTCGAGCCGCTGCATGATGTCGCTGAACTCACGCCCCAACTGGCGTTCGTACACGGTAAACGGGATATCGAGACTGTGAGCCTTCTGGACCTGTTTCCACGCCTCCTTCATGACGGGACGGGTGTCAAGCAGCACACCGTCGAGGTCGAGAAGTAAGGCGCGAGGGGTCGCGCGGATCTGGGGCGAGACCGGTCGAATTGTGTCCGATGACACGGCGAAATCTCCTGAGAGTGGTCATTTTTTGGGGGACTGAGAGGCGGCGGACGGCCTGCAGCACGGGTGACCTTCATCCGTGGACACAGATGCGGTGAGAGGGTGCGGGCAGTTGAATGGGCCGCCCGCAACTCCGGGATGGAGCGCGGCTGGAGCGCGCACAACACCGTCTCCTCCGGGCTGGGGCTCGGACCTTCCCCTGAACGGGCACGGAGGTGCTCACGGTGGAAAGGAGGAGACTCCGGTTCTAGGCGGCGATGGACTCCGCGTCATCGGCAGCAGCGGTGTACTCGTCGTCGAACACCGCGTTGAACGACCGGTCAACGCGGTCCGCCGCCTCCTCCTTGCGGAAGGCGCCGAAGCGGGCCCAGTACGCCCGGCATCCGGTGCGCTGCATCACTGCGCGGGCCTGCACGCGCAGAGCGACCTTGTCGAGCAGTCCCACGCGGTACTTCGCCGACAGGAAGCTGATCACGCGGTTGGAGTGGACCAGCTGCGCGTACTCTTCGGCGGACATACCGTCGGGCGCCCAGAGAGCCTGTTGCTCCGGGTTCGTTGCGATATCGGAGAGTAAACGCTGATGGATCTCCGCCGCGTCCATCGTGAGCCGCTGACGGTGCCGGCGTTCGGCGAACCAGATCCCTATGGCCCCCACTGCGGAGGCGACGAGGATGGCATGGAAGGTCTTCATCAGTTTCCTTTCGTTCCAGCGGACTGCCGTGGCCGATGAGGGGGTACACCCGTTCCTCGCCAGTTCGTCCGTCAGAACGGAGCAGCCTCTGAACGAGGTGTCAGGACCCAAACGGTGGGTCGGATCCGGCAGAGCGGTGTGGTCGGGGCGGTGGCCACGACGGTCTTCCAGACTGAAGTGGTGATCAGCGGGCGTACGGGCGCAGGTGTACGGGCAGGGCCTGGTGTCCGTTGCTGATCAGCGAAGGAAGCGGCTTCAGTTCGGTCGCGGGGACGGTGAGGCGGATGTCGGGGAACCGGTCGAACAGCTGCTGCAGGGCGGTGGCGACTTCGAGGCGGGCGAGTGGGGCGCCGAGGCAGAAGTGCACGCCGTGGCCGAAGGCCAGGTGGTCCTTCGTGGGCCGGGTGAGGTCGAAGCGGTCGGCGGACTCGCCGTGCCAGTGGGGATGGCGGTTGGCGGCGGCGTAGGAGGCGAGGATCGCCTCGCCTGCGGCGATGGTCTGTCCGTCGGGCAGGGGGAGGTCGGTGAGGGCGTAGCGCAGGGGCAGGTGTTTGACGGCGGGTTCGTGCCGCAGGGTCTCCTCGACGAGGTCGCTCCAGTGGGCACGGCTGGCGCGGAGGTGGCCGAGCTGCTCCGGGTCGGTCAGCAGGGTGGTGATGGCCTGGTCGATGACGTTGACGGTGGTCTCGTACCCGGCGCTGATCATCAGCAGGAGCGTGTCGCGCAGCTCGGCGTGGCTGAAGGCGGAACCGTCGCCCTCGTCGTCGCGGGTGGCGATCAGCCGTGAGGTCATGTCCTCGCCGGGCTCACTGCGCTTGGTCTCGATCAGGGCGTCCAGCAGACCGTAGAGGGCGGCGGTGTTCCCAGCCTGCTCCTTGGCGGTGAGGTGGGTGGCGAACACGTTGTCCACCACGGTGCGGAACTCGGTGCGCCGGTCGGCGGGGACGCCCATGAGCTTGCCGATGACCGCGATCGGCAGCGGGTAGGCCAGGTGCTCACGCAGGTCGACCGTCTCACCGGCCGGGAGCATGTCGAGGTCGTCGAGGATGCCGGTCACGAGGGCCTCGATGTCCGGCTGGAGGGCGGCGGTGCGGCGGGCCGAGAGGGCGGGGGCGACCATGCGGCGAAGGCGGCTGTGGTTGGCGCCGTAGGCGGTGAACATGTTCTGCACCGCGACCCACAGGGCCAGCGGCCAGGTGGGTACGGTCTGGGCGAAGGTCGGCCAGTGGGCGCGGCCGTCCTTGGAGACGTCCTTACTGGTCAACAGCTGCTTGAGGAGGGCCGGGTCGGAGACGGACCAGGCGCGCACGCCGAGGATGTCCACCAGGGTCGCCGGGCCGCGCTCGCGCAGGGCCTGGTGTTCGGTGTCCGGATCGGTGGCGGTGGGGTCGAGGACGAGTATCTGCTGTTCGGGCACGGCGGGGTCACTTTCAGCTGGTGGGAAAGGTGACGGGCAGAGCGGCCAGGGAGCGGTGGAAGGGGCCGGGGCGCCAGATGAGGTCGTCGCGGTGGCCGTCGAGGTCCATCTCGGGCAGCGCGTCGAGGATGTGGAGGATGGCGCCTTCGGCGATGAGGTAGGCGTGCGAGCTGGCCGGGCAGCTGTGCGGGCCGGCGCCCCAGGCGAGATGAGCCCGGTTGCCCAGCGGCCGGTGTGGTCCCAGGGCGGGATCGTTGTTGCAGGCCGCGTAGCTGATGACCACCGGCTGGTCGGCCGGCAGCAGGAATCCGCCGATATCGGCCGGCCGGGGCGGGTAGGTCATCGCGAAGTTCGCGAGCGGGGGGTCGCGGTAGAGGACGCTGTCCAGGGCTTCGCGGACCGAGGCGTCGCCGGCGTGCAGGTCCCCGGAGAACTCGGGGTTGGTGAGCATCTCCAGGAGGGTGTTCGTGATCAGGTTGGTCAGCGGTTCGATGCCGGCCCCGTAGAGGGTGATGAGCTGCTGTCCCATCTCCGTGTCGTCGAGCCGGGCAACATGGGTGAGGAGTCTGCTGGTCACGTCGTCGCCGGGGTGCCGGCGGCGCAGGGCGACGAGGTCCGCGACGGCCTGGACGAGGATCTGGTTGCCGATGGAGGCGTTGACCCCATCGAAGATCTTCGTCATCCCGTCGGCGATCCGGTGGCCGACCTCGTCGGGGCAGCCGAGCAGGTGGCTGAGCGTCTGGAACGCCAGGGGCCAGGAGTACTGCGACAGCAGATCGGCCCTGCCTGCGGCCTTGAAGGCTTTGATGGTCTGCTCGGCGACCAGTTCGACGTGGTCGCGCAGCGCGTGCTGGTCGACGGCCCCGAGGGCGGTGGTGTTCGCGGCCCGGTAGCGGGCGTGCTCGGCGCCGGCCGAGCGCAGGGCGTTGGGGCGCCATTCCATCATCGGCCGGATGGGGCAGGTGTCGGGGACGGACGTCTGCCACCGGCGCGGGTCGGCGGGGAAGCGCTGCGGGTCGCCGAGGATGCGGCGGGCCTCCTCGTACCCGACGACCAGCGTGGCGGGCACGCCGGGGGCCAGGTCCACGGGAACCAGGGGGCCGCACTGCTCGCGCATGCGCCGATAGGCGGCGTGCGGGTTCTGGGCGAAGGCCGTTTCGTACAGAGGGATGCGGTGGGTCGCGGTGCTCACGGTCGGGGCTCCAGACGGTGCGCGAGACGGGCGAGGTATTCGGTGAGCTGGATCAGGGCCTGCATGCAGGACGCTCGCTCGCGGGCGTCGCACACGGTCAGCGGTGTGTGGCCCTCCAGCGCGAGGGCCTCGTGGACCTCTTCGAGCGGGTGGCAGGGGGCGCCGTCGAACTGGTTGACCGCGACCGAGTACGGGACGCCGTTCTCTTCCAGAAGGCCGAGAATTTCGTGGGAGGCGTCCAGGTCGCGCGGGTCGACGAGGACCAGAGCGCCGAGGGCACCGACGATCAACTCCTGCCACAGGAAACTGAACCGGGCCTGACCCGGGGTGCCGAACAGGTAGAGCACGAGGTCGTCGCCGAGATGCTTGCGCCCGAAGTCCACGCCGACGGTGGTGGTGGACTTGGCCGGCGTGCGGGCCAGGTCGTCGACCAGGGCGCTCGCCCGGGTGATGGTCCCCTCCATGTGCACCGGGGGCACCTCGGAGACGCTGCCGACGAAGGTGGTCTTGCC
>NZ_LIQT01000324.1 GCF_001418415.1 Streptomyces hirsutus
GCGGGGGAGACGGTGGCGGAGTCCACTCTAGGACCTGCTTGCCTCACGGAACGATCCGCGCAGCCGCCGGGCCGCCGGACCGGCCGAAACGCCGGGCCGCCTGCCGCCACCGCGCGTGCCATTGGTCGAGTCCGATGACGGTCGGCGCGGCACGGTCCGGGGTGCTGGCGGGGCCCGCCCCGATGCGTCCATAGTGGGCGGGCGTCGTCCCACCCGGTGGACACGGTCCCTCGGACCCGCGTCCACCGGGTGGGGCGACTCCGAGTCCGAGTCCGACTCCGACACCCGGGGGGTCCTTCGCCCATGAGCAGAGCCGAACAGCCGTCCCGCAGAACCCTCCTGGCCGCGGCGGTCGTCGCCACCGTCGCGTCGAGCGCGGGCCCGGCCTCCGCCGGCACCGCGACCGGCCGGTCCGCCGGCTCCGCGGATCCCGGAGCGGCCGCGGCCCGCCGCGTCGACAACCGGGCCTGGACCTCGTACGGCGACTGGCACGCCGGCCGCGCCGAGGGCACCCGGGCCGTCGCGGGCGTCCGTCCCGGCCTGGTGATCGCGAAGGCGGCCGGCACCACCGACTACACCGATCCGCACACCGACCGCACCGCCGCATGGGAGTACGCGACCTGGACCTCGCCCGTCCACCGGCTCACCGTGCCGGCGACGGAGGCCATCGTCTCCTGGAACGCGCGCACTCCCGGCGGCACCTGGATCCAGACCGAGCTGCAGGGCACGTACACGGACGGCACCGACACCCCCTGGTACGTGATGGGCCGTTGGGCGGCCGACGACCAGGACATCCGGCGCACCTCGGTGGACGACCAGAGCGACGGCCGGAGCACGGTGTGGACCGACACCCTCGCCGTCGACGACGCGGCCTCGGGCCTGCGCCTGGTCTCGTACCGGCTGCGGCTGACCCTTTACCGCCGTCCCGGCACGAAGCTCACCCCGACCGTGTGGCGGCTCGGGGCGATGGGCTCCGACATCCCCGACCGCTTCACCGTCCCGGCGTCCACGCCCCGCACGGCCCGGGAGCTGATCGTCCCGCGCTACTCGCAGGAGATCCACAAGGGCCAGTACCCGGAGTACGACAACGGCGGCGAGGCCTGGTGCAGTCCGACCTCCTCGCAGATGATCGTCGAGTACTGGGGCGGCCGGCTCACCGAGGAGCAACTGGCCTGGGTCGACCCGTCCTACGCCGACCCGCAGGTGTGCCACGCGGCCCGCCACACCTACGACCACCAGTACGCGGGCTGTGGCAACTGGCCGTTCAACGCGGCCTACGCGGCCACCTTCGAGGGCCTTCAGGGCGTCGTCACCCGGCTCGGTTCGCTGACCGACCTGGAGACGCTGATCGCGGCGGGCATCCCGGTCATCACGTCCCAGTCCTTCCGGGAGGAGGAGTTGACCGGAGCGGGGTACGGCACCGCCGGGCATCTCATGACCGTGATCGGCTTCACTCCCGACGGCGACGTCGTCGCCAACGACCCCGCCTCCCCGGACAACGCGTCGGTCCGCCGTGTCTACCGGCGCCGCGAATGGGAGAACATCTGGCTGCGGACGAAGCGATACGACGCGAACGGGCAGGTCAGAGGGGGGACGGGTGGAGTCTGCTACATCTTCTGGCCCGTCGGTTCAACACCACGTCAGCAGCGCGTTCTGCGGTCGCTCGGACTGACCTGACCACCAGGGAGACGCTCCTTCCCACGGCGGCGAGGGCGCGGGCGACGAAGCAGCCGGTGGGGCCGGGCACCTCCGGGGCGAAGCCTGCGCGCTCGGTGCAGCGCTGCGGATACACCTTGGCCCTGAAGGGGCCGAGCACCCGGGGACCGGCCGCCGGCTCGCTGGGGCCGGGCGCGTCCCGGCGGCCGAGTCGATGTTCCTCCGGCACGACGAGGCGCAGAGGGCCCTCGACCAGCGCGGCCCACTGCGGGCTGGAGCTCCGGGTCGGCTGCTCGCCCGCTCCCGGGCCGTGATCCCGGTGACGGGGGCCGGTAGCCCGGCTTCCCTCCAGGACCGGGACCGGGCTGCGGAGTCCAAACTGAGCACGGGGAGCCGGGGCAGCCGGAGACCGCTCTGCCGGACTGAACGCCTGCGCTCCCGGGCGGTGCCGGACGGTGCACCGGTACCCGGGAGCCGTACAGCTCGGCACCCGCGCCGAACCGGTCCGTGCGGCGGGCTCCGTCCGGTCGTCCGAAGGGCGTCGGAGGGCTTGTCGCACCGCCCCGGCACGTACCGTGTGACCAAGCTCTCGGCCGCAAAAGCCGCCTGCGGTGGCAAGGTGGACAGCGTCGTGGGGGAGTCCACGGCCCCCCGAGACCAGCGAGAAGCCATGACCGCGAACGCAGCCACCGTCACCGCCCCCGCCGTCCCCGGTGCTCGCACCGGAGGCCCCCGGGAGGACGGCCCGAAGATCCTCGAGCACCTCATGGGATGGATCCTCGTCGTGGTCGTCGCGATGTTCGTGACGCAGCTCGGACTCCTCTGACCTTCGGGCCGCGCCGGCCTTCGGGCTGTTCCGGGCTCCGGACGGCTCCGCCCTCCCCCGAGGCCGACCTGCCATACTGCGGATGTCCCGCCCTCCGCAGGAAACCAGGTGAGGATTGAACATCAGTCAGCAGTCCGCCGTGCGTCCCGGAGCGCGCAGCACCGAGCGTTCGCTGGCACGTCGTGCCGAACTCATCGCCATCGGCAGGAAACTGTTCGCCGACACGTCGTACGACGCGCTCTCCATGGACGACATCGCACGTCAGGCGCATGTTGCCAAGGGGCTGATCTACTACTACTTCCACTCCAAGCGGGGCTACTACCTCGCCATCATCCAGGACTCGGTCGCAGGCCTGGTCGCCTTCGCCGCGGATGGTGTCGAACTGCCGCCCGCCCAGCGGGTGCACCGCACCGTCGACAGCTATCTGCGCTACGCCGAGCACAACCAGGCCGCGTACCGCACGATCGTCAGCGGCGGCGTCGGCTTCGACGCCGAGGTGCACGCCGTCCGGGACGGGGTGCGCGAGGCGATCGTCGCGACCATCGCCGAAGGTGCGTACGGGACCTCCGACATCACGCCCGTGGCGCGGATGGGCCTGCTGTCCTGGGTCTGCAGCGTCGAGGGCGCCACCCTCGACTGGATCGACCGCCCCGGGCTGCCCCGCGAGACCATGTGCGAGCTGCTGGTGAAGACGCTCGGCGGAGCCATGCGCGCCATCGAGGAACTGGACCCCGCGCACCCGGCCCCGGAGCCCGCCCGCCGCGACGCCTGACACGACGGACGCCGCGCCTGGGGCGGAGGTCCCCCCGTGGAACCTCCGCCCCAGGCGTGCCCGCCCGCGGCTACCTGATCGCGCCGATCAGTTCACCGTTCGCGGTGTCGCCGCTCAGTTCCCAGAAGAACGTGCCGGCGAGACCCTGCTGGTCCTTGTAGTCCATCTTGGTCGCGACGGTGGCCGGGGTGTCGTAACTCCACCAGTCGTCGCCGCACTTGGCATAGGCGGTACCGCCCGCGGTGCCGGTCGCCGGGCACTTCTCCTTGAGCACCTCGTAGTCGTCGATGCCCGGCTCGTACGTACCCGTCGCCGGACCGGTCGCGGTGCCGCCGGGCTCGGACTGCGTGACGCCCGTCCAGCCGCGGCCGTAGAAGCCGATGCCGAGCAGCAGCTTGGAGGCCGGGATACCGAGACCCTTGAGCTTCGCGATGGTCGCCGCGGTGTGCGTGTCGGCCTTCGGGATGCCGTCGTAGGCGGTCAGCGGCGAGTGCGGGGCGGTGGGACCGGCGGCGTCCCAGGCGCCGAAGAAGTCGTACGTCATCGGGTTGTACCAGTCGACGTACCCGGCGGCGCCGGCGTAGTCCGCCGCGTCGATCCTGCCGCCGGCCGTGGCGTCGGCGGTGATCGCCGCGGTGACCAGGTTGCCGGAGCCGAACGTGGAGCGCAGCGCGGACATCAGATCCGTGAAGGACTCCCGGCCGCTGGTGTCACAGCCGGCGCCGCAGGTGTTCGGGTACTCCCAGTCGATGTCGATGCCGTCGAAGACGTCGGCCCACTTCGAGTTCTCGACCAGGTCGTAGCAGGACCGGGCGAACGCGGCCGGGTCCTTCGCGGCTTCGCCGAAGCCGCCGGACCAGGTCCAGCCGCCGAACGACCACAGCACCTTCAGGTCGGGGTGCTTCTGCTTCAGCTCGCGCAGCTGGTTGAAGGTGCCGCGCAGCGGCTGGTCCCAGGTGTCGGCCACGCCGTCGACGGACTCGGCGGCGGTGTAGGCCCGCTCGGTGGCCGCGTAGGCGTCGCCCATCGCGCACGTGCCGCCGGTGACGTTGCCGAAGGCGTAGTTGATGTGCGTGAGCTTGTCCGCGGAGCCCGAGGTCTCGATGTTCTTGACGTGGTACGCGCGGTCGTAGGTGCCCCATTCGGTGAAGTACCCGATGACCTTGGAACCTGCGGCGGCCTCCTGAGCCGGGGCCGCCGCAGGTTCCAAGGT
>NZ_LIQT01000325.1 GCF_001418415.1 Streptomyces hirsutus
TCCCTGTCCGGCGCCTCCCTGCCGGTCCCCTCCGCACCCGTCCCCTCCGCACCCGTCCGCTCCGCGCTTCCGGCTCCGGTGACGCCCGCCGCCAGGTCGTCCAGTCGCAGCACGGGGAGTCCGAGTCCGGGCAGCGTGTTCTCCCCCGTGCCGCGCTCACCGAGCAGCAGCCGCGCGCGGGAGTCCTCGGCCATGTAGGCGAGCCGCTCCACCGGCAGTTTGGGGTCCAGGGGCACGTAGGCGGCGTCGGCCTCCAGCACGCCGAGCAGGGAGGCCACCAGCGGGGCCCCGCGTTCCGCCATCACCGCGACCCGGTCGCCCGCGGTGATGCCCGCGGTGCGCAGGGCCGCCGCGACCTCCTCGGTCCGCGCCAGCAGCCGCGCGTAGCTCCACTCCTCGCCGTCGGCGACCAGGGCGGTCGCGTCGGGGGTGCGCCGGACCTGGTCCCGGAAGAGGTCCGGGAGCCTGGCGTCGGGCAGCGCGCGTACGGGGCCGGAGCCCTGGGCGGCGAGCCGCGCCGACTGGCGTTCGTCGCCCCGGGCGAGGCTGTGCAGCGGTGCGTCAGGCTGCCGGACCAGGCTCTCCACGGTCGCGACGAAGGCGGCGGCCAGGTCGCGGGCCGTACCCGGCTCGAAGAGATCGGTGTTGTAGCGCAGGACACCCGCGAAGGCGCCGTCCCGCTCCCCGCCCATCTCGACCCACAGGTCCGTCTGGCCCTCCTGCTGCGGCACCGGGTAGGGCCGCAAGGTGGCGCCGGCGACGGCCAGTTCGGCGGTCCGGTCCGGGTCCAGCAGGAAGAAGGCGTCCATGTCGGTGAGGAACGGCAGCCGGTCCCAGGCGAATCCGGCCTGGTACAGCGGGGTACGGCTCGGGTCGCGGGGCGGCGCGAGTTCCCGGACCAGCCAGGGGAACGGCAGTTCCTGGGCCCGCATCGCCTCGAGCACCCGGGCCCGTACGGAGGCGAGCACCTCCCGGTACGTCGCGGTCTCCTCGACCTCACCGCGTACGACGACGGTGTTGACGAAGTTGCCGAGCGCGTCGCGGTACTGGCGCTGCAGTCTGCCGGAGGTCGGGGTGCCGACCAGGACGTCGGACTGGCCGCTCAGCCGGCTCAGCAGCACGAAGTAGGCCGACAGCAGCACCATGTACGGCGTCGCCGCGGCCTCGCGCGCCAACTCCCTCACGGTGTCGGTCGCTTCGGCCGACAGGGCGAACGGTGTCGAGCCGCCCTCGTACGTCGGGGCCGGCGGCCTGGGCCGGTCGCCGTACAGGTCGAGACCGGGAGGCGCGTCGGCGAGCCGTGCCGCCTCGTCGGCGACCAGCGCGGCGGCCTTCCCCCCGGCCAGGAAGGTCCGCTGCTGCCCGGCGTAGGACGCGAAGGCGCCGCCGTCCAGGGTGAACCGCCCCTGTGTTCCCTCCAGTCGGGCACGGACCTCGCCGAGCAGCAGGGCCAGTGACCAGAAGTCGGCGGCGGCGTGGTGCAGCACGGCCGCGAACACCCAGGTGCGCTCGGCGGTCCGGTACAGGTGGATGCGCCACAGCGGCGGCCGGGACAGGTCGAACGGTGCGCGGGTGTCGGTCCTGACGCGGTCCCGCAGCGTCTTGGGGTCCGTGCCGCGGGCGTCGGTGTGCCGGATGTCGAGCGGCACGGACTCCTGGACCCGCTGCGCCGGCCCGTTCTCGCCGGGCTGGAAGCAGACGCGTAAGGCGTCGTGCTCGGCCATCAGGTCGCGGAGGATCTCCTCGGTCCGGTGGCCGAGTGCGGCGTCGGCGGTGACCTCGGCGCCGAACACGATGTGGTAGGCGGAGCACTGGGGGTCGGTCTCGTGGATGAACCAGAGACCGGCCTGCTGCGCGTTGGCGGGCGGCGGCGTGGCAGCCGCCGGGGATGCGGTGGTCATGGGGGTTCCGGTCGTCATCGTCGGCCGTCCGCGGCGGCCGGGACGGGCACGGTGTTCATCAGGTTCCAGAGCGCCTCGGAGAGGCTGTCGACCGTCGGGTGGTCCCACAGCAGGTCCACCGGCAGGTCGGAGAGCCCGCAGGCGTCCTCGATCTCCATACCGACGGCGAGCGCCGCCATGGAGTCGAGGCCGTACGAGGTGAACGGCTGGTCGGTGGCCAGGTCGGCGGCGGGTACGCCGGCTTCGGCGGCGACCGCCTGGGCGAGGACGCGCTTCACGTCGTCGAGCGTCATGTCGGTGGTGTTCATCGCAGGTCGAAACCTTCCGGTGTGCAGGTGAGCAGGTGAGCAGGTGAGCAGGTGAGCAGGTGGATCGTGTGACGGGCGGTCGTCCGGCGGGCGGTCGATCGTCCGGTGGGCGGGTGCCGGGTCAGGCGGCGGAGGCCGGCCGGTCCGTGCCGTGGTGCGCTTCGTGTGCGCCCGGGGCGGCCTGGCGCATGGTCCTGAGGGAGAAGAACTCGTGCTTCTCGCGCTGGGAGTTCATGCGGTCGAAGAGGGTGCGGGCGGTCCGGGGGTCGAGGTCGCCGACCTCGTACTGGTGGACCTGCTCACGGGCCAGGGCGGCCTCGAGCCAGGCCCCGTCGGCGAAGAACGCGTCGAGGTGGTCCCGGTTGTGGAGCCAGATCCCGAGGGCGGCGACCTTGGCGTGCAGGGCGCACAGGTCCTCCGCCAGCCTCATCAGCCGCGGCGGGGTGGTCTTGGCGGAGGCCGGCGGCGTGGCCGCCGGCGCCCTGCGCAGGTCGTGGAAACGCGCGTAGAGCGCGTCGAGCCGTGTGCGCAGCTCCTCGGCCCGGGTCCGCAGTGCGGTGAGCCGTTCCTCGTCGCAGCCGGCGTCGGGTGCGAGGCCGGCGAGACGGTCGATGAGCGAGGGGAGGCTGGCGAAGGTCGCGTCCCGGCCGCGGCCGAACACACTCACCCGGGCCGGCTGGAACGGGGGCAGTTCGGCCCGCAGGTCGTACAGCGTGCTCCAGTCCTCGTCACGGGGCCGCTCGTGGGACTTGGCGAGGGCGGCCAGTTGCTGGGTGATGCTGTCCAGGCAGACCGGCTCGCTGCCGTCGAAGACGGACACGACGGCGCCGTCGCGGAGCATCTTCTGGAAGATGCCGACGTGTTCCGCCGCCCGCATGTAGTACCGGGCGCCCAGCGTGCGGGCGAGCGCCTTGCCGGCGAAGTCGACGAGGCGGGCCACCTGGACCTTGGCGGCGTTGCCCCAGACGCTGAACTCCTCGGTGTACAGATGCAGTCCGCGCATCGCGACCAGGCTCTCGCACTCGGCGACCAGCAGGCTCAGGTAGGCGTTGGCGAGGGACTCGGTGACGTACGGGATCTCGCTCGCCGGCCCGTCGTACAGGGTCCGGCCGGAGAGGAAGCAGCCGACCGTGCGCAGCATGGTGTCGCCCGTGCCGAGGGACAGGCCGGTGCACAGGGTGCGGGTGATCAGCAGGCCGCGCAAGGACAGTTCGAGCCCTTCCCCCTCGGCGCCCAGCCGGGCGGAGGCGTCCACCCGGGCGTCGTCGAAGGAGACTCCGCTGATGTCGCATCCGCGCAGGCCGTACGTGGGGACGCGGGGTACGCCGGTCACCTCGCCGGAGACGACGCGCGACCTGTCCACGAGGAACATGGACTGCTTGCGCTTGGCCGGCACGCCGTCGTCGCCCGTGGTGCCGAGGAGCACCACATGGGTCGAGGTCCGGCCCCGGTTGATGGGCCATTTCTCGCCGGTGAGGACGTACTGTCCGTCGTCCGGGGTGGCCACCAGTTCGTTGGCGGCCAGGTCGGCGCCGTGGCCGGGCTCCGAGTAGGCCAGGCAGGGGACGACCCCTCCGCGCAGCACCGTGCTCGCCCACTGGGCCCGCTGTCCGGCGTCGCCTCCGATCCAGGCGAGCATCATCCAGATCTGGGTGCTCTCGCTCACGGCCACGTTCATGTCGCGGCGGGCGATCACCCGGGTGAGCATCAGCAGTTCCTCGGTGCTCCGGAGGTCTCCGCCCAGCCAGTCGGGCACGAAGTACCGGTGAAATCCGAAGGCCCGCACCCGGCCGATTCCGTCGGCCGGCAATTCCTCACGCTCGTCGAGCTCCAGGCTCCGGGCGAAGGACAAGGAGTTCGCCTCCACATCGGGGTCGCCCAGCCACTCCTCCAGCGCTTCGGCCGGAGCGGCAGCATCGATCGGACGCTTTTCCGGTTCGTCGAAGAGGATGCCTGCAAGCTGCTTTTCGGACACGAATTCGCGCATGGAGCACTCCATTTCAGCGCATGACAAAGACGAAGTCGGCACCGGCCGGTCCTTTCCACGGAACACGCCAGGCGTCAGCCGGCGACTTCCGATGGATTTCGGCCGTGCAGGAATCGGCCCGGAGTGGCGCTCAGCACGGCGTTGTGCCGCGGCACCGGCTCGGGCGAAAAGGGCACCGCCGTCCGGACCGCACAGGGGCACCGGACGCGGGCATCAGAAAAAGGGCAGGTCACCGACGTCGGCCGGACGCCGGCACCGGCGTCATCTACGGCAACAGCCGAACAGAATGCGGTTCACTCGAACGTCCCCCGTGACGTATGCGTGTGTCTCGGCGGGAGTCGACCGGAATCTCGCCCGGTCACCCCTCCCCAAGATCTCCCCCGTAGTGGTTGCGCATTCGGCAACCTGCCGCCGCCATGGGCGGCTTCGCTCTACGTCAGGACTCTAACATTCACAAGCCTTGCCGGTTTGTGATGCCCGTCACTATTTTACGTTCCCTTTGCGCGAATATTCGATCAGGTCGGAACTTTAAATTCCGTTCACAGCAAATGAAGGACGCGCGAATTCCACTTCACCCACCTTTCCCTTCGGTTGAATTCACAATTGACACGGATTCAAAAATCACCCGCCCCAGCGGTTCCCTGCCGGCACACAAGACGCCCGGCCGGGATGTCCCGGCCGGGCGTCGGCGTCACGTCGGTGCCGCCGTGCGGCGACAGTGGGTCGAGAGCGGATCAGGAGGGCGCGCCCACCGGCACGTCCGGCCGCAGCTCGCCGTCCTCGTCGAGGTCCGGCGGGATCGTCGACAGTGCGCTCGCGTGGAGGTCCTTGGTCCGCAGCATCAGGAAGCCGATGAGCGCGGCGATGAACCCGAGGATCGCGCAGAGGGTCATGGCGCCGTGGAACGCGGTCATGAACGCGTCCCGTCCGGCGGCGACCACCTGCTCCTGGAGCGCACCCGCGTTCGCGGCGACCGCGTCGAACGCGCCGGCGCTGATGCCGTGGGCGGCTTCCTCGGCGGCGGCATCACCCATCTGCTGTCCGACCGCCGACGCGGCGAACTCGTCGGCCACGCGGTTCTGGAAGAAGGCGCCCACACCCGCGATCCCGACGGCGACACCGACCTGCTGGAAGGTCTCGTTGATGCCGGACGCGACACCGGACTTGGCCGGTTCGGCGACGCCGATGGCCAGCGCCGCCCGGGTCGGGTTGAAGGCGCCCATGCCGAAGCCGGCGATGATCAGGGCCGGCAGGAGCACGGTCCAGGCCGAGTCGACCTCCGCCAGGTTGAGGAAGAGCAGGCCGATCGCCATGACGAGGGTGGAGCCGCCGAGCAGCACCCGGAAGGGAACCTTGCCGATGAGTCCGCCGCCGATCGCGCCGGCCACGAACATCGCGGCCGTCAGCGGAAGGAACCGCAGCCCCGCGTCCCAGGCGTCCATGCCCAGCATGTTCTGGAGGTAGCTGGTCTCGAAGAACACCGACGGCAGGGCCCCCGCGTTGCCGATCATGGCGACGAGGGAGATGCCGACGAAGGTGCGGTTGCGGAAGAACGCCAGGTCGATCATCGCGCGCTCGCCCAGGCGCCGCTCGATGAACAGGAACACCAGCAGGAAGACGGCGCTGGCCGCGTACAGGCCGAGCGTGTTGACGCTGGTCCAGCCCTCCTCGGGCGCCCGGATGGTGGCGAACACCAGGGCCCCGAGCGCGATGCTGAAGGTGACCAGCCCGGCCCAGTCGGTGGGATAGGCCCGCCGGTTGAGCGACTCGCGCACCCGCAGCGCGCCGACGAGGACGGCGAGGATGCCGACCGGCACGTTGATGTAGAAGATCCAGCGCCAGGACAGCGAGCTGGTCAGCGAACCGCCGATGAGCGGTCCGGCAGCGACGGCGACACCGACGGCGGCACCGAACACGGTGAAGGCGGTGGCCCGCTCCTTGCCGTGGAACTCGTGGCTGAGCATGGCCGGGCCGACCGCGAACATGACGGCCGCGCCGACGCCCTGCACGGCGCGGTAGAGGCTCAGCGCGGTGGCGTCGCCGGCCAGGCCGCAGGCGAGCGAGGCGATGGTGAAGATGACGAAGCCCACCTGGAAGAGCCGCTTGCGGCCGAGCCGGTCGGCGAGTGAGCCCGCTGCCACCAGGAAGATCGCGAGGGTGAGGGCGTAGGCGTCGAACACCCACTGCAGGTCGGCGAAGCTGCTGTCCAGGGACTCGTGGATCGCCGGCAGCGCGACGGCCACCACGCTCAGGTCGAGCATCAGCATGAACGTGCCCAACGCGACGATCCCCAGGGTCCACCACCTTGCGGGCGATGGTGCGCGTTCTGCGGACATGACGGGGACTCTCCTATCAACCGGATTCATCGATGATGGAAAAATAGATGATTGGAAAGTCGAGGTCAACCGCAGTCACGGTGAGTGACAAGGATCCGGCCGCCACCCGCCCCGCCCCGCAACAGGACCCACACGCGGTCACGGACGGACGGCGGGGAAGCAGAGGGAACCGGCGGACGGACGAGGGCAGACGAAGGGCAGAGGGAGGGCAGACGAAGGGGACCGGCGGGCAAACGAAAGCGGGCGGACCCTCAAGGGCCCGCCCGCACCACCGCCAACGCCACCGGCGCCGCCGTCAACTCACCTCCGTGCCGCCCGTTCCGGTCAGTCGGAACAGACGGACGCGGGCCAGCGGCCCGCCAGCATCCGGTCGAGCATCCTGCGCATCACTTCGCGCTCGTCGTCGTCGAGCGTGCCGAAGAACGCCGTCTCGACCTCGGTGACCACACTGTCCACCGCAGCCAGCGCCGCACGGCCGGCGTCGGTGAGGATCAGGTTGTAGCGCCGCCGGTCGGCGGGGTTGCGCCGCCGCTCGACGTGCTGGTTGCGCTCCATCTCGTCGATGACCGTCACGACCGTGGTCGGGTCGAGGTTGAGCAGCCGGCTCAGGTCCTGCTGGGAGAGCTCGGGCCCTCCGGCCAGCGAGGCCAGCACGAAGAAGTACCTGCTGCGCATGCCGACCGTCTCCAGGGCCTTCTCCACGTCCTCGAGCAGCAGCAGCGCCGCCTTGTGGAGCAGGTATCCGGGACGCTCGGCGATGAAGAAGTCCTCGCGTGGCCGCAGTGGTGCCCCGTCCCGCTCGGCATTGCCGCCACTGCGCGTCATGGGCCGACTCCCTTCAACCATACGAAAAGTCCACCATCGAAGATACCAACGCTTCGGAGAGCCGGAACATGCCCGCGCGGCTCCGGGCAGTGGACCTGTCTCCCGGACCGGCCCCGGCGCCCCGTGCCGGCCGCACACCCGCCATGCTTCCCCACAGCACCGGACATCCCCGGGGGGACCATGCGCACCCGCACCACGACCGCCGCCGCTCTGGCCGTACTCGCCCTCGCGCTCACCGCGTGCGGCGGCCAAGAGGAGCCCCCCGCCGGGGACGACGGCGGCAGCCGGTCGGCCGGTATCGGCGCCGAGGACCAGGACAAGGCCCGCGGAGCCGCCGGCCTCCCGCCCGAGCCGAGCACCACGGCCCGGTACCGGTTCCTCGAGGCGCTGGACGCCATCGACCGCCGCATCTCGGAGCCCGGCACGGACGAGCAGGCCGTGAGCCGCGGACTGGACCAGTGCGGCTCCATCAAGGCCTCCCCGGACGACAGGGACCGGCTGATCCGGCAGACGCTGGAGCGGTTCGCCCTCCCGACCGGCCTGCCCGACATCAACACCCCGAAGACCGGCGGGAAGATCCTGGACGCAGTGCACGAACACCTCTGCCCCGACTTCTGACCGGACGGACCGCACAAGGGAAGGGGTACGGCCCGTGGCCGACCTGTACGGCTCCTACGGCGAGCTGGCGGCCGTCGAGACGGAGGGCGTCGACTACGAACGCCGCCGGGTCCTCGTCGCCGGTGCGACGTGGTGTTCCCTCGCCGTCCACGGCGGCGGCATCGAGGGCGGGTCCGGGGAGGCGGCCCGCGCGGTCGGCGCCGGGCTGATGTCGCACTACGAGTTCGCCGGACTCAGGACGTCCGGGAACGCCGATCTGCACGTCACCAGCACGAACTTCGACGAGCCGATCGGTGAGGGCCTCGTCCGCGCCTCCCGCCGCTGCCTGTCCTTCCACGGCTGCGCCGGAACCCCCGGCCTGGCCGAGACAGCCGTCGGCGGCCTCGACACGGACCTGGTCGTCCGGCTGACACAGCGTCTGCGGAGCGCCGGATTCCCGGTCGTCACCGCGCCGTCCGAGATCGCGGGCACCCACCCGGCCAACATCTGCAACAAGACGCTGACCTCTGCCGGGGTGCAGCTGGAGCTGAGCAGAGCCCAGCGTGCGGCGTTCTTCCCCGGCGGGGACCTGAGCCGGGCGATGCGCGACAGCGGTCGCCGCACCGAGACGTTCCACGCCTACGTGGCCGCCGTCCGTGCCGCGTTCCAGGACCGCGGGCGGGTCTCCCCCGGCAGCCGGCCCATGGTCTCCGGAGCCGAAGAAGCCTCCTCCACCGGAAGGAGGCCGGCGCCGACGCGCAGCTGAACGTTCCTGCATGGCTTCGCCGTGGTGGGGCTGGCGGGACTCGAAACCACGCCCGAGGGATCGTGAACCCTTCGAGGATCTTGGCTGCCTCTGCCGATCACCGGAGCGGCGGCCCGGCTTCCGGTGAACGCGGTTCAGGAGGGCAGACGACAGCGGGACCGGTCAGCTGCCGGCAGCGGGACCGGCGCCAACACCCACCGCCCGGTGCCCCGACGAAGCGTGGGCAGCTCCAGGTCGGCACGGCGCCTTACCTCGGTCACCGTGTATGTCGGCTGGAGCGTCGGCGCAGAGTGAAAACGCAGGCGAGCATGCCGAGGCCCCAGGCGATCAGAAGGGCGCCCCAAAGCGGCATGGTCACCTCTGGAATGAGAAGGCGGATCTTGACGTTCGCGCGGTTCTCGAAGATGAAGATCAGAGCGATCACGGTGATCAGAAAGAACGGGGCGAAGCGGCGGACACCAGGGCGGGAGAAGAACGGCGTGTGTTCCTTGTGGTGTGTGCTGGTCCGAGTCATGGGATGCCTCTCAATCACACGTTGCCCCTGGCTCCAGCATCCTCTTCCACCGTACGGCCCGCTGCTGAAGCGACCGCGGCCCCTGCGCGGCGCCGCTCGCCGCGGTCGGGCCGCGCCGCATACAAGCCGTGCCGGGCTCCGCCTGGGAGTGGGACGTCGAGTGCCTCCCGGCGAGCCTCGTCATCGCGGGTCGGGCAAACGGGTTCGACGACGCCGAGCGCGCCCGCGTCCTGAGCTCCACGGGACGTTCGTACCGCGCGGCGATGATCCGCTTCGGGCTGTCGCAGCGTAGAAGACCGTCCCTCTCGCCCCATGACGCCTCCCGCCCGAAGCGACTCCGCAGGTCTCGGTCCACCAACCGGTCGACCTCCGTGGCGGGTCACGGGTCGTCCTCCGGGGCGACTGGGACGATGCGCGCATGGCACCCGGAACAGGCACTGCCGAGAGTTCGGCAACGGCGCGCATCGTCCTGCCGACACTCGCGGCCGGGCAGTTCCTGATGGCGCTCGACAGTTCGGTCATGAACGTCTCGATCGCGACGGTGGCCGAAGACCTGGGCACGACGGTGACGGGTATCCAGGGTGCCATCCTCGCCTTCACCGCTCTCCTCGCGATGTTCTTCACCTCACGGATCCCGAAGACCCAGCCCCGTTCGACGGAGCCATAGCCGCGGGACGGCTGGAACCAAGCCGTCTTTGCCTCACCGCTCCGACGGACTGGGAGCGGCACACAGCGCTCAGATCATGAAGCCGTTGACCGCGATCAGGACGGTGTCCCGGAACGGCGTGCAGGGGATACAGGTGGCGCCCTGGAACAGGCGATACCAGCGGGGGTAATGGGCACGGGGTCGGCGGAGTGCCGGATCGGCTGCTTGCCCGAGTCCTCACCGGTGATCCGCCACCCGGAGGGGAGTTGGCCGTCGAGGCCGACCTGCTGCGCGGACGGTCGGGGCTGGGCCGACTGCCCAGCGGCCGCACGGTGGTCGTCTCCGACGGCGGAGAGGCATCCGCACCGCTGGAGTGCGCCGGCGAGGCGCTCGACACGCCCACGCGCACCGAGCAGAAGGCGCTGCTGACCGGCCCCTGCCTCGATCACGAGAGGGGGCGAACCTCAACCCGCCGGTCGCCCTCACCACGCGCGCCGGGACCGCGCTCGCCCAAGCCCGCGAGAGCAGCTCAGAACTGGTTCACCCCGACGGGACAGTGGTAGTGAGGGGCGGGCGGGACACCAACGTGCGCTGGTGGACCTGGGCCGGCTACCGGGCCAACGCCACCCTGGCCGCCACACTCACCACCTTCACCGATCCCCTCCAGAGGCCGACAGATACCTGCATCCGACTTCGCGAGGACGTGACGCCCGCGGAATGGAGGAAGGTCATTTCGGAGGCAGCCGATCAACTGTGCCTTCCCGCAGTGGATGCACGTGCACTGAACGGCCTCAAGTTCAGCGCCGCACTGCTCACCCGGCTCGCGGAGGCCACCCTTGCCGCACGGCTCGCGGATCTGGACGGTGCGACGGCTGCGCTCAGAGGACCGACCAGGTTCACAGTTCTGGGACAGTGACTTGGGCATCGATCAGCGAGAGGCAACAGGCCGACACCATGGACCGTCCCCAGGAGATCAGGCTCGTACGTCTCGCTGCTGAACTTCCTTGAGTACTCCGGCCACCGTCGCGAAGTCGTTGTCCACGTGGAGGACGGTGTGCCCGTGGTGGACCGCGGCCGCACATACCAACAGGTCGATCGCTCCTGCCGCGCGATACTGGCCCCGCTGAGTCAGTTTGTACTGGGCGGTGTCGACCCAACGCCAGGCATTCTTCGGAACGGGAGAGAGCAGGCAGAGTGCGTCCAACTCCTCCGCGAGCTCGTCCCGGTGGGACGGGCTGGTTGCCGAGTAGAGAAATTCGGTGCGCGTCGGCTCGCAGAGGTGGAACACCCCTGCGGCGACGTGTCCCTCCCAGGGCAGCAATGCTCCGGGGGTGCGGAACAGGTGCCACAGGGCGGAGGTGTCGAGCAGGTATGTGATCACTCGAAGGCCTCGCGTCGCGCACGCTTGCCTGCGTCATGTGCCGCCGCGGCCTGCTCGAACTCGCCCCGCGCACCGCGCGCGGCGAGCTTCTCGGCAGCATCGAGCCGCTTGATCCGTGCCACGTAGTCCCGCAGGGCCGCGTTGACCGTCTCCTTCTTCGTCGTGACACCCATCAGCCGCATGGCCTCGGCAAGTGCCTCGTCATCGAGATCAATCTGCGTGACGGACATCGAGCACCTCCAATATCCATGATGTATGCCATCAAGGTACATCACCAACATGAGAGTGCGCCACCACTCAGGGTCACCCGCCGGAGGTGGTAGGGCGAGGTCCGGGCAGTTCTCTGTACGGGCCGTTGCCCAGCAGGCGTCAAACGACGCAGGCCCACCGGGGGACAACGACGGAAGACCCCTACCGCTCCCACATCGCTGAACGACCGCCGAGCGACGCGCAGCGCCTTGACCGAGGCCATGGACGAACAGGCCGGCCCCAACCGTCGGGCGTGGCAGCGCACACAGACCGCTGGGCGAGTGGACAGGAAACGAGGCGTCGGCACCCGCCGGACCGTTCGACGATCAGCAGAGGACCGCCGCCGAAACACCGTGCGCGGATCACGTTCGACAGCCACCGGACCTCGCACCGCGCGAAGCCGGTGTGCACGGCACACACGTCCAGCAACGATGCGACCTGTCCGATTCGAAGAAAATCGGCGGCCTCCATCTCGGCCTCAGGATCATGAAAACATGACCACCCAGGACCACCGGGCCCCTCGACCCACTCGACCCTCCAGCGAAGTTGCTGGTCAGATCGATTCTCCAGGCACGGCTTGTGGTGGGGCGGGTGGGACTCGAACCCACGGCCGACGGATTATGAGTCCTTTGAGGATCTTGGCAATCCTTGCCGATCAACGCTCATCCTTGACGTTTTCGCAGGTCAGATGGGGCTATCCATGTGAGTGCTTCTCAGCCCTTGTCAGTCTGTTCCTGCCCTTGCGGCCTCAACTCGGCCTCAATGAGGCCCGACAGGATCGCGCTGAAGACGAAAAGGACGATCGCGCCAGCTGAAAGACGGGATTCGAACCCACGCGCAGTGGACTTCCAACGCGCAGAGGCTCCACTCCGGGGTGCCGGGTGGGCCTGGCGCACGATGCCCTGCGCCGACAACAGCGCGACAAGCTCCCGGTCGGCCCGCTCACCGAGCACCCAGCACCCAGCACCCGCGATTGGCGCGGAACAGGGCCACGTCGTCCATGTTCGAATCCCAGCCCACGTGGTCCCGCCCTAGCTGGTCCTGCTCTGGATTGACGTAGCTCGCCCCGGTCGGTGACGGACGAGGAGGCGCAAGCCGCCAGGGCTTTTGCGCCTCCGTCTCCGCCTGAGCGTTTTGACCCTCGCGCTCGCGGAGGCTCCACCCGCCGGATACTCGGGGGCGGAGCCTCCGCGGTCACGGTTGCTTGTCGGCTTGGCCGGCGGTCACAGCTCCTTCGCGTAGGTGTCCTGGTACGCCGCCCTCCCTCCGAACACATTCAGGCCGATGTGGCCATCGGCGTACGTCGTGTCCGTCACGTCGATGATCCGCTTGCCGTTGAGGAACACCTGGATGCGGTCGCCCTCGGTGAGGATGCGGACGGGGTAGCTCGTGCCGCGGCGGACCAGTGCCGGGACGCGGGCGAGGGCGGCGCCGTCGTCGAAGTAGCCGTTGGCCTTGGCGACCAGGCGGATCACGCGTAGGTCGGAGTCGATGTTGAGGCAGTAGGCGTCGGCGCCGTCGGAGGAGGCGCGCCAGAGGAGGGAGAGGGCGCCGCTCGTGTCCGGGGCGGGGCCGCCGAGCCGGACCAGAGTGGTGAGGTCCAAGTCCGTCGCCGTGCGGGCCGAGATCGCGTTGGAGTCCTTGTCGAAGCTTCCGGCGCGGCCCGCGCTGTCCGTCGACCAGCGGCCGGCGGGGGTGATCGTCAACTTGCCGAGGTCCGAGCGGAATTCACCGCCGCTCGGGGCGGCCACCAGCGGCTTCACCCGATCCACCAGGCGGAAGGTGCTGTCGAGCCTGTGCACCTTGAGCGACTCGATGTGCGCGGTGCCGCCCTTGGCGTAGAAGGCCATGCCGTCGGCGTCCGGGCCGGGGAAGATCAGGCTGGTCACGGCGGCCTGTCCGTCCGCGCCGAATGCCTCGACCGAGGACGAGTCGACGTACACGCGCAGGGTCGCGCGGCCGTCGGTCGTCTTCATCGGCGCGGTCGTGCGGCCCGTGAAGTACTGCGTGAAGTCGCTCAGGCCCGATGCCGAGCGGTCCACGAACAGCTCCTGCGCCTCGGCGTCGTATCCGACTGTCGTGTGCTGCTCGTCGTCGGTCCGGAGCCGGAAGCCGATCTCCCTGGCAGTACCAAGGGTGATCTCGGCCTCGATCTCGTAGGCGATGCCCCGGACTCCCGCGAGCGGGTTCGCGGAGGTGGGGCCGACGGCGAGGTCCTTGCGGGTTGTGGTGGACGTGCGCAGCGTGACCAGCTCCGGGACCGGGCGCTGCGCCAGGCGTACGCCGTCGGCGGTGTCCGTGAGGGTCAGTTCGCGGGGGGTGCTCAGCTGGCCGTTCCAGCCGCCGGTCGGGGCGCTGAAGGGGTAGTCCCAGTTGCTCATCCAGCCGAGCCAGACGCGGCGGTCGTCGGTCAGGCCGTAGAAGGACATGGCGGCGTAGTAGTCACGGCCGGAGTCGGCGCGCAGGACCGTGCCGGCCTTCTGGTCGGGAGCGAAACCGGTGCCGTTCCACTCACCCGTGAAGTACTGGGCGGCCGAGCCGTTCGTGGCGCGTACGGCACCGGTGCTCAGGGTGAGGACCCACTTCACCTTGTCCTTGTCGCCGTCGACGGGGAGCGGGAAGAAGTCGGGGCACTCCCAGACGCCGGGTGTGGCCCAGTCGCCGTAGCCGAAGGAGCTGACCTGGGTCCAGGTGAGGAGGTCGGTGGAGGTGAAGAAGCGGATGTGGTCGCCGCCGGAGACGACCATCAGCCACTGTTCGTGGGCCTCGTCGCGGATGACCTTCGGGTCGCGGAAGGTCCAGTCGGCGTCTGGGCCGCCCGGGTTCTGCACGGCCGGACTCGAGCCGCCGTGCAGCTGCCACGATCGGCCCTTGTCCTTGCTGTACGCGATGCGCACGCTGGCGTTCCCGCCCGGCTTGTCCGGGTGGTAGCTCGTGTAATAGGCGATCAGGCCCGAGCCGCCCTCGAAGAGACCGGAGGTGTCGTCGGCGTCCACGACCGCGCAGCCGGTCCAGCAGTGGCCGTAGGCGTTCCAGGGCAGGGCGATCGGCAGGGGCTGCCAGTGGACGAGGTCGGTGCTGACCGCGTGCGCCCAGCGGCCCTCGTCCTGGTGGAAGAGGTGGTACTCGCCGTCGTGGTGCAGCAGGCCGCAGGGGTCGCTGGTGGAGCCGGTGAGCTGAGAGTAGTGGTACGTGGGGCGGTACGGCTCGGTGAAGTAGTCGGCGGTGCTATGGACTTCGACGTTCTGGAAGTACGACGTCCCGTGCGCGGCCGCGGTGCCGAAGGCGGCGCCCTTGGTGCGGGACACGCGGGTCTTGAGCGCGCGTACGCCGTCCACGTACACCTCGATGGTTCTGCCCGTCGCGCGGGCCTCGACGCGGTACGTGCCTCCGGCCGTGATGCGCCGGACCGGGCCGGAGGCGGAAGCGAGGCGGGTGCCGGAGGAGCGGTCCAGCAGGGCGACGGCGTTGCGGCCGGCTTCCAGGCGGGCTTCGTAGCCGCCGGAGCCGTTCGCGGACGCGCGCAGGACGAGGCCGGCCGAGGAGGAGCGGTCGCCGGGTGTGATGTCGGCCCTCGCCACCAGGTCGCCGTCGGTGAAGGGGGCCGTGCGCAGGCCGTTCTCGCCGCGGATGCCGCGCAGGTCCGGGGTCCAGGTGCCGGAGCGGGCCGTCCAGCCCTGGAGGCCGGTGGCGAGGTCGGCCGCGGCGATGTTCTCGAAGGACACCTCGCCGGCCGAAGCCGTGACGGCGAGTCGGCCCTTCGTGTGGGTGGAGTCCTGGGCGGTGATGACGGGGCTGTAGCCGTCGGGAGAGAGGAAGTTGGTCTGCCAGTGCACGCGCAGTTCGTCGTGTTCGGCTTCGACGCGCAGACGGTAGACCGTGTCGGCCTTGATGGTGGTCGCGTAGGTGCCGAGGGTGACGTTGCCGTCGATGCGGTAGAGCCTCAGCCTGTCCTGGTCCGCGTCGACTTGGACGCCGTAGCCGCGCGTGGCCTTGGCGTCGGTGCGCACCAGCAGTGCGGCGATGGCGGAAGCGTCGTGCAGGAGCAGGTCGGCCTGGAGCGCGGTGTCGTACGTCTTGGTCGTGGTGAGGGCGCGGGCGGTGGCTCCCTGGGTTGGGGCCGCGCGCCAGCCCAGCGGACTCGCCGTCCAGGTGCCGCCGCTCGTGGTCCAGCCGGTGAGGTTGGTGGTGACCGAGGAGAGGGAGGGCGGGCCGAAGGTGACCTTGCCGCCCTGGGCGAGCAGGCCCACCGAGCCGGTGTCGTGGCGGTGGTCCTCGGTGTGGAGAAGCCGCTTGCCGTCGACATGCACCGTCAGCTCGGGTCCGTCGACCGCCACTTCGAGGTCGTAGGGCTTTCCGGCCTGCGCGCCCGGAAGTGGAGCGGTGGCGAGTGTGTCGCCGCCGGCCAGGTCGTAGAGCCGTATGCGGGAGCGGCCGGGGTCGAGGGCGACCGCGTATCCGGTCGAGCCGTCGAGGGCGGCCCGGAACACCAACGTGCCTACGGCGGAAGAGGATTGGGGCGTGACGCGGGCCGCGTACGTGCCCTTGGCCGCGAGTTGCTGCTCGGACAGGGCGAGGGAGGGCCCGCGACGGCCGGCGGTCGCCGTCTGGCCGCCGTCGGAGGTGCGGGTCCAGGTGCCGGCGACGGGGATGGGGTCGGGGTTCGGGGTGGCGGCGGGGGTCGCTCCGGTGGTGCTCGGGGTGGCGGCCTGTGCTGCGGGGAGGATGCCTCCGAGAGGCAGCAGGGTGGCGGCGGTTCCTCCGGCGAGCAGGAGGGTACGGCGGGACACGCTCATGGCGGCTCCTGAGGGAGAACAGGGGAGGGTGGGCCACGGCCCGGGGGGACGTCCACCCCGCGGGCCGTGGTCGTGTGTAAGAC
>NZ_LIQT01000326.1 GCF_001418415.1 Streptomyces hirsutus
CACCCCCGGGGGTGAGTGAAGATGGCCGAGGTCATCGCCTGGGTCCTGGTGCTCGCGATCGCCGCCTACGCCTGTGCCGGGGGCACGGACTACGGCGCGGGCTTCTGGGACCTCCTGGCCGGCGACGCGGAGCGGGGCAAGCGGGCCCGCTGGCTGATCGACCACGCCATGGCACCGGTCTGGGAGGCCAACAACGTCTGGTTGATCTTTGTCTTCATCATCATGTGGACCGGCTTCCCGACGATGTTCCAGGCCGTCTTCGAGGCGATGTGGCTGCCGCTCGCTCTGGCCGCCGTCGGCCTGGTGCTCCGCGGCGCCGGATTCGCCCTGCGCAAGCCGACCCGGCGACTTGCCCAACGGCGTGTCTACGGGGCAGCGTTCGCCATCTCATCGCTGCTCACGCCCTTCTTCCTCGGGGCGGTGCTCGGCGGCATCGCTGCCGGTCGGGTCGCGGTCGGGACGACCGCCTCCGCGGACGCCTGGGCCAACCCGACCTCCGTCCTCACGGGCCTGCTGGCGATTGCCGCCACCGCGTTCCTCGGGGCGGTGTTCCTCTGCTCCGACGCCCGGCGGTTCGACGCCGACGACCTCGTCGACTACTTCCGCCTGAGGGCGCTGTTCGCTTTCGCCGCGGTCGTCGTCCTCGCACTCGTCGCCCTGCCCGTCACCCACGACGACGCCCGGCACGTCTGGGAGGGGCTCACCGGTGGCCTGGGCCTGCTGCTGATCGTCCTGGCCGCATTCTGCGGTCTGGCCACGGTGCTGCTTCTGGTACGCCGGTCCTACGGCTGGACCCGCTACACCTCGGTGGCAAGCGTCGCCCTGACCGTCGGCGCCTGGGGCTTCGCACAGCGGCCCTACATGCTGCCCACCTCACTGACGGTGGCCGAGGCGGCCGGCGCCACTCACACCATGCGCTGGCTGGCGATCGTCACGGTCATTGCGATCGTTCTCGTCGGCCCCGCGCTGGTGCTCCTCTACCGACTCGACACACTCGGAGAGCTGGAGCCGCTCACCGACGCCGACACCCGGGCCGCCGGAACACCCGGGGACAACCTGTAGCGGAGCTCCGGTTCAGGAAAGGACGGAGCCGGCGGCGGGTGGGCTCGCCACCCACCGCCGGCTTCTTCGTGGCGTTCCCCACCCTTCAGCGCAGCCGCGCGGCGATGTGGTCGCCGACCCGCAGGGCGTTGGCGATCGCGGTCAGGGACGGGTTCACCGCGCCGATGCTGGGGAAGAAGCTCGTGTCCACGACGTAGAGGTTGTCGAGGTCGTGGGCTTTGCAGTCGACGTCCAGGGCCGAGCTGCCGGGGTCGGTGCCGAACCGGACCGTGCCGGCCTGGTGGGCGGTGGCCCCGATGGGCATGCCCTTGTGGAGGTAGATGCTGTGCGGCAGCAGGTGGTGTTCGTGCATGCCCAGGTGCCCGAGCATCCCTTTGAGCTTGTGCTGGAGGCGCTCGAGCCCGGCGATGTTGTTCTTCTCGTCGAGGGCCAGGTGGATGTCGCCGTTCCTGTCGAGGGTGACGCGGCTGTCGGCCAGCGGCAGGTCCTCCCCACAGAGCCAGAAGTCGACGGCGTGGTGCGCGAGCATCTCGAACGGCATGTCCGGGGCGACCGCGCCGGCCCAGCGCGGTGCCTCGCCATGGATCTGATCGGCGTCCGACTTGCCCAGCATCTGGATGCCGCCGAGCGGGAAGTCCCAGTCGTCCGCCCCGAGGTACCAGTCGTTCAGCGCCAGTGTCTTCTGGAACTTGGTGGGGTTCGGTTCCTTCGACACGGCCATCAGCGCCAGGTTGTTGTGCCGCATGTAGTGGCGCCCCACCACGTCCGAGCTGTTGGCCAGGCCGCCGGGGTGCTTGTCGTTCGCTGAACGCAGCAGCAGTGCGGCGGAGTTGACCGCCCCGCAGGCGACGACGACGATGTCGGCGCTGAACCCCTCCGTCGACCCGTCGCCGAGTTCGGCGACGACACTCGTGACGGTGCGCCCGGTCGGGTCGGTCTCCAGACGCCGGACGTTGGCGCCCGTCACCATCGTGACGTTGTCGTACGTCAGCGCCGGGTCGACGCAGATCACCTGGGCGTCGGACTTCGCGCCGATCAGACACGGGAAGCCGTCCACCCGGTCGCAGCGGATGCACACGCTGTCATGGGTGGCCCGGCCGTTCTCGTCCTGGGTCAGGTTCACCCCGATGGGAAGGTGGAAGGGGTTCAGCCCCTTCCTCTCCAGGTCGTCGCTGAGCTGCTGGATGCGCGGCTCGTGCTCCACCGGGGGGTACGGATACTGGCCGCCGGCCGGGCCTTCCGTCGGGTCCTCACCGTGTCGTCCGTGGACGAGATAGAGCTGTTCCGCCTGGGTGTAGTACGGCTCCAGGTCCTCGTAGCGGATCGGCCAGGCCGGCGAGATGCCGTCGTGGTGGCGGAGCTCGCCGAAGTCCTCCGGACGGAGGCGGAAGAGCGCGGCGCCGTAGAACTTGGTGTTGCCCCCGACGTAGTAGTTCACTTCCGGGGGGAACGCGTTGCCGTGCTTGTCGTACCAGAACTCGGGGGCGCGGTACTTGCCCTTGACGAAGACGGCGGTGGACTCCCAGTTGTCCCGCTCCCGCGGCAGGTAGTCGCCGCGCTCCAGGATCAGGATCCGTTTGCCGGTGGGGGCCAGTCGGTGGGCGAGCGTGCCGCCGCCTGCTCCCGTACCGATGACGATGACGTCGTAGTGCTGATCGTCGGCCATGTCGAGGTCCCGTTCTCAGGAGTCGTTTGCTGCGCTGGTTGCAGCGACGCCCAGCAGGCCCCCGTGCTGCACCGTGCCGGACACGCAGCCTCGCCGTGGAGACATGCGTGCCCCTTCGAAGCTAGGGGGCGGTCCCGTGAGCGGCGACCCGCCGGGAGCCGAACGGGTGGGCGTTCACCTGAGGGCCCGCACGGCGTCCGCCGCCCGGTCGACGATGGACTGCGGGTCGGCTGCCGCGTCGACGGTCAGCCCCGGCTCGTCCGGCCGCAGCGGTTCGAGGGCGGCGTACTGGGAGGCCTCCATCCGGGCCGGCATGAAATGGCCCACGCGTCCGGCGACCCGTCGTTCGGCGGACGCCCGGTCGATCGCGAGGTGCAGGAACCACACGCCGGTGCCTGCCTGGCGGAGCAGGTCCCGGTAGTCCGACTTGAGGGCCGAACAGGCCATCACGCCGCCTTGGGCCGCGGTCGCCTGCCGGATCCAGTCGGCGAGGGACAGCAGCCACGGCCGGCGATCCTCGTCGTCGAGTGGATGGCCCGCGGCCATCTTCGCGCGGTTCGCGGCCGGATGGAGGTCGTCCGCCTCCAGGAAGGGCACCATGAGCCGCTGCGCGAGCAGTCCGCCCACGGTGGACTTCCCCGAGCCGGAGACACCCATGACCACGACGACCGTGGCCGCCTGTGGGGTTGTTCGCACGACGTTCCTCCGAGGTGGACCCTGTCCGACCGATACCTGTGTTGGCGACGGATCCGAACACCGTCTTGACCGCAAATTACGTGAGCTGCGGCGACGCGACCGGGGGACCTGCTGGTCAAACGCGTGATCTCGGGAACGGGCCGCGCGCCGGCGGCGGCCGGGAGCTGTCGCGCCACCCATGTCCGCCAGGCGCCTCCGACAGCCACGACGGTGCGCCACCCGGTCGGGGAGCCACTGGAGAACATCGCGCTGCCCCGCAAGCCCTGAACCCGCCCTCGGGTCCGTGGACCTCAGAGGACGGCGATCGGATTGACCGGTGAACCGGTGGCGTCCGGCAGCCTCAGTGGGGCGATCACGCAGAGGAACGACCAGCGCCCCTCCGCCTCGCAGACCGGTGCCAGGCCCTCGAACTGCAGGTAGTCCAGCAGATGAAGGCCCATGGCGTGGACGGCCAGCACATGCACGGGGAAGTCGATGCCCTCTGCGGAACTCGGGGCGGTGTCGTTGTTCCCGTCACCGCCGAGTACGGCGACCCGCCGCTCCGCCAGGAACTCCAGCGCGGACGGATGGAGCCCCGCGCGCGCCTCCGCCGCGTGCCAGGCGCCCAGCTCGGCGCGGCGTCGGCGGTGACCGACCCGGACGAACAGGAGGTCGCCCTCGGTCACACGCACCTGCTGGGCGGTCTCGGCGAAGCCGAGGTCGTCGGCGGTGACGTCATCACCCGGTTCGAGCCACGGCACGCCGCGCAGCCGCGGGATGTCGAGCAGCACGCCGCGTCCGACGATCCCGTCGCGAGCCACCTCGACGGAGAGCGCCGTGGCGCCGTCCGGCCCGACGCTGTCCGTGGCCACACCGCCGTGCAGCGTGCCGTCGTAGATCACGTGGCACAGCGCGTCGATGTGGCTGTCGGCGTCACCGTGCACGTTCATCGCGAAGCTGTCCTTCGCGAAGTGCAGCCCGCTCGAGAAGTCCTCCTCCGGCTGACGGCGCATCCGGTGCCTCGCCGGCTCCGGGTTGTCGGGACCCGGCGACGTCTCCACCGGCGCGGCGAGCGTGATCGTCCGGCCGGCACGCACCTCGCGGGTGGCGGCCAGCACCCGGTCAGGAGTCAGTGAGTCCAGAGCGCCCCGGTCGCCCCCGGCCCACGCCGTGCGCGAGGCCAGGCGCCGGTACAGCGCGTCGAACTCGGCCTTCGTCATCCGTGATGCCCCTGACGGACGGGCATGCGTGACCATGGGTCAGCGCCCGTGCTCCGCGTCGAGTGCCTCGTCGAGGGTGATGGCGGCCATGATGAGAGACAGGTGGGTGAACGCCTGTGGGAAGTTGCCCAGTTGCTCTCCACTCGGACCGACCTCCTCGGCGAACAGCCCGACGTGGTTGGCGTAGGTCTGCATCTTCTCGAAGGTGTAACGGGCCTGGGACAGCCGCCCCGCCCGCACCAGCGCGTCGACGTAGAGGAAGGTGCACAGACTGAAGGTGCCCTCCGAGCCGCGCAGCCCGTCCGGCGATGCCGCCGGGTCGTAGCGGTAGACGAGGCTGTCGGAGACGAGCCTGCGGTCCATCGCGTCGAGCGTGGAGAGCCACGCCGTGGCCCGGGGAGCGATGAACCCGACCCTGGGCATGAGCAGCAGCGAGGCGTCCAGGACATCACCGTCGTAGTGCTGGACGAAGGCGCGCTCCTTCTCGTTCCAGCCGCGCTTTACGATCTGGTCGAAGACGGCGTCCCGCGCCGTGCGCCATCGTTCCAGATCGGCAGGCCTGCGGAAGAACTCGGCCAGGCGCAGCCCGTGGTCGAAGGCGACCCACGACATCACCCGGCTGTAGGTGAAGTCCTGGCGGCCGCCGCGGGTCTCCCAGATGCCCTCGTCCGGCCGGTCCCAGGCGTCGGCGAACCAGTCCAGCGTCCTGGCAAGCGCCTGCCATCCCTCGAAATTGGCCTGCGGTGCGATCTCGCGCCCCTGGGCCACCGCATAGAGGGCCTCGCCGTATATGTCCAGCTGGAGCTGATCGGCGGCGCCGTTGCCGACGCGGACGGGGTAGGAGCCGCGATAGCCCTCGAAGTGATCGAGTGTCTCCTCCGGCAGATCGGGATTGCCGTCGATCCGGTACATCGTCTGGAGCGGCTCTCCCTCCTTGCCTGCGCGCTCGCACAGCCTGTCCACCAACCAGTGGACGAAGGCGGTGGCCTCCTCGACGAAGCCGAGGTCCAGCATGGCCCGCACGGACAGCGAGCCGTCGCGTATCCAGGTGAACCGGTAGTCCCAGTTGCGCTCTCCGCCGACCTGCTCGGGCAGGCCGGTGGTGGCCGCAGCGATCAGGGCGCCGGTGGGTGCGTAGGTGAGGAGTTTGAGGGTGATGGCCGAGCGGTGCACCAGCTCGGGCCACCGTCCTCGGTAGCGGGACCGGCGCAGCCAGTGCTGCCAGAACTGGCCGACTTCCTCGATCTGCCCGTTGAGCCCGTCGACCGTGGGGGGTGCGGGCGCCTCGCCGCCGGACGCGCAGACGGTGAACACGGCGCCGCCGGACTCCCCGGCGTTCAGCGTCACCTTTCCGCGCACGTCCTGACCGTCGCGCTGCAGCGGGAAGGTGGACTGCAGGTGCCCGTCGATCCCGGGGGCCCGGAACAGAGCGCCGTTCTCGCCCAGTTCGAGCTCGTGTTCGGCCCGGCCGTAGTCGAAGCGCGGCCGGCACTCGAGGGTGAAGTCGACCGTCCCCCGCACGGCACGGACCCCGCGGATCAGGGTGTGCCGGTCAGTGGCGGTTCCGGTCCGGTCGGGGGGCATCAAGTCGATCACCTCGCCGACCCCGTCCGGTGACATGAATCGGGTGACCAGGATGGCGGTGTCGGGGTAGTAGAGCTGTTTACAGGTCCCGTCGGGGTGTTCGGGGGCCAGCCGCAGGTACCCGCCGCGGTCGTGGTCGAGCAGGGCGGCGAAGATGCTGGGCGAATCGAACCTGGGAGCGGCGAACCAGTCGACGATGCCCTGCGACGAGACGAGCGCGGCGGTCTGCAGGTCGCCCACCAGGCCGTGTTCGGCGATGGGAGGGTAGCGGTCCATTGCTGCTCCGAAGTCTCGGAAATACCCCTCAGTCCACTATCCGGCATCCCTGTCGCCCCTGCCATGTCGACATGGTCGAAGGCCACCTGCCCAAGGGACCACTGACGACAGCCCGCGGGCCGCCACTCGTACGGCGCAACCACGACCGGCCCCACCTGGCGCCGTGGCCGGCGCCGCGTCGGGGCCGCGTCGGGGCCGCGTCGGGGCCGCGTCGGGGCCGAAGCCGCCTCGGCCGCCAAAGCCGAGCACCGCCCTTCGGCTTGCCGTCCACCCTCCTGGGGGGTGTTACTGGCTGTGGTCGGCCGGGTGCAAGACGGTCCGATCCCGGCGTACGGGCACCGCGGCACTCCCGTTCGGCCGTCGGCCGAGCGACGGAGGCTGTGGATGGAGCTGATTCATGTCCGACTGGTGAGCCCGGTCGATCTCACCCCTCGGGTGATCGGTCTGCTCACCGGTGACCGCTATGTATTCAACCTGGTTGTCCTTCCCGGACTGGCGCAGAACCCCGACGGCCATGCGATCGAGTGCGACATCCTGGCGGGTGCGGCCAACGCCGTGCTGCGCGGTCTGCGCGAGCTGGAACTCGACCGCCGCGGGTCCATCGTCATCGAGCCGGTCGAGATGGCCTTCTCCGGCACCGCGGCCGAGGCGGAGCAGCAGCAGCTCGGAGCGCTCGCGCACGCGCCCGTCTGGGAGGAGGTCGAAGCGCGCATCCGCGCCGAGGGCACCTATCTGCCGAGCTTCTACGTCTACCTGGTCATCGCGGGCGTCATCGGGGCGGTGGGCATCATCACCAACTCCCAGATCCTGATCGTCGCGGCGATGGTCGTCGGACCGGAGTACGGCGCCATCACCAGCGTCGCGCTGGGCGTCAACCATGGAAACCGCGCCAGGATCCGGCAGGGCCTCTTCGCCCTGACCGTGGGATTCCTGCTGGCCATCCTCGTGACCTTCCTGTTCTCGTGGGTGATCCGGGGCCTCGGCCTTCAGCCCAGGGCATTCGAGCTGGGCATCAGACCGGTCTCCACACTGATCGACGCCCCCAACGCCTTCTCGGTCATCGTCGCGGTCCTGGCCGGCATCGTCGGGATCATGTCGCTGACGCAGGCCAGGACGAGCGCGCTGCTGGGCGTCTTCATCTCGGTCACCACCATCCCCGCCGCCGCCGACATCGGCGTCTCCTGCGCGTTCGCCAGCTGGAGCCAGGCGCGCGGATCCCTGATCCAACTCCTGCTCAACATCGTGCTGCTGATCGTGGTGGGCGTGCTGATGCTCAGATTCCAGCGGGCTGTCTGGCAGTACATCGGCCGACGCAGCAGGCACTCCGGCGGCGGATGAAGCCGCTGCCCCGTCCGGGAGCGGCACATCGCCGATGTGCCGACCGTTCTGCTGCCGGGCAAAGCGGTGGCTCCGCTGCCTGTGGCTCCAGTGAGCGAACATGCGGGGCGATTCCGCCCGCGGGAACGTGTCGCGCTTGACCGGGCCCGTGACGGGCCGCACGCTCCCGACGAGGAGGCCGAGACCGCAGGCCACCATGACGCCCACGACCGAGAACGTCGGCCGGGCGGACCGAGGAGGCCACACGTGCAGGAGAGCCGCACCGGACGGCAGCTGACCCTGCGCCATGGCGCACACAGTGCAGTCGTCGTCGAGCTCGGCGCGGCGCTCCGGTCGTACTCGATGGGTGAACGCGCCGTGGTCGACGGTTTCGCCGCACAGGGCCGGATCACCGGCGGGCGCGGCCAGATCCTGGTGCCGTGGCCCAACCGGATCCGAGACGGCCGGTACCGCTGGGACGGGCAGGACCTCCGACTGCCGCTCACCGAGCCGGAGGGCGGCAACGCCATCCACGGACTGCTCCGGTGGACCTCGTGGCAGGTCGTGGAGGCGAGCGACGACCGGGCCGTCCTGGACGTTTCGCTCTGGCCGCAGCCGGGCTACCCGTTCCATCTCCACGTCCGCGCCGAGTACGCCCTGAGCGAGAGCGGACTTGAAGTCGCCGTCACCGCGCGCAACCTCGACACGAGCACCGCGCCCTACGGCTTCGGCCAGCATCCCTATGTCATGGCGGGCACAGCTGACGTCGACCAGTCGGTGCTGACCGTGCCCGCCCGGACGTGGCTGCGCACCGATGAGCGCGGCCTGCCCGTGGCCGCCGAGCCGGTCGCCGGGACGCCGTACGACCTGCGTACGCCACAGACTGTCGGAGCGCGCCGGCTGGACACCCCGTTCGGCGACCTCGACCGGGATGCGGACGGGCGGGCCGTGGTCCGCCTGGCCCACCCGTCGGGCGCTGTCGGTACGGACGTGTGGCTCGGTGAGGGAGCCGACTACCTGCAGCTCTACACCGGCGACACCCTCCCACCGGGGGAACGCCGCCGCGCGATCGCCGTCGAACCGATGAGCTGCCCGCCGGACGCCTTCCGCAGCGGCACGGGGCTCGTCGGCCTCGGCCCGGGCGAGCAGCACACCGTCCGGTGGGGGATCACGCCATGGGGGAAATGACGGCACCGTCATGGCAGGACCTGACCCTCATGAGGTCGAGGAGCGCCCTTCGGCGTGGGCCTCCGAGGGATTCACCGCACACGTACAGCCCTGGGGCCGGTCGCCGCAGCCGCGGCCGTGGTCATGCGGGCCAAGATCGCCACCGCCGTCTCGTGGGGCCGCGCTGTCCCCGCTCCCCGCTTCCGGCTGCCGGCAAGAGCACCGAGCTGACTCATCACCACGCACCGTAGGGGTCACCCGTGACGACGAATCAGGTGCTCACCGGAGTGGGCCTGATCCTGGTCCTCGCCGTCGGATCGCAGATCCTGGCCGGCCGCCTGCGCATCCCCTCCCTCATCGTCCTGCTGCCCGTCGGCTTCGCCGCCGGAGCACTGATCGACGACGTCGACCCCGAGCGGCTCCTGGGGCCGGCGTTCTCACCGCTGGTGTCGCTGGCCGTCGCCGTGATCCTCTACGACGCAGGGCTCGGGCTGAACCTGGAAAGGCTGAAGGGACACACCCGCCGCGTCGTCGTCAGGCTGATCTGGATCGGAGTACTGGTCACCTGGATCCTCGCCGCACTCCTCGCCGCACCGTTGCTGGACATGTCCCAGCAGGCGGCCATCATGATCGGCGCGATCCTCGTGGTCTCGGGGCCGACGGTCGTCGGACCGCTCCTCAGCTTCGTGCGGCCCAAGGACCGGCTCCAGCACCTCCTCGTCTGGGAAGGCTCCCTCATCGACCCGGTCGGAGGCATTCTGGGAGCTCTGGTCTTCCATGCGGTCACGGCCGTCATCCACCACCGACCCGGCACCGTAGCGGCGGACTTCCTCGCCAGCGTGGGCATCGGAGTGGCCGGCGGAGTGGCCGGGGCGGCTCTGCTGTGGGGGCTGTTCCGGATGCTGCGTCTCGGCGAGGTGCTCGGCACCACGGCGCAGCTCGCCGCGGTGATCGGGGTAGCGGCGCTCTGCGATGTGCTGCGCGACGACACCGGACTCATCGCCGCCGTGATGATGGGCCTGGCCATCGCCAACCTCCCCGGCATCGACGTCCCGGCGCGCCGCCCGTTCTTCGAGACCCTGATCAGCCTGATCCTCGGCCTGCTCTTCATCTCCATCTCGGCCACCGTCACACCACAGTCGCTGCGCCATGTGGCCCTGCCCGCACTCGGGCTCGCCGCGTTTCTGGTGCTGGTCGTCAGACCTCTGGTCGCGGCTGTGTCCACCCTCGGCACGGACCTGACCCGCGGCGAAAGGGCGTTCATCGGCTGGATGGCGCCCCGCGGCATCGTCGCGGCCGCCACCGCGTCGACGTTCTCGGCCGGCCTCGCCGCCGACGGGATCGGCGGCGCGTCGAAGATCCTCCCCGCCACGTTCGTGGTCATCGTCGCGACCGTGACGCTCTACGGCCTGACCGCGTCCCCCGTGGCCCGGCTCCTGGGTGTCGTGCGCCCCTCCCGATCGCGTCCGCTGCTGGTCGGCGGCGACCCGTGGGTGGTCGACCTCGGTGTGGCCCTGAAGTCAGCGGGTCTGGAGGTCTTGATGTGGGCAGGGCAGGAGCAGCAGCGCGAACGCATCAGTCAGGCCGGGATCGAGCTTGCGCCCGGTGAACTACTGGCCGCCGTCACGGGCCAGGGCCCGGAGCTCGAGGGCATCACCGCGGTGTTCTTCCTCACCGCCGAGGACGACTTCAACGCACTGGCGGCAACGATTCTGCGCGGCAGCGTGGAAGGGGCGGTCCACCACCTCGGCGCACCGCCCGAGAGCCACGGCGTGGTGGCGCCGTTCATCGGTGGCGAGGTCCTGTTCGGCGCGGATCTGACCTGGCAGACCCTCTCCCGCAGATACGAGCACGGGGCGAGCCTGCTGGCGCAGCCCGCCGGCAGCGCGCGGCCACCCGACAGCGATCTGCTGTTCCTCGTACGACCGGACGGCCGCCTCGATCCGGTCACGGAAACCGGCACACCGCTGCCGGATCCGGGGGACACGGTCGTCCTGCTGGCCCCGGGCATACAGGGTGCCGCACGTCCGCCGGAGTAGGCAGGCCGCTGCTCACGCAGGTGCCGGACGAACGCGCCTTGCCCGGATGAGGTGGCGCACCGTCAGCGGGTGCGTCCTCCGTCGGCGCCGGCCCGGCGGGCTCCGTGCTCCCCGCATGGACGGCCTGGGAATGCCGACGTCAGGACCGTGTGCCAGCGTGAAAAACGCGCCCGGGGCGGGTCACGGGGCGGTAGCGGTTCGCTGAGGGCAGCCGGTGAGACCTCTTATCGGGTCCGCGTCACGAGGAGGCAAGACGCATGCCGGACGCCAAGGCGGGACCAGCGGACGCGTCGCTGCCGGATCCGTCCACGATCCTCCGGAGCCGCGGTTACCTGGTGCTTCTGCTGATGGCCGCGCTGGTCGGCGTACCGGTGTCCGCGGTAGCGTTCGGCTTCCTCGCGCTGGTCAACGAACTCCAGCCGATCCTCTACACCGATCTGCCCGAGGCGCTGGGCTTCCACGGCACGCCGCCGTGGTGGCCGCTCCCCCTGCTCGCCGTCGGGGGACTGCTCGTGGGGCTTACCGTGCAGTATCTGCCGGGGCACGGAGGCCACGAACCGTCGGGCGGGCTCAAGACCTCCGGCACGCCCACACCTGTCGAGCTTCCCGGCATCCTGTTCGCCGCCCTGGCGACTCTGGCCTTCGGCGCGGTCCTCGGACCGGAAGCGCCTCTCATCGCTCTCGGCGGCGGACTGGCCGCGGGCGCCGTGCGCCTCGTCAAACGTGACGTCCCGGAACAGGTGAGCGCGATGATGGGCGCGGCGGGCAGTTTCGCGGCGATCAGTTCTCTGCTGGGATCACCCCTGCTCGGCGCGTTCCTCCTGATGGAGGCTTCGGGGCTCGGTGGGGCGACGCTGGCCCTGGTGCTGGTGCCCGGCCTGCTCGCCGCGGGCATCGGCGCACTCATCTTCATCGGCCTGGGATCCTGGACCGGGCTGGGCACCTACTCGCTGGCACTGCCCGACTTGCCCCAGGCCGCGACACCGACCGTCGCGGAGTTCGGCTGGGCGCTGGTCATCGGACTGTCGGCCGCCTTCGTGGGCGTGGGAATCCGACGGCTCGCCGTTCGCCTGAAGACGCGGGTCGAACGTCGGCGTGTGCCGGCCACGGTGGTCCTGGGCCTGGTCGTGGCGGGATTGGCGATCAGCTATGCGGAGGGCACCGGCAAGCCCGCGACCGACGTGTTGTATTCGGGCCAGTCGGCGCTGGGCCCACTCCTCTCACAGAGCACCGCGTATTCGATCGGGACACTGTCGCTGCTGGTGTTGTGCAAGAGCCTGGCCTACTGCGCTTCGCTCAGCAGTTTCCGGGGAGGCCCCGTCTTCCCCGCGATGTTCGTGGGCGCGGCGGGAGGCATCCTGCTCTCCCACGCCCCGGGTCTGTCCCTCGTCGCGGGGTTCGCCATGGGCGTCGGCGCGATGAGTACCGCGATGCTCAGACTTCCGTTGGTCTCAGTCCTGCTCGCCACCCTGCTGCTCGGGTCACAGGGGCTCACGGTCATGCCGTTGGTGATCGTCTCGGTCGTGGTCGCGCATGTCGCGTCCGCCAGGCTCACACCTCCTCCTCCCCCGGAGCCGGAAGGCGAACCGAGGCCAAGCCGACAGTAGTCCTAGGCAGTTTTGTGCCGGGCAGGCCGGCGACGCGCCCGCCTGCCCGGACGTGCTGGCCCGCCTGCGTGTTCCCCTCCACGTGGGCGGCCCCGCACCAGGCCGGACGCGGTCCCGGCGGAAAGGCGTACTCCTCCCGCGCGATCCGCGACCACCTGCGCAAGCGCGGCATCGCCACCCGCTACGAGAAGGCCGCCGCCATCTACCCGGCCGGACTCCACCTTGCGGGCGTCTTCCTCCGGTCCACCCGCTGATCCGAACAAAACCGCCTAGTCGGCCGTGATGTCCCGGCTCTCGAGGACGCCCGCCAGGTCGGGGCCCAGGAACTCCGAGCCCAGGACGCGGCGGAGGTTCGGGAGGAGAACGAGGTCGTCGAGGGAGGTGATGTCGAACAGGTCGTCCTCGCCGTCCCAGACCGGTGCGCACTCCTGGTACACCTGGTTACCGCCGTCCATGCACAGTTCCTCGACGCCGGCCAGGAGTTCGTCGCTCAGCTCCAGCGACTCGAAGTACTCGCGCGCCTCCGGCACCACCTTGTACGCCAGGTCGTGCTCCTGGGCGTACTCCCAGGGGTCGTCGCCGAGCCCCTTCTCCTTCAGAACGCCGGCCAGACTGAACTGCGGGGTCAGCTTCTCGTCGATGTACATGAGCTGCTCGATGACGACGAGCTTGAAGTTGAAGTCCTTGAACCGGGCCATGGGGACGACCCTATGGCACCGTGCGAACGCTCCTCCCCCGCCTCCGGTGCGGCACCCGCGCGGGTGCCGCACCGGGTCGGCCCCGGGTCAGGCTCCGGGGAGGACGCCGCTGCGGGCCACCTCGGCGTACCAGCGGGCACTGGCCTTCGGGATGCGGGTACCGGTCGGGTAGTCCACGTAGACGGCGCCGAAGCGCTTGCTGTAGCCGTGCGCCCACTCGAAGTTGTCCAGCAGGGACCACAGGAAGTAGCCGCGTACGTCCGCGCCGTCCACGATGGCCCGGTGGACGGCGGCCAGGTGGCCGCGCACGTAGGCGATCCGCGCGGGGTCGTTGACCTGGCCGGAAGGGTCGGCGTAGTCGTCGAACGCCGCGCCGTTCTCGGTGATGTACAGCGGCAGCCGCGGGAAGTCGGCGGCCAGGCGGCGCAGCAGGTCGTACAGGCCGGTGGGGTCGACGGCCCAGCCCATGGCGGTGGTCTCGCCGGGCGGCTGGTGGAAGGCGACCTTGTCCGCGCCCGGCCAGGGGCTGTGGGCGCTCCTGCCGTGTCCGTCGGAGGTGTGGGTGCCGCTGCCGTCGGTCGCGGAGACGACGGTGGGGGTGTAGTAGTTCACGCCGAGGAAGTCCAGCGGCTGCTGGATCTGCCGCAGGTCGCCGTCGCGCACGAAGGACCAGTCGGTCAGTTCCGCGGTGTCCTTGAACAGGTCCTCCGGGTAGGCGCCCTGCAGCATCGGACCGGTGAAGACCCGGTTGGCGAGCGCGTCGATGCGCCGGACCGCGTCGGTGTCGGCGTCGCCGGCGGTGAGCGGGCGGACCTGGTGGATGTTGAGGGT
This sequence comes from Streptomyces hirsutus, assembly GCF_001418415.1. Lineage (GTDB taxonomy): Bacteria > Actinomycetota > Actinomycetes > Streptomycetales > Streptomycetaceae > Streptomyces > Streptomyces hirsutus. The sequence goes on from NZ_LIQT01000326.1 coordinate 14,143, forward strand.
GACCGAGCACCGGGCGTCGGCGGGAAGGCGGTCGCGCAGTGCCTGGACGGCCAGACCGTGGGCCAGGTTGAGGTGGTGGGCGGCGCGCAGGGCGGCGACCGGGTCGGTGCGGCCGGGGGCGTGCACGCCGGAGCCGTAGCCGAGGAAGGCGCTGCACCAGGGCTCGTTCAGGGTGGTCCAGGTCTTCACCCGGTCACCCAGGGCGTCCGCGGCGAGGGCCGCGTACGCGGCGAACCGCTCGGCCGTGGCACGCTCGGGCCAGCCTCCGGCGTCCTCCAACTCCTGTGGCAGGTCCCAGTGGTAGAGGGTGGCGACGGGCTGGATGCCCTTGTCCAGCAGGTCGTCGACGAGGCGCCGGTAAAAGTCCAGGCCCTTCTGGACGGCGGGGCCGCGGCCGGTGGGCTGGATCCGGGGCCAGGCTAGGGAGAAGCGGTAGGCGCCCAGGCCCAGTTCGGCCATGAGGGCGACGTCCTCGCGCCAGCGGTGGTAGTGGTCGGTGGCGGTGTCACCGGTGTCACCGTTGCGGACCCGGCCGGGGGTGCGGGCGTAGGTGTCCCAGATGGACGGTGTCCGGCCGTCCTCGGCGGCGGCCCCCTCGATCTGGTAGGAGGCGGTCGCGGAGCCCCAGAGGAAGCCCTTGGGGAAGGTGAGGGCGGCGTCCGGGGCGGACGCGGTCTGCTGTGCTGCGGTGACCACGTAAGTCCTTTCGGGGTGGTGGGGGTGGTTCGCGGGCGCGCGTACCGGACCGGGCGGCGAGGCGGCCGGGCCGGGTGCGGCGGGTCAGCCCTTGACGGCGCCCGCCATGATGCCGCTGACGATCTGACGGCCGAAGACGATGAACATCACCAGCAGCGGCAGGGTGCCGAGCAGCGCGCCGGCCATGATCAGCGACTGGTCGCGGATGTAGCCCGCGCTGAGCTGGGTGAGGGCGACGGGGACCGTCGGATTGGTCATGTCGAGCACCACGAACGGCCAAAAGAAGTCGTTCCACGCGTGCACGAACGTGATCATGAACAGGACCGCCATCGCGGGCCGTGCGACGGGCAGCACGATGCTCCAGAAGATCCGCAGCGAGTGCGCCCCGTCCACCCGTCCGGCCTCGACGAGTTCGTCCGGCAGCGCCTCCGAGAGGTACTGCCGCATGAAGAAGACGCCGACCGCGCTCACCAGGGTGGGGAAGATGACGGCGGGCAGCTGCTGGGACCAGCCCAGCTCGGACATCATCATGAACAGGGGAACGACGCCGAGCTGCGGCGGCACCAGCATGGTGCCGATCACCAGCATGAGCAGGGCGTTGCGCCCCTTGAACCGCAGCTTGGCGAAGGCGAAGCCCGCCAGGGTCGCGAACATCACCGTGGACAGGGCGATCACTCCGGCCACGATCAGGCTGTTGATCATGGCCTTGCCCATGGCCGCCTCGTCCCAGGCGCGGGCGAGGTTGCTGAACAGGTTCGGGCCGGGCAGGAACGGCGGCGGCGTCTGGCTGACGCGGGTGTTGTCGGTGGAGGCCGCCACCATCGTCCAGTACAGCGGGAAGATCGACAGCACCGCCATGACGGCGAGCAGGACGTAGGCGAGCGGGCCCGCGTGGTGCTGGCGGCCGGCGCGCGGGCGCATCAGCCGGCGTCCGCCGCCGCGGCCCGGCTTCTCGGCGGGGGTCCCGGCCGGGGTGTCCGTCCGGGCCGGGAGACTGTGGGTGGTCATGGCGACTCCAGGTCAGGACGTACGGGAACGCAGGCGCTTGATCAGGCGCTGCGCCACGAAGACGAGGACGAGCAGCAGGAACATCGCCCACGCGACGGTGGCCGAGCGGCCCATCTGGTAGTTCTTCCAGCCCTCCTCGTACAGCAGCAGGCCCAGCGTCTGGTACTGGTTGTCCGCGCCGCCGGTGACGCCGTTGGGTCCCTGGCCGAAGATCAGCGGTTCGCCGAACAGCTGGGTGGCGCCGATCGTGGAGAGCACGATGGTGAAGACGATGGTGGAGCGGATTCCGGGGACGGTGACGTGGGTGAACTGCTTCCACCGGGAGGCGCCGTCGATGGCCGCGGCCTCGTACCGTTCGGCGGGGATCGCCTGCATGGCGGCCAGGTAGAGCAGCGCGTTGTAACCGGTCCAGCGCCAGATGACGATGGTGGAGATCGCGACCTGGGCGGGCCACTTGTCGGCCTCCCAGTTCACCGGGTCGACGCCGACCGCGCCGAGCGCCCAGTTGATCATGCCGAAGTCGCGTTCGAAGATCATGGTGAACACGAGGGCGGCGGCGGCGACCGAGGTGGCGTACGGGACCAGCGAGGCGACCCGGAAGAACAACGAGGCGCGCATCCGGTAGTTGAGCAGGTGCGCCAGCCCGAGCGCCATCAGCAGCTGCGGCACCGTGGAGATGACGCCGATGGTGAGGGTGTTCGCCAGCGCGTTCCAGAACCGTGAGTCGTTCCAGAGGTCGACGTAGTTGTCGAACGCCACCCATTCCATGACGTCGAGGGTGGCCAGCTCCACCCGGTGCAGGGAGATCCACGACGTGTAGACGAGGGGATAGAAACTGAAGGCGGCGAAGACGACGAAGAACGGTGCGACGAACGCGTACGGGGCGCCTCTGACGTCGAGCCGGTGCAGCAGCGCGCCGCGCCGCCGGGCGGTGCCCTCGCCGTCCGTCTTCGGCGGCGGGCCCGAGGGCTCCCCGCCGGCCAGGGCCTTGGTGGTGGAGGTGGCCACCCGACTTTTCCTTCCTGGGAGCGGATGTGTGTGCCGCCCCGGGCCCGCCGGCGGAGCGCGGGCGGGCCCGGGGGGCCGATGGGGGCGACGGGTCAGCCGACGGCCTTCTCGATGCGCTCCGCGGTGGTCTTCCACGCCTCGTCACGCGGGGTGCCCTGCTGCTCTATCAGGGTCAGGCCCTGGGAGAAGGTGTCCTTGATCGTGCCGTCCTTGCGGCCCAGGACCTGCTTGTCGGGGATCTCCTGGGCGGCGGCGCCGAAGATCTCGCCGATCGGCGCGTTGTTGAAGTACTCCGACTTGGCGTTCTTCACCTGGTCGCTCTTCAGCGCCTCTTCCGAGGACGGAATGTTGCCGATCTCGTTGAAGATGTGGGCCTGCTGCTCCGGCGCGGTCAGCCAGGCGACGAGCTTCTTGGCCTCCTCCTTCACCGGGCTCTGCTCGACCACGCCGAGGAAGGACCCGCCCCAGTTGGCACCCTTGGGGGCCTTGGCGACGTCCCACTTGCCCTTGTTCGCCTCACCGGCCTTCTCGCTGATGTGGCTGAGCATCCACGCGGGGCACACGGCGGTGGCGAACGTGCCGTTGGCCAGGCCCGGGTCCCAGCCCGGCTGGAACTGGCGGAGCTTGGCCGTCAGGCCGTCGTCCGCGGCGTCGGCGGCCAGGTTCCACGCCTCCTTGACGACCGGGTTCTTGTCGTAGATCAGCTCGCCCTTGTCGTCGTAGTACTGCTCGGGGTAGCCGTAGACCATGGCGTTGAACAGGCCGCTGGCCGCGTCCATGTAGGACACGTCGTCGCCCTTGAAGCCCTTCTTGAAGGTGCGGCCGACCTCGACGTACTTCTGCCAGTCGCCCTCCCACAGCTTGGCGACCTCCTCGCGGTCGGTGGGCAGACCGGCCTGCTCGAAGTAGTCCTTGCGGTAACAGACGGCCATCGGGCCGATGTCGGTGCCCAGGCCCAGCACCTTGCCGTCCTCGGTGCTGATCTGGGAGTCCTTCCACGGCAGGAAGTGGTCGGTGCCGGGCACGTCGGAGAAGTCCACGAACTTGTCCGACTGGGTCTCGGTGATCTCCTTGGCCCGCCCGATCTCGATGCCCTGGATGTCCTTCAGGCCCTTGCCTGCCGCGAGCCTGGTCTGCAGCGCGGTGTAGTACGTCTGCTCGTCGCCTGCGATCTCGGCCTTGATCTCGACGTCCGGGTTCTCCTTCTCGTACTGCTCGAGAAGCCCTGTCTCCTTGATGCCCATCACCCCGTACATGCCCATGGTGATGACGACCTTGCCGTCCTTTTTGCCACCCCCCGTGGCCGAATCGTCACTGCTGCTGCAGCCGACGACGAGCGTCAGCGCGCCGGCGACCGCGACCGCGGCCGCCCTCGTACGCAACGAACCGGGACTGCCCATGGAACTCCTCCTAGCGACGGCGCTGACGCACCGGAGTGACGCGTTCTGCGATGACCACAGCGGCTCTGGCAATGGGGGTGGGAACGTGCCCAACTCAAGGTGGGCACGTTCCCATCGATGAACCGAAGACTCCTGGCAGCGCAGCCGGTCTGTCAATGACTTGAACACAACTCGTAGTCCGGGACCGATTTCCGCCGTTCGGTCCCCGGGCCCGACGCACTTCCGCTCTTGCGCCGTCTGCAAGAATTGCCGCAGGTCAACTCCGCGGCCGGTGTCGCCGCGACCGCCGAAGAGGGGGAGCACATGGCCGGGGACCGCCGTCCCACGATCAAAACCGTCGCCGCCCGGGCCGGTGTGGGCCGGACCACGGTGTCCCGCGTCGTCAACGGCTCGGATCTGGTCAGTACCGACGCGCGGTCCAGGGTCCTGGCGGCGATCAAGGAGCTGAACTACGTCCCCAACTCGGTCGCCCGCGGCCTGGTCACCAACCGGACCAACGCCGTGGCACTGGTGATCCCCGAATCGGAGAGCCGGCTCGGTTCGGAACCGTTCTTCGCCGCACTGATCAGGGGCGTCAGCGGCGCCCTCGCCGAAAGCCGGACCCAACTGCAGCTCATGCTGGTCCGTGACCAGGCCGAGCGGGACCAGCTGACCGAATCGGTGGCGACGCGCCGCGTGGACGGCGTCCTGCTGGTCTCGGTCCACTCCGAAGACCGGCTGCCGGGCATGCTGGAGGAGATGGGCCTGCCCACCGTGCTGGCCGGCCGCCGCGACGCGGGCGAGCGGCTGAGCTACGTCGACTCCGACAACGCCGGTGGCGCCTCCGAGGCGGTCCGGCACCTGCTGCGCGGGGGCAGGACCAGGATCGCCACGATCACCGGGCCGCTGGACATGGACGTCGGCCGCAGCCGGCTCGCCGGCTGGCGTGACGCCCACCGGGAGGCAGGAGTGCCCACGAGTGAGTTCCTGGCCGAGACGGGTGACTTCACCGAGGAGGGCGGCGCCCGCGCGATGCGTTCACTTCTTGAACGCGCCCCGGACCTGGACGCCGTGTTCGCCGCCTCCGACCTGATGGCGGTCGGCGCGCTGGCCGAACTGCGCCGCCAGAAGCGGCAGGTGCCCGGCGATGTCGCCGTCGTCGGGTTCGAGGACTCCGTCCTCGCCCGCCACACCAACCCGCCCCTGACGACGGTGCGTCAGCCGGTGGAGGAACTGGGCCGCACGATGGCCCGCATCCTCACCGACATCACCCAGCACGGCGCGCCCCGCCAGCAGTTGACGCTGCCGACGGAGCTGGTGGTGCGCGAGTCGACCTGAACCGGCGTTCTCAGCCCGTCGGCCCGCTGTCCGCCGGACAGCGGGCGCGGAGGCGGGTGAAGGCGGTCGGCGTCGGCCGGACCGGAAGGAAATCCTTGATCAGTTCGGCGCACTCGCGCGGGCTCGCCGTACTGGTGTCGCACTCGATGTCGTAGTCACCGTGCTGATGGACCAGCTCGTACTGGAGCGCGGCGAGACCCTGGGGGCGGTCGCCACGGGCCTTCTCGCGGCGAACCAGTTCGTCCGGTGAGCAGTGGACGCCGACGAACAGCACGTCCTCGGGGCGCAGTACGGCCAGGCAGTCGGCCAGCCGCCAGGGCTCACTGAGGACATGGTCGACGACGACATCGTTGCCCACCTCGGCCATGGCCGCGATCGAACGGTGGAAGCCCTTCCTCGTCCGGCGCAGAGCGGTGTCGAGGTCCTCCGGTGCGAGGGGCCGCTTCGTACGCATCGCGTTGAAGCCGTCCACCGCCAGGTGGGAGAAGACACCGTCGTCCAGGATGCCGAGCAGTTCACGGGCGATGCTCGACTTCCCCGAACTGGACGTGCCGTTGAGGAAGATGATCCGACCGGCTGTCATACGGACATGATCACATGGCTGCCCCCGGTACCGGCCGTCCCTCTGGGCGCCGGGCCCGGGTGGGGCCGGACCCAGGAGGACGGCCGGGTGGAGTCAGGTGGTGTTCAGGGTCCATTTCTGGTTCGCGGCGCCGGTGCAGGTCCAGATCTGGGCGGGGGTGCCGTTCGCGGAGTTGTTGCCGGTGATGTCGAGGCACTTGTCCGCGCCGGTGTTGACCACGTCGTGGGTCGTGGCGTTGTACGACCATCGCTGTGCCGTGCTGCCGTTGCACGCGTAGAGCTGCACGCGTGCGCCGTCGGCCGTCGAGGCGCCGCTCACGTCCAGGCACTTGCCGAGCGCCCGCACGCTGCCGTCGGCGCTCACGGTCCAGCGCTGGGCCGCCGTGCCGTTGCAGGTGTGCAGCTGCACCGCGGTGCCGTCGGCCGTGGCCCCGCCCGCGACGTCGAGGCACTTGCCCGCGAGCCCGGTGAGGGTGCCGGTGCCGCCGCCCGGGTTGCCCGACGGGGCGCCGGACCAGGTGAAGGTGGCGGTGGTGCGGGCGGGGAGGCTGTAGGTGAAGGACTGGCCGCCCCAGTCGACGCGGACCGAACGGGCAGAGGCGCCCCCGTTGTGGGCGATCAGAGCCTTGGAGCCGTCGGGGTTGCGCCAGGCCACGTTGGACACCGTGCTGCCGGCGGTGGAGGCGATCCGGAAGGCGCCGGGCTTGACGAACTTGGTCAGGTGACCGGTGGTGTAGTACTCGACCGTGTAGTCGACCTGTCCTGCCCGCGGGCCGCCCTCCTGCACGGTGATCAGTCCGGTACAGGTACCGCAGCCGCCGTTGTGCGGCCCCATGTCCTGGTTGAGCGCCAGGCTCCATTTGACCAGGCTGCTGCTCCAGTTGCGGGCGTAGCCCACGATGTCGGCCAGGTCCTCGTTGTGCTGGTTGCCGATCCAGGTGCCGCCGGAGTGCTCGGTGCTGAACTGACGGACGTTCGGGTACTGGCCGTGCACCTGGCTGCCCACCGCGGGGTCACCGGCGTAGCCGTGCCAGGCGATGCCGCCGAAGAGCGGGTCGTTGCGCACCCCGGCGTCCGCGAGGATGGGCGCGCCGAAGCCCGCGTAGTCGCCGTAGTTCCAGTCGTGGACGAGGACCTTGGTGTCGATCCCGGCGGCGCGGAAGGCCGGGTAGAGGTGGTTCTTGGTGAACTCGACCAGCCCGGAGGAGTTCCAGCTCATGCCGGGGTAGTTCATGGCCGTGGGGTTGCCGGCCTGGCAGCAGTTCGGTTCGTTCTGGACGGACAGGTAGTCGATGTCCACGCCGGCGGCCCGGTAGCTCTGGACGTACTTGACCAGGTACTGGGCGTACAGGGGGTAGTACTCCCACTTCAGCCAGCCCATCTGGTCCATGCGGCCGTTGTCCTTCATCCAGCCCGGCGCGCTCCAGGGCACGCCCTTGACCCGCAGTGCCGGGTTGAGCTGCCGGGCCTGTGCGGTGAGGAGCCGGACGTTCGTGTCGTAGCCGTTGGCGCCGAAGTCGGACAGGTCGCAGCAGGTGTCGTCGAGCGAGACATGGCCCGGCCGGGACAGGTCGGAGGCGCCGATCGGGTTGCGGACGAAGGACAGCCCGATGCCGTCCGTCGGTGAGAACAGTTTGCGCATCACCGCGTCGCGGGTCGAGGCACTGACGGCGCCGCCGCGCAGCAGATGGGCGGTGGTGTCGGTGATCGAGGCGCCGCCTCCCTCGAACTGCTGGTAGGTCGTCGTCTCGTCGACGGTGATCGTCTGGTCGGCGCCGCCTCCGGCGGGGCCGAAGTGCACCGGTGTCTGTGGGGCCAGGCCGCGGGTGACGTTGCGGCCGCCCGTGTCGGAGGTCGTGGTGAGCCATACGTCGACGCGCTCCCCCGCGGCCACCGCCTGCTGCGTCGTGCCGGGAGCGAGTGTCAGGGCGAGGGCGAGGACAAGGGCGAGGGCGAGCATCGCGGGGAGGCGACGGAGGGGAGGTGTGCGGCGGAGCGGGACGCCGCTGCGCAGGGGAGTCATGGGGGTGACCTCTCGGTGGGGGCCTCACCTTCAAGAGGTGAACGCACGGCGGAGCGGAACCATGGGGCGAACGTGCGCGCCCACCGTGAGGGTGAGGTGAGAGACAGGGCGAGAACTGTGGGGTGTCTCTATGGGGGGTGTGTCATGCCGACGGACCGGCCGTCTTATCTCAAGGCATGATTGAACTCTTAAGGCATGTCCTCGTCAATACAAAAGTCTATGGAATCTGGTGTACCCGGAAGGGCCGCCGTCTTCGTGCCGTCACTTCTTGGCTACGGCCATTTCTCCGTTCGGACACCGGAGTTCAGGGGCAGCAGGACGCGGAAGGTCGCGCCCCGGTCAGGAGCCGTACGGACCTCTACGCGGCCGCCGTGCGCACGGACGAGCGAGCCGACGATGGCCAGGCCCAGGCCCGCGCCGCCGCCTCCGGCACGGGCCCGTGACGTGTCGGCGCGGTGGAAGCGGTCGAAAACCCGCTCGGCCTGGTCGGGAGTCATTCCGAGGCCCTCGTCCTGGAACTCGAGGACCGCGTGACCGTCCCGGGCGCCGACGCCGATACGGACCGGGGTCCCGGACGGGGTGTGGGGTTCCGCGCATCCCCGGCCTCCGGCAGGCGGAGTCCCGCCGGATTCCCACAGAACTCGCAGAAACGGGGGGCTCCTCCCTCCACGCGCGGTCCCGGACTTTGAACTCTCCGATGACAAAGTATGGACATGTCAAGCGGAAGTCCTCTAGCTTGACGGCTCAAGTGCAGCGCCACCGCAGCAGACCGGAGCGAAATCCGGCACGGTCCGGTCCCCTACTCGTGTACTCGTGGAGGACCAATGCGCCACCGTCTGTTCCCACGCGCCCGAAGACACCTCACCCCCCTGTTGTTCGCGGGAGCCCTGGCCGCGGGGCTGTGCTCCGCGCCGCCGGCCGCCGCCGCTCCCGCGGACATCCCGCCCCAGGAGCCCGGCATCACGCTGCGCGTGTTCGACGTGCAGACGCCGCTGAGCAGGCTGTGCACCCTGAAACCGGGTCAGACCCCCAACCACGACAAGCTGATGCCGACGGTCGACTGGTCCACGGAGGCCGACTTCGGCGGGCTGGCCGACCGCTTCGTCACCGAGGCGTCGGGCTACCTGAACGTGCCGAGCGACGGCTCGTACGTGTTCCGCCTGACCAGTGACGACGGCTCCCGGCTGGCGATCGACGGTGACACGGTGATCGACCACGACGGGCTGCACGGTGCCGAGCCGAAGGACGGCACGGTCCATCTCACCGCCGGGGCGCACCCGTTGCGCATCGACCACTTCGAGCGCGACGGCGGACAGCAGCTCCAGCTGGCCTGGAAGCCGCCGGGAGCAAGCGACTTCGCGATCGTGCCCCGGGAAGTACTGAGCACCGACGCCGGGGTCGTCCGGGTCACGGCGCCGGGCCGCAAGGAGTGCGAGGCGAGCGGCGACTCCCCCGGCGACGGCCTCCCGCTCACCGACGTACGCCCCGACCTGACCCTCACCGATCTGCGCCCGGACGGCTTCAAGCCGCAGGTCAGCGGCATGGACTGGCTGCCCGACGGGCGTCTGGCGATCAGCACGTGGGGCGGCACCGACAACGTTGCCGGAGAGGTGTACCTGCTCGACAACGTCACCGGCGCCACCAGCCGCGACAAGGTCACCGTCACGAAGGTGGCGAGCGGGCTGCGCGAGCCCATGGGGATCAAGTACGTCGACGGAGCCCTGTACGTCTCGCAGAAGCACGAGCTGACACGGCTCGTCGACCGCGACGGCGACGAGGTGACCGACGAGTACCGGACGGTGGCGACCTGGCCCTACGGAGGCAACTTCCACGAGTTCGCCTTCGGCCTGCTCTACCGGGACGGCCACTTCTACGTGAACCTCTCCGTCGCCATCGACCTCGGCGGCGCGACCACCGTGCCGCAGCCGGCACCGGGCCGCGGGGCCACGTACAAGGTCAGCAAGAGGACGGGGAAGATCAGTCCGGTCGCGGGAGGGCTGCGGACGCCCAACGGCATCGGCTGGGGACCCGACGGCAGCATCTTCGCCACCGACAACCAGGGCGGATGGCTTCCCTCGTCGAAGCTCGTGCAGATCAAGCAGGACCGCTTCTTCAACCACTACACCGAGCCCGCCGGCCCCTTCGACGACTCCCCCGTCACCGAGCCGGTGCTGTGGCTGCCGCAGAACGAGATCGCCAACTCGCCCTCCACTCCCCTGTATCTGAGGAAGGGCACGTTCGCCGGCCAGATGCTGCTGGGCGACGTCACCTACGGCGGCCTGCAGCGCGCCTACCTGGAGAAGGTGAAGGGCCAGTACCAGGGGGCCGTCTTCCGCTACACCCAGGGCCTCGAGGCCGGCATCAACCGGGTCACCCAGGGGCCCGACGGCGCGATCTACGTCGGCGGGCTGGGGGCCGACGGCAACTGGGGCCAGGAGGGCAAGCTCAGGTTCGGTCTGCAGAAGCTGACTCCGAACGGCAAAAACACGTTCGACGTCCGGACCATGCGTGCCGTGCCCGGCGGCTTCGACCTGACGTACACCCAGCCGGTGTCCGAGGCCACCGCCGAGCAACTGGCCACCCACTACCGTGCCGAGCAGTGGCGCTACACCCCGACCGCGGACTACGGCGGCCCGAAGATCGCCGAGGAGCGGCTGGCGGTGCGCTCGGCGACGCTCTCGAAGGACCGGCGTACCGTCAAGCTCCGGCTCGACGACCTCAAGCCGGGCCGTGTCGTCCACATCCGCTCCCCGCGTCCCTTCACGTCGGACTCCGGTGAGCAGTTGTGGAGCACCGAGGCCTGGTACACCCTCAACCGGATTCCCGGCGAGCAGCCGCCCCCCGCGACCCGGTACGAGGCCGAGGAGGCGCGCCTGACGGGCACGGCCGGTGTGAACACCGACCACGTGGGCCATTCCGGCAGCGGCTTCGTGGACCGTTACGCCACCGAGGGCAAGGCCGGTACGACGTTCGACGTGACGGTCCCGAAGTCGGGCACCTACGACGTGGGGCTGCGCTACTCCAACGGGCCGAACCCGTTCCGGGGCACCAAGTCCCTGTCCCTGTACGTCAACGGGAAGAAACTGCGGCAGACGCAGCTCCCTCCCACCGACGACTGGGACTCCTGGTCCACACGGACCGAACGGCTGACGCTGCGTGCCGGGAGCAATACGGTCTCCTACCGGTTCGACGCGGGCGACACCGGTCATGTCAATCTCGACATGCTCAGCGTCCATCCGCGGGGAGCCCGGGTCCCGCTCTTCGACGGCACGGCCGCCTCCCAGGCGCAGTGGCAGCACACGGACGGCCGGAACCTGCGCTGGCCGCTCGGTGACGAGAAGTCGATGGAGGTGTGCTGCGGCGACATCCGCACCAAGGACGCGTACCAGGACTTCAGGCTGCACGTGGAGTTCCGGGTACCACTGCTTCCGCCCGACGTCACCGGACAGGACCGCGGGAACAGCGGCGTCTTCCTCCAGGACCGCTACGAGCTCCAGATCCTCGACTCCTACGGTGACACCACGCTCGACACCAACGAGGCGGGGGCGTTCTACCTGAAGCGGGCACCGGACGTCAACGCGGCGACGGCGCCGGAGACCTGGCAGACCTACGACATCGACTTCCGCGCGGCCCGCTTCGACGACAGCGGCCGCAAGACAGCCGACGCCCGGGTCACGGTGGTGTGGAACGGGCAGAAGATCCACGACGACATCGTCCTCGACGGACCGACCGCGTCGGGCCGGTCCGAGACTCCCGCCGCGGGAGCGATCCGGCTGCAGGACCACGGGAACAAGGTGAGGTTCCGCAACATCCGGATCACTCCGCTGACGTGACCCCCCGTCGTGCCGGGCGGTCCTCACGGCCGCCCGGCACGGCCGTCACGTGTCCGCCTTCTCCACCGCCCCGGCCTGGCCCGGCCCACCGGTCGCGGCCGTGTGGGCGGCGCGGCGGCGGAGGGCGTCCTCGTCGGTCAGCGCGTCGTAGGTGAGCAGTTTCGGCAGCACGGCGGCGAGCAGACCCACCGAGGCCACGCAGGCGAGACCGCCGGTCCAGAAGGCGGGACGGGTTCCGGTCCAGCCGGCCATGGCGCCCGCACGGACCTGTCCGAGCTGCGGGCCGACGCTGTACGACAGCACCTCGATGCCCGCGAGCCGGCCGCGCAGTTCGTCGGGGATGGTCTGGTTCCAGATGGTGGACCGGCCCAGCCCGCTGAGCATGTCCCCGGCCCCGGCCAGGGCCAGGCAGACCAGCACCAGCCAGATGTCCGACAGCCATCCGGCCGCCGCGATGGCCAGCCCCCAGCCGGCCGCGCCGCACACCACCAGCAGTCCGTGCCGCCGCACCCGGGACACCCAGCCACTGGTCAGGCTCACCACCACCGAGCCGATCGAACCCGCCGCGTACATCAGCCCCAGCGACCAGTCGGCGTCCAGTTCGTCGGCGAGGAACGGGAAGATCGTGTTCGGGAAGGCGAAGAACATCGCCGCCAGGTCCACCGCGTACGTGCCCAGGAGCACCGGCCGTGACCAGGCGTACCGTGCCCCCTCGGCGATGCCGCGCAGCGACGGCTTCCCGGCGTTCTCGGCCGCGGGCATGGGGGACAGCCGCAGGCACAGCAGCAGCGAGACGGCGAAGCCGGCCGCCGTCGTGGCGTAGGCCGGGGCGTTGCCCGCGTACGCCACGACCAGGCCGGCCAGGGCGGGTCCGGCGATCGCGCCGATCTGCCAGCGCAGCGCGTTCAGGGCGGCCGCCGCCGGAAGCTGGTCGTGCGGCACGATCCGGGCCATCAGCGAATCCAGCGCGGGCCGTTGGAGCCCCGCCAGGGCCGCCACCCCGGCCGCGACCACGTACAGCGGCCACAGCATCGGTTCCGGCAGCATCGCGTTGACCAGGAGCACGACCGCGAGCACGCCCAGCCCGGCCTCGGTGAGCAGGATGACCCTGCGCCGGTCCGCGGCGTCGGCGAGGGCGCCGCCGTACAATCCGAAGACCACGAGGGGCACGAGTTCGACCGCGCCCATGGCGCCCACGGCGAGGGGTGATCCGGTCAGTTCCTTGATCTGGAGCGGCAGGGCGACCAGGGCCATGAAGCTGCCGAAGGTCGTGACCAGCCCCTGCACCCACAGGAGCCGGAAGTCGCGGGAGGACCGCCAGGGCGAGAGATCGGGCAGGATCGCGGAGAGTCCGGAGGTCACGTTCCGCTCCACGCCACTGGCTCGGAGGAGGACGCGACGGCCTCGATGAGCAGTCGCAGGCGGGTTGAGCACATGGTCGAACTCCACGGTTCCGGATGAGGGAGGCGCCGGCCCACCCACGCCCGGAGCCCGGGACTCCGTCATGGAGTGTGTGCACCGCACCAGAAGCAAGAACTTAGGTAAGCCTTGCCTTTGCTTTCGGTACGGTAAGCGTACGGCCCGATTACCGCAAATGATCGTTCCGGTGGTTCAGACGCGCACGTCGGACGCCAGCGCCGTGAACGCCGACCAGGCACGGCGGGAAACGGCCAGCGCCGGACGCCGGGTGTCCTTCGAGTCCCGGACGTGAACGGCTTCGGGGCGCAGGGCGACCTCGACGCAGTTGTCGCCGCCGCCACCGCTGTAGCTGCTCTTGAACCAGACCGTTTCAGCGGTGCTCATAGCGCTCCTCGCATCTGTTCCAGCAGGCATGCCGTGGCCTGATGACTCAGGGCCTGCGAGCGCAGCTTGCCATAGCGCTGGAGCATGCTGCTTGCGGCTTTCGGGTCGTTGACAAGCATGCTACTGCCGTGCCCCTCGATGTAACCCGCCCACCGATGATCGGTGGTCTCGGCGAGGTACATCTCACCCTCGAAGCCGGCGTGTTCCTCCTGGACCAGCGGCATCACCTGAAGCTCCACATTGCGGTGGCGGCCCACTACGAGGAGGTGCGTCAGGAGGGCCTTCGTCACCTCGGCACCTCCCATCCGGCGTTCGAGCAGCGCCTGTTCGATGACAAAACTGAACGCGGTATTGGGGCGTTCGACGAGGAGCTGCTGCCTGGCAAGGCGGGCCGCCACCTGCCGTTCGGACTGTTCCTCGGTGAGCGGGGGCAAGTGCCGCTCGAAGAGAGCTCGGATGTACGGCTCCGGCTGCAACAGACCTGGGACCACTCGGCACTCGTAGGCGTACAAGGAGGTCGTGTCCTCCTCGATCCCTGCCCACTGCAAGAACCACGTCGCCAACCCCGCCTTACGCGTCAGGCTTTTCGCCGCCGCTCCCAGCACCCGTCCCGCGCCCGCGCCCAGCACCTCCTCCGACCGGTCCAGCAGGTCCCTCGGCGGGAACCGCTTGCCCTGCTCGATCTTGGCGATGTAGGCGGCCGAGTACCGCACCAGCGGGGCGAACTGCTCCTGGGTGAGGCGGGCTTCCTCCCGCAGCGCCTTCAGGACTGCGCCGAAGGTCTTCAGGCTGTCCGACAGCTCCGGCTCGCAGCCCCCGTCGGCCCCGCCTTCCCGCCTTGCGGTAC
>NZ_LIQT01000327.1 GCF_001418415.1 Streptomyces hirsutus
CCGCCCTCGCCGGAACGTCCATCGAGTGGTACGACTTCTACGCCTTCGCCACCGCCGCGGCCATCGTCTTCGACGACGTCTTCTTCCCCGCGGACATGCCGCCCCTGCTCAGGACCCTGTCCGCGTTCGGCACGTTCGCCGTCGGCTTCCTGCTCCGCCCGCTCGGCGGCATCGTCTTCGGGCACATAGGCGACCGCGTCGGCCGTAAGAACACGCTCGTCATCACCCTCCTGATGATGGGCATCGCGTCGTTCGCGATCGGCTTGCTGCCCACCTACGCGCAGGTCGGCGTGCTCGCACCGATACTGCTGATCATCCTCCGGCTCATCCAGGGCATCGCCATCGGCGGTGAATGGGGCGGCGCGNNCGGCACCGAGGAGCTGGGCCTGTCCGAAGCCATGCTGCTCAACGGGCTGACCCTGGCCGCCTTCGTCGAACTGGCCGTCACCCCCGGCCTGTCCTGGCTGGGCGACCGCGTCGGCGCGCACAAGGTCGTCATCGCCGGTCTGATCGGCGTCATCGTCCTCTCCGTGCCGCAGTTCCTCTTGATGGGCACGGGAAGCGTCTTCCTGATCTACGCGGGCATGATGGCGATGCGCTTCGCGATGTCGGCACTGTACGGGCCGATCGCCGCGATCCTCGCCGAGGGCTTCGCGCCCCGGGTCCGCTACACCGGGATCTCGCTGTCCTACCAGATCTGCAACATGATCTTCGGTGGGTTCGCCCCGCTGGCGGCGGTGTCGCTGACGGCGCTGGCCGGAGGCCACTACTGGCCGGCCGCGGCGCTGCTGATGGCGATCTCGGCGGTCGGCATCTGGTGCACGGCGCTCCTGCGCCGGATGCGGGACACCCACCCGGCACCGCTGACGTCCGACAGGGACGCGGTGCCGGCCGGAGTGTGACCGGACGGCGTGTGACCGGCCGGTGCGTGATCGGGCGGCGTGTGACGTGTGGCTTGTGTGGCACATGGTGTGCGGTCTGCGGTTCTCTGCCGCAGGCCGCACGCGGCGTATCGGGTCCGTCATCCCCGGAAGAATTCCTACGGGGAAGGACGCGGCAGCACGCCGCAACGGAGCGGTGGAGGACCGGAGCCGGGCGTTCGACGCGCCGCGTGCGACGGCCGGGACGCCCGACCGGACGCCGGCCGGCGCACTGCTCCGCGCACCCCGTGCGAGCGGGCGGGCCCGGCCGGCCGCGACCCCCGCGAAGGCTCCGAGGCCCGAGCACCCCAGGTCGAAGTACCCATGAGCCCGGAGAAGACTTACGGCCCCACCCGCGATCGACCGTGGCCGCCGCACCGTGACTGCCGCACCGTGGCCGCCGCGAGGCCCGGCGGTTAGGGTCGTGGCTGTTCAGCGCCGAGGAGGGGGATCCGAGGATGACCGGGACAGTGACGGCAGTCAGCAGCAACGGCGTGTACTCGTTCACCAAGCCGAACCGGGACAGCATCGTGCTGCTCGCCGGGCTCGGTGTGGAGGGTGACGTCCATGCCGGCGTGACGGTCAAGCACCGCTCGCGGGTCGCCCAGGACCCCACCCGGCCGAACCTGCGCCAGGTCCACCTCATCCATGAAGAGCTCTTCGCCGAGGTCGGTGGAGAGGGGTTCGAGGTGGCGCCCGGTGACCTCGGCGAGAACATCACCACCCGCGGCATCGACCTGCTTGGTCTGCCGGTCGGCACGCTGCTGCGCATCGGCGACGACGCGGTGCTGGAGGTGACGGGCCTGCGCAATCCCTGTCTGCAGATAGACAACTTCCAGGACGGGCTGCTGAAGCAGGTGGTCGGCCGCGACGAAGCCGGGAACCTCGTGCGCAAGGCCGGAATCATGAGCATCGTGAAGGAGGGCGGCGCGGTGCGCCCGGGCGACGCGATCAGAGCGGAGCCGCCCAGCGGACCGCACCGGCCCCTGGACCGGGTCTGACGCCCTCCGTCGGGCAGGCCGCGGTTCGCTCCGTCCTCGCGTGGATGAAGATCACGAGTGCCGTGGCTCCCACGGCGAGAACGGCCCCCGTCCACGCCGCCGTCAGTCCTACGTACCGGAAGGTCACGTAGGACCGGGAGTAGTCGGCGTTCCGGACTCCCCCGTGCGCCCTGGCCGCCGCGTCCCGCCACCGACGGCACCTGGCGACAACGCCTTGCGGCCCCTGAGCATGTGCGGGAAGCGTTACACGACCAGGGTCACCACCATGGCGATCAGTCCGACCACCACCAGTGCCACCACCGCCATGATCAGGACGAGCGGCATCGCTCCCCACCCCTTGCGCATCTCAGGCGGCTCTGTATACGAGATGCCGTACGTGCCGCCTTCGGCGGGAGGCGTCTCACCGGGGGAGACGCCGCTCCTCGGCGCGGCTTCCGGGGTTCGCCTCGGGTCGGGATCAGGAGTTGTCATGGCGCACGCTCCTCTTGGCGCTCATCCGCCTGTGGGCTGGTTCTCCTTGACACCGCACCGCCTTCGCTCATACGGAGGGGGTGCGCTACTTGTCGGGCCTCGCGGCGCTGATGTCGCCGAGGTCAGAGGTTCGACGGTCGCCGGGGCACTCGTCATGGCATCGCCGACATGCTGAGCCATGGGACCGTCCCTCCGCGAAGTGGGCGGTGCTCTCTCCGCCGCTCGGCCTGCCGAGTACCCGTGGGCGACCGGTCCTCACGCGGTCGCCAGGGGCGTGTGGACGACCGTCGGCACCGGTGATCGTCCCGGTACCGCGATCCGGGTACCGGAGCGGGACCTTCCTCGCTGAGGGCGGCTCCCGAGGGGGTCGGGCGGGTCACGTCCGGAGGCGAGCCCTGCCGGCCGCCCAGCGCCACCGCCGCTCCTTGCGAGTGGGCTCGGGAAAGCACCGTCCGCGCCTGGTTCCCGTACACGTCGGCCCTGGTCGGGACGGATGCGTACGGCGGTGCGGCGGGCGTGGGAGGGTCCCGGTCGTGCGCGGGGTCCGG
This sequence comes from Streptomyces hirsutus, assembly GCF_001418415.1. GTDB lineage: Bacteria > Actinomycetota > Actinomycetes > Streptomycetales > Streptomycetaceae > Streptomyces > Streptomyces hirsutus. Next base: position 2,941 of record NZ_LIQT01000327.1, read on the forward strand.
TGGCGCAGGCGGGCGAGGGGCGCCGGGCCGCCCGGGTGGTGTGGGCGGTGGCGGGCCGGTGGTTCGCGGCGTCGATGGCGTTCGTGACGCCGTGGGTACTACGTCCCTACGGCGAACGGATTTCCGTGCCCGGGAAGCGGTTCGCCCGGTGGCACATACCGCAGCCGCCCGTCCTGGTCGGTCACCAGCGTGAACCCGGCGGCCTGCAGGAGAGCGGCGTACTTGGCTTTGTAGTGTCGGTTGACGGTGAACCCCCGTGCGGAGGCCCACCGCGATCCCGCCGTCCTTCGCTCCCCGGCCGGTGAGCGTGTCGACCCCGCAGGCCCCGGCGAGACCGCTCGTCCTGTCGATGCGGCTTCGTACGGTGGCTGCTTCGTACCGTGTACGTCCTGAGCCCGGGAATCCACGGTGCCGCCGGCGGCACCGCGCCCCCGGTGAAGGCGGGGCGCCCGGTGCGGTCGGCGGCGGCTGTGTCGTGGGACGCCGGGACGGCTACCAGACGAGGGCGTCCGCCGCGTTGTCCTGCCAGTAGGTGACGGTGGCGGCGCTGTTGAAGAAGACACCGCCGTTCGGCAGCTTCAGGGTCTTCTCCGTGGAGGTCGCGCCGCCCTTCTTGTCGGCGAAGAACACGCCCAGGGTCTTCGTGGTGGCGCCCCCTTCGCCCTCGGGGGAGGACGTCGTGATGCCCGCGTACGCGGACTGACCGGGCTCGAGCACCACCACGGCCTGCGGAGTGGTCTCCTTGACCCACGGCAGCGGGGCCTGGGCGTCGGCGCCGGCCCTCAGGTGGGGGGCGCTGTAGGCGTAGCAGGGCTTGGTGCCGGTGTTGGTGGCCTTGAGCAGCAGGTGGTTGATCGGGCGCGTCACCTCGGTGACGGTCAGCTTGGTGTTCGCCGTGGTGCAGGTGACGGTCGAGGAGGCCTTCGTCGTGGCGGCGGAGGCGGACTGCCCGGCCGCCTGGAAGCCGACGAACGCGAGGGCGGCGGCGACGACCATGGAGGAGGCGGCCGTGCGGGAGGCGAAACGAGTGGCGATACGCATGAGTGGACTGCTTTCTCTGAACATCAGGAAGATGATTTTTCGGTGGTGAACTGTGCCGGTCGGTCGGCCCGCCGGCCGGTCGGTCGGTCTTGTCCGTGCTGCGCGGGGTGCGGGTGGGCACGCCGGAAGCGCGGGTCTTGAAAGGGGTGTTGAGCGGGGCGGATCACCGTGTCCGGTGAGGCGCCGTGCTTGGATGGCCCAAGGCTGTGTCATGCGGCGTCCCATGCGCCATTCCATCGGGAGTTTTGGGACGTTGGGATGCGCGACCGGCTCTGACCTGGGGAAACGTGACCTTCATGGGATGCCGGACGGAATGGGGGACTGGTGGGGACGGCTGAGGAGATTGCTGATTTCGCGGCGCTGCTGCGTGAGTTGAAGCAGCGATCCGGGCTGAGTTACGAGGCTCTGGCGAAGCGGGCGCACATGAGCACCTCGACGCTGCACCGGTACTGCAAGGGGGAAGGCGTACCGGCCGACCACGCGGCCGTCTCCCGCTTCGCCCGGGTGTGCAAGGCGACTCCCGAGGAACGGGTCGAGTTACACCGGCGCTGGGTCCTGGCGGACGCGGCGCGGGAACGTGCCCGACGGGCCGCAGCGGAGGCGGAACCGGACTCCGCGGAGCGGGCCGGAGCGTCCACACCCGGCGGCTCGGACCCGGAGCCACGCTCCGCGCGAGTACGCACAGAGGACCGAACCCAGCCGGAGTCCGTGCCGGACGCCCCACCCGCACCGGC
>NZ_LIQT01000328.1 GCF_001418415.1 Streptomyces hirsutus
CGGTGGGGTGGCGCGAGGAGATCGTTACGGCTCTGGGGGAGCTGCTCGCGATCACGGGCGGCGCGGGAAGGCAGCCGCGCTGGCAGCGCGTGGGGCGGGCGGTGCGCACCGGGGAGGCCGGCTGGTACGCGGTGGATCTGCGCGGCTCCGACATCGGACCGGACCAGTTGGACGCGCTGCGCCTCGCGGGTCCGGAGCCGGACGGCGTCGAGACGAAGGGCTTCGCCGTCTCGGAGACGGTGCAGAACGGCTCCCTGCTCACGCTGAAGGTCGCCGAGTTCGCCGACCTCACGGACGCGTACCTGTGGCTGCTCAAGCAGCCGCCGACCTTCCTGGTGGAGGCCCTGCGCGACGGCATCGCCGGGCTGGGCGAGGCCCCGCTGGCGAGTGCCCTGGCCGCAGGTGCGATTGGCGGCACGTCCTCGCCCGACCTCGATCCGCCGGGGTTCCACCCGGCGCAGGGCGATGCCTACCGCGCGTGCCTGGGCCAGGGTGTTCATCTGGTGTGGGGCCCGCCGGGCACCGGCAAGACGACGGTGCTGAAGCGTGCCATCGGCGACCTGATCGCCCGCGGCGACCGGGTACTGCTGGTGTCCGCCACCAACATCGCCGTCGACAACGCCCTGTTGGGCGTGGTGAAGGAGAAGCGGCACGGCCCGGGTGACATCGTCCGCGTGGGCCCGCCGCAGTTGCGGGAGGTCGCCGACGATCCAGGCGTGTCACTGCCGCTCATGGTGCGTGAGCGGCTGGCCGAGACGGCCGAGCGCAGGCATGTCATCGAGACCACGCTGGTGGGCGTCCGGACCCGCGCGGCGGAACTCGCCGCGCTGGACACCTCCCTCGTCCGCTTCGATCCGGCCGCGTACTTCGACGCGCTGAAGCTGCTGCGCACGCCCTGCCACGATCCGGTGTCCGCGCGGGAGCGGGCGGAGACGGCGGCGGCTGACCTGGAGGAGGCGCTGGCGGCCCGCGAGGCGGCGCAGCAGACCGCGGTCGCGGCCCAGCGGAGCCGGGACGGGGCCGAGGAGTCGCGTCGGAAGTGGGCCGAGGTCGACGGGCTGCGCAAGGAACAGTCCCGCATCCTCAAGGCCGCGGAGCGGAAGGAGGCCGAGGCCCTGATCACCGAGGGCCATCTCGGCGACCTGCGCGAGGAGTTTCGGCAGCTCGACGCCCAGCGGTCCGTGGCCCGGTGGCGCGCCCGGGAGAAACGGCAGGAACTCCGCGACCAGCTGGCCATCACGGAGGAGGACGTCACCCGCACACGCCGGGCGGCGCATGCCGCGCGCACCACGGCCGAGGCGCACATCGTCGCACTGGAGAAGGAGCTGGCGGACCTGGTCGCCGGCAACACCCACACACGCGAGCGGATCACCGCCCTGGAACAGGCACTCGCCTTCGCGCAGTCCACGTACAAGTCCGCCCTGGAGCTCGTGACCACCCGCCGCGAGGAGGCGACCCGGCTGGAACAAGCCGTCGTCCGCGCCCTGGACGCGGCGGAACTCACCTCCCGCGCCGAGCGGCAGGCCTGGCCGGCCCGCCACGCCCGCGCCAAGCGATTACGCCCCCAGGTCACGGCCGACGCCGGCCGACGCGCCACCCTGGAGGAGCAGTTCCAGCAGGTCCAGGAGGAGTACGAACGCCTCGCCCGCAACGCACAGGGCGAGATCATCAAGAGCGCGAAACTGGTGGCCACCACGCTCGCCCGGTTCCGCACCAACAAGGCGGTCTTCGAGGGCCCGTACGACGTGGTCCTGGTCGACGAGGTGGGCGCGGCAACGCTACCCGAGGTGATCCTCGCGACGGCGAAAGCGACCCGAACCGCCGTCCTGCTCGGTGATTTCATGCAGCTCGGCCCGGTCATCGAGGAGCGGCTGAAGGATCTCGGTCGTCCGGACGTCAAGCGCTGGCTGCTCCCGGACGTCTTCCAGCACTGCGGCATCCAGGACCCCGCGGACGCCCAGCGGCATCCGGCCTGCGTCACCTTGACCGAGCAGCACCGCTTCGGTCCGGCGGTGATGCGCCTGACCAACTCTCTCGCGTACGGGGGAATGCTGCGGGGCGGCCAACAGACCGTGGCGCCGCGGCCTCCCGACGACCCCGAGATCGTCCTCGTGGACACCGACGGACTGCACGAACTGGCCAGGCCCCACCTGACCGGCCGCCGCAGCGGCTGGTGGCCGGCCGGGTCACTGATCGCCAGGGCGCTGGTGGAGTACCACGGCGCGAGGGGCGAGGATACGGGCGTCGTCACGCCCTACGGCGTCCAAGCGGAGGCGACCCTGGAGGCCCTGCGGGACGTGGAGAGCAGCGGTGGCCCACTGGCGGAGGTGGGCACCGCGCACCGGTTCCAGGGGCGGGAGTTCCCCGTCGTCGTCTTCGACACGGTCGAGGGTGCGGACGGCCGCGAACTGTGGATGTCGATGGCGCACCGAGGGCCGGATGCCTCGGACTGGATACGCAACGGCGTGCGCCTGTTCAACGTGGCGGCCACCCGCGTCCAGACCCGCCTCTACGTCATCGGCAGCTGGGAGCGCATCCGGACCGCGAAGAACGGCACGGTCTTCACCCACCTGGCCTCGCTGGTCGGCTCCCCCGGCGTCCGGCGCCTGCGGGCCGGGCATCTGATCACCCCGCCGCACGAGGACAAACGGGAACTCGGCGTCTTCGGGAGCGCCCTCGCCGACGTCCTGGCCCGGCACGTCGAGGTGACGGACATCGACGACGAGCGGAGCTTCTTCAGCACGTTCGAGGACGAGATCCGCGACGCGCGCGCCTCGGTCTGGCTGTGGGCGCCGTGGGTCGCCAACCGTGTGCGCGGCGTCCTGCCGCTGCTGCGCGAGGCGGCCGGACGGGGCGTACGGGTCACGGTGTTCATCCGCGACGACACGGACAAGCTCCAGGCCAGCCCGAACAGCCAGAGCCTCATCGCGGACCTCCGGGCCGTCGTCCACACGGTCGTCCCCGTCAACGTCATGCACCAGAAGATCGCGGTGATCGACGAGCGAACGGTGATGCTCGGCAGCCTCAACACCCTGTCCCAGTCCTGGACCCGCGAGGTCATGGTGACGATGCGCGGCGGCCACTTCGCCCGCAAGCTCCTGGAGCACGAGCACGCCGAGCTGTTCGCCCGCCCGCCGAAGTGCGCCCGCTGCGGCGGCACCAGTATCGAACTGCGCCGCCGCACGAACGGTACCTGGTTCTGGCGCTGCTACGACACGGTCTGCAAGACGGGACGGAACGGCCGGAGCGACGCCTGGAACCAGGACATCCGGTTGGGCGGGGGCAGGCGCTGAGGACGTGTACAACGTTCGTCCACCACCAGTGAGTTCGGGGAACCGTTGGCGTTCCGGGCACCTTCTGTGGCAGGCTCGTGCGTACCAGCAACGGGATCTCGCTCGTGGCCAGATCACCAGCTGTGCTTCGCCAAGGAGTCCGCGGACGCACCCGGATTACCGGCATCTCCCACCCCCATCTTCCACGCAGCAGGCACGAGTCCGCAGCGGCGGCACTCCACGCGCATGCCCGCGCTCGATGCCTGTGCACCACTCGGAGACTCAGCCATGGCGAAAAATTCCACCCCATCACATCTCTACTTCCTGACTCAGCCCAAGGGCGACGGCGCCATGCTCTTCAGCATGCGGGCGACGCCCCATGGACCGGAGCTGTCGAAGATCGGGACGTTCGACAACCGCGCCAAATCCCACCTGCTTGCCGCCGCTCTCAACGTGGCACTTCAGGGAGGAACAGGCGCCCTCGCGGAGGTTCACCGGTGCTCGGCTTCCCTGCCGGGCCCCCTCAGGAAGGCGATCATCGACGTCGCGGAGGAGATCGAGGACGCGCATCGTGACGCTCCACGAGCTCAGGCCGCGCGCAAGGTCTCGCGAGCTGTCACGGAGAACCTGGAGCAGCCCAATGTGGCCATGTTCTCCCTGTTCAGCGCGACCGCTTGCGGGAGCTGCCGGGACTGTGACTGCGCTGCTGACGCGGACTGCTCGAAGTGCCCTGTCTGCGGAGTCGACGGCCGTGGCTGCGAGAACTGCGGCACCGTCGAGGTGACGCCCAGGGCTGCCTTCGTTCTCTATCGTGAACTGAGGGACCTTGCGGACAAGACATACCTCGCCGCTCATCAGTCCGACTTCTGGGAACACAGCCTCCCAGCCAGCGCGGGGACCCAGTCGGACTGGTTCCTTCTTCACTGCGCTCGCGCTTACGACGACCTCGCGGCCGATCTGCTCGCCGGCGGCATCCCGGAACCGCGCTGCCTGGCCGAGAGCGTACTGCTCGGCTATGCCGTGCCCAGCATCGGCGGGCCCCGAGCGGAATCCGTCCACACGGACGAGGCCTACCAGGCCCTTCCGTCCTCTCGTTTCGACAAAGACTGGGAGTTCTCCGTTTATATGAGCGAAGTGCTCGATGTAGGCGACAGGGCGTACTACTTCCTGGAGGCAGACACGGTCGAAGAAGACCTGTGGGACGAATGGTTCAAGCCTTACCCGGGCATCGAGCCCCGGGACAAGACCCGTGGATTCCGCGGCTGACGTTCACCCCGACCCAGCCATTACCAGGACAGCGTCCAGCCCGCTCGGCTGGACGCCCCTCCACGGGTGCACGGCTCAACATCAAAGCCCAGGCCGCGTACAGCGAGCCAGGGCGCACTCCGCCCACACCGT
>NZ_LIQT01000329.1 GCF_001418415.1 Streptomyces hirsutus
GCAGTGGGGGAGGCCGTCATGGGGTGGTACGCCTCGCTTCCTCCGGGGGAACGTGGCCCCCCGGCTCCTCGGCCGCGTCCTGTGCGACCCGTACGCACGCCGCCCGTCGCTCCGGCCCCGCCACCCGCAGCGGCTGGTCGTCCACCGCGCAGGACTCCAGGGCCACCGGGCAGCGGGGATGGAAGGTGCACCCGGCTGGCAGCACCGACGGGTCCGGCGGATCGCCCGCCAGACCGCGCGGCGCGAAGCGCGACGCCGGGTCGCCGATGCGGGGGAACGCCGCCGACAGGGCACGGGCGTACGGGTGCCGGGCGTCCTCGTGCACCTGCCGGGCCGGGCCTTCTTCCACCACCCGGCCCGCGTACATCACCGCNNGGCTGATCATGATCAGCCCCACGTCCTGGTCGGCCACCAGTTGCTCGATGAGCCGCAGGATCTGCGCCTGGATCATCACATCGAGCGCGGTGGTCGGCTCGTCCGCGACGATCAGCATCGGATCGCAGGCCAGCGCCATCGCGATCATGACGCGCTGACGCTGACCGCCGGACAGTTCGTGCGGGTGGTCGGCCGCCCGAGCGGCCGGCAGGCCGACCTGCTCCAGCAGCTCACCGGCCTTCCTCCGGGCCCCCGCCGGGGTCGCCTTCCGGTGCAGCAGGAGCGGCTCGGCGATCTGGTCGCCGATGCGGTGCACGGGGTTCAGCGAGTGCATCGCGCCCTGGAACACGATCGAGGCCCCGGCCCAGCGGACCGCCCGCAGCCGACCCCACTTCATGGTCAGCACGTCCTCGCCGTCCAGCAGGATCTCCCCGCCGATCCGCGTCCCGGACGGCAGCAGCCGCAGCAGGGCCAGCGCGAGCGTCGACTTGCCGCAGCCCGACTCCCCGGCGATGCCCAGCTTCTGCCCGGCCTCCAGGCCCAGGTCCACCCCGCGCACCGCGGCGGCCCCGCCCGCGTACGTCACCGTCAGGTCCCTGACGTCGAGCAGACTCAACGGGACACCCCCAGCCTGGGGTTGAGGACGGACTCCACGGCACGCCCGCAGAGCGTGAACGCCAGCGCCACCACGGCGATCGCGATGCCCGGCGGCACCAGGTACCACCAGTGCCCGGCGCTGACCGCACCCGCCTCCCGCGCGTCCTGCAGCAGCCCGCCCCACGACACCCCCGTCGGATCACCGAGCCCGAGGAACGCCAGGGTCGCCTCCGCCAGGATCGCCGCGGAGATGATCAGGGTCGTCTGCGCCAGCACCAGCGGCATCACCTGGGGCAGCACATGGCGCGACATCACATGCCAGTGACCGCCGCCCAGCGCCCGCGCGCGTTCGATGTACGGCCGGGTCTCCACCGCCAGGGTCTGCGCGCGCACCAGCCGGGCCGTCGTCGGCCAGGTCGTGACCCCGATCGCCACCACGATCGTGACGAGCGAACGGGACATCACGGTGGCCAGCGCGATCGCCAGGACCAGCGTGGGCATCACCAGGAACCAGTCGGTGACCCGCATCACCACCGTCGCGTACCAGCCCCGGAAGTGTCCCGCCGTCACTCCGATCAGGGTGCCGATCGCCACCGACAGCACGGCGGCGAGCAGCCCCACGAGCAGCGACACCCGCGCACCCCAGATCACCAGACCGAGCAGATCCCGTCCGAACCGGTCGGTGCCGAAGGGGAATTCGCTGCTCGGGCGCTCCAGTGGACTGCCCGGCGCGTCCGTCACGTTGTCCACGTCGGAGCCGACCAGCAGCGGAGCGGTCACGGCGGCCAGCGCGAACAGCAGGAGTGCGGCCAGGCCCACGACGCCGGACCGATGGGTGCGGTACTGCCGCCAGAACCGCGCCGCCGAGGCCCTGCGCCGCCGCCACGCGAGCGTGCGCGGACCTCCCACGCTGTCCGGTGCGGCCGGTGTGGTCGTCGGCGGGGTCGCCGGTGTCCCGGTCGTCGTGCCCTTGTCCGTCGTCATCGGCCCACCCGGGGATCGAGCAGCGGATAGATCAGATCGGCCAGCGTGTTCATCACGATCACCGCCGCGGAGAACACGAAGAACAGCCCCTGCACCAGCGGCAGATCGGGCACGCTCAGCGCCTGGTAGAACAGCCCGCCGAGCCCCGGCCAGGAGAAGACCGTCTCCACCAGGATCACCCCGGCCACCGTCCGCCCGAGGTTGATGAAGATCAGCGTCACTGTCGGCAGCAACGCGTTGGGCACCGCGTGCCGGCGCCGGACCAGGTCGTCACGGAGTCCCTTGGCGCGCGCGGTGGTCAGATAGTCGCTGCCCATCTCGTCCAGCAGCGCCGACCGCGTCACCAGCAGCGTCTGCCCGTACTCCACCGCCACCAGCGTCACCACCGGCAGGACCAGATGGTGTGCCACGTCCAGGACCCGGGCGAATCCCTCCTCGCCGCCCGACTCCATGCCGCCGGTGGGGAACAGCCCCGGAACGGGCCCGATGCCCACCGACAGCGTGATGATCAGCAGCAGCCCGAGCCAGAAGGACGGGACGGAGTAGAGGGTCAGTGCCAGCCCTGTGCCGACCCGGTCCCCGAGCCGCCCGTGCCGCCACGCCGACCGGGTGCCGAGCACGATGCCGAGTGCCGTGTAGAGGACGAAGGCCGTACCGGTGAGCAGCAGGGTGTTCGGCAGTGCCTCGGTGATCCTGTCGACCACCGGCGCGTTGAACTGGTACGACGTTCCCAGATCACCCGTGAGCGCCTTGCCGCAGTAGCCGGTGAACTGTTGCCACAACGGCAGGTCCAGCCCGAACTCCCGCCGATAGGAGGCGAGTTGTTCGGTCGACACCTGACGGCCGCCGGTCATGAACTTCACCGGGTCGCCCGGGATCAGCCGGAAGAGGAAGAAGCTGGTGACGAGGACGGCCAGGAGGGACACGGCCGCGCCGGCCACCTTGCCCGCCACATACCGCAGATACGCGGTGGTGGTGCGGGCCCGCGGCCCGCGGGCGGCCCCCGGTCCGTCCTTCACCGGACCGGAGGCCGTTCGCGCGCCCTCGACGGGAGCGGATGTCGCGTCGGCGGTCATGAGTACCCGTTCGCCCGTCTACTCGCGGTCCTCGGCCGTGGCCCGCCGTCGCATCGCCACGAACACCCCGAGGCCCGCGAGGACGACGACACCCGCGACGATCCCGACGACCACACCCGTCGACGACGAACCGCCGGAACCCTCACCGGAGTCCGCGGGCACCGCGGACCACCAGCCCCAGTAGCCGTCCTGGCCGTAGATGTTGCCCGCCTCCGAGGGCATCGTGGTGATCGACTCGATCTGGTCGGTGCGGTACGCCTCGACCGCGTTCGGATACGTCATGACATTCATGTACCCGAGGTCGTACAGCCGTGACTGCATCTGCTGGACGATGTTCGCCCGTTCGGCGGGGTCGTACTCGGCCAACTGCTGTGCGTACAGTCCGTCGTACTTCTCGTCGCAGATGAAGTTGTCGGTCGCGCCGGTGTCCTCGGGTGTCGCCGGGAGCGCCCCGCAGGTGTGGATCGACAGGACGAAGTCGGGGTCGGGGTTGACCGACCAGCCGTCGAAGGCGAGATCGTACTCACCGGCGAGCCAGGGATCGGTCACGTTGTCCAGGCAGTTGAGCGTGACCCCGATGCCGAGAGCGCCCCACCACTCCTCGAGGTACCTGCCGATGGCCTTGTCGTTCGGGTCGGTGGCGTGACACAGGATGCGGTAGTTCAGCGGCTTGCCGTCCTTGCCGACGCGTTTGCCGTCCCCGTTCCTCATGAAGCCCGCCTGATCGAGCAGTCGGGCCGCCTTCCCGGGGTCGTACGCAAGCTCCTGGCCGGCCGACGGCTCCCAGAAGTAATGCGCGTAGCGCGGCGGGATGTAGCCCGCGCCGTCCACCGCGTGGCCCTGGAACACCTTGTCCACGACGGTCTTCCGGTCGACCGCCATGAACAGTGCGTTGCGCACCCGCTGGTCCAGCAGCGAGGGATGCCCGTCGCCGATCTTCTCGCCGTTCTTCGCCTTCGCCCCCGGGTTGGTGGCGAGGGCGTAGAAGCGGCGGCCGGGCGCGTCGTTGACCTTGATGTTCTTCTCGTTCCGGAGCGAGGCCGCCTGCGCCGGAGTCAGGGACGGCGACCCGGCGACGAACGACACCTCACCCTTGCGCAGCGCCGACACCGCCGCGTCCTGGTCCTTGTAGTACCGGAAGAGCAGCGCGTCGAACTTCGGCGCCCCGCGCCAGAAGTCCTTGTTGGCCTCCAGCCGTACGTAGCTGTCGGGCTTGTAGCCGGTGAGGACGAACGGCCCGTTGCCGACGACGGGGAGGTCCTTGTCGTTGTTGAACTTCGAGAAGTCGTCGACCTTCTCCCACACATGCCTGGGCACGATCGGCACGTCCAGCGCCGTCATGGTGGCCTGCGGCTTCTTCAGCCGGATGACCAGCTCGGTCGGGCTCGGCGCCGTGACCTCCTCGAAGTTGGCGGTGAAGCTGCCGTTCGCCGTGGCCGCCCCCTCGTCGGTCATCATCGTGTTGAACGTCCACGCCGCGTCCTCGGCGGTGGCCCGCTTCCCGTCCGACCACTTCGAGTCGGAGCGGATGGTGTACGTCCACGTCAACTTGTCCGGGGACGACTTCCACCGGGTGGCCAGCCCCGGGACGACATGGTTGTCCTCGGGGTCGTAGTTGGTCAGGTACTCGTACGTGAGCCGGTGAATGCTCGTACTGAGCAGCCGCACGGCGAGGAACGGGCTGAGCGAATCGACGCTCTGCGCCACCGCGACGGTCAGCGTCCGCTTGCCGTCGTCGGCCGCCAGGGCTTCCCGCGGCGCCGGATCGAGCGGGGTCGCGAGCCCGGCGGTGAGGACGAGTGCGGCCGCACCGGCCGCCGCGGCGAGCCGGACGCGGCGGGGGACCGCGCCTCGCGTACGGCCCCGGTGCCGGATACGGGGACGCCTGGTGTCGTGCTGACCGCCGTACTGATCATTCGTGTCCATAGGGTCGCTGACCTCGCGTCATCACTCGCACGGGAAGGACGGGCTGATCAGGTGAGTGCTGAGTGTCTACCAGCGGCATCTGCGGCCGTCAACGGCGCGAGCACCCCATGTGACCTGCAGAAACAGCGAGTTGACGAGTCCTTTGCGCTTATTGGTCGAGACCACTGAAGCGTTCCTGGCCAGCGCCTGACGCCGTGATACGACCCGGAAACGGGGACGGCCCGCACCGCGTACGAACGGTACGGGCCGACAACGGGATCGGCCCCTCGAAAGGGGCCGATCGGGTGACATGCGCGGCGGCTACTGCTGCGGAGGAGGCGTCTGCCCGCCGCCGGGGTGGCCGTACTGCTCCGGCCCGCCCTGCTGCGGATAGCCGTAGCCGGGCGGCGGCGGGGGGTACGGCCGGCCCGGAGCGGCCTGCGGGTATCCCTGGCCGGGCTGCGCGGAGGGCGGGGCGTACGGCTGGCCGGGCTGCGGCTGCTGCGGCGGCTGCTGGGGGTGCGGTGCCGGTGGAGAGTGAGGTGCCTGCTGGTCCGGGTAGGGCCGGCCCGGGACGTACTGACCCGGGACGGGCTGGTCCGGAGCGTACTGACCGGGGACGTACTGGCCGGGGACGTACTGGCCCGGCAGCGGCGGGGCGGCGACCGGCGGCGGGTTGCCGTCGGAGGTCCACAGGCCGTGCGACTGCTGGTGCCGGACGAAGTCCTCGGCGACCAGCGAGGCGAGGTTGAAGTACGCCTCCCGCACCTTCGGCCGCATCATGTCGAGGTCGACCTCCGCCCCGGCGGCCAGATGCTCGTCGAACGGTACGACGAGCACGCCACGACACCGTGTCCGGAAGTGCGACACGATGTCGTCGACCTTGATCATCTTGCCGGTCTCGCGCACACCCGAGATGACCGTGAGTGACCGCGAGACGAGATCCGCGTACCCATGGGCCGACAGCCAGTCCAGCGTCGTGCTGGCGCTGCTCGCACCGTCCACGGACGGTGTCGAGATGATGATGAGCTGATCGGCCAGGTCCAGCACCCCGCGCATGGCGCTGTAGAGCAGACCCGTACCGGAGTCGGTCAGGATGATCGGGTACTGCTTGCCCAGGACGTCGATCGCCCGCCGGTAGTCCTCGTCGTTGAACGTCGTCGAGACGGCGGGGTCGACGTCGTTGGCGATGATCTCCAGACCGGAGGGCGCCTGCGAGGTGAACCGCCGGATGTCCATGTACGAGTTGAGGTGCGGGATCGCCTGCACCAGGTCACGGATGGTGGCCCCGGTCTCCCGCCGCACCCGGCGGCCGAGCGTACCGGCGTCGGGGTTGGCGTCGATCGCGAGGATCTTGTCCTGCCGTTCGCTGGCGAGGGTGGCGCCGAGCGCGGTGGTCGTGGTCGTCTTGCCGACGCCGCCCTTGAGACTGATCACGGCGATCCGGTAGCAGGACAGCACCGGAGTGCGGATCAGCTCCAGCTTCCGCTGCCGCTCGGCCTCCTCCTTCTTGCCGCCCAGCTTGAAACGCGACCCGCCCGCCGCGGGACGGCTGCTCTTGGCCTTCTGCTTCCTGCTGTTGAGCAGCCGGTCCGACGACAGTTCCACAGCCGCGGTGTAACCGAGCGGCGCGGCACCGGGGTTGGTCTGCTGCCGCTGGTCGTGCTGGATGGGCTGCGGCCAGGCGGCCCCGGCGCGCGGATCTGCAGGCGGCTGCGGCGGCGCGGCAGCCTGCGGGTGCTGCGGCGGCTGGGGCTGCTGGAGCGGGAATCCCTGCTGCGCGGCCTGCGGGTGCTGCGGCTGCGCCTGCGGGGGCAGGCCGGGATGCTGCGGCTGCGCCTGCGGG
>NZ_LIQT01000033.1 GCF_001418415.1 Streptomyces hirsutus
GACGTTAAACGCCAAGCTCAGCCCACATGCCACCAGTCACCCACGCTTCCGCGCCGCGTAACCCTCCCTCGGGGAACAGAAATACCGCCCAGTACAGCTGAGCAACAGCAGGTCGCAACCAAGATCAATACGCAAGTGCAACAGCTACGCCACACGTTCAGCGGTTGACTGCCCCGACAAGGACGACGAGCGCGGTGAGGACGGCCGCGAGAGGCATCGCCATCGCAGCCGGGACCCCGAGGACTCGCCGGTCCGCGGGCCGCTGCTGATGGGCGAGTCTGAGCGCCACCCACGCCGCCTGCGCGAGTACGCCGCCAACGAAGGCGAGCAGCAGCGGCATGAGGCCGTCCGGAATCGGCAAAGCGCTCGTCACAAAGGCTCCCGCGACCGGACTCAAGCAGGCCAGCCCGATCCATGGAGCCACGCGCCGTCTCGGTTGCGCCCCCAGCAGAGCGGCCAGCGCCAGGCCCTCGCCGGCCGCGTGCACCAGGAGCGCCGCCACCACGGCGACCGAGGCGGTCAGCGCCAGGGTCGCCCCCTCCAGGAAGCGGTGCAGAGCGAGCCCCGATGCCACGCCGATGCCGCCCGCACGACCCGGCTCGCACGGGCAGCCCATACGGACCACGGCGCCCATCACCCCGTACGAGGCGAGTGCGGTGAGCAGCACCGTCCAATGCGGCACGCCGGCCTCATGGGCCTCGTTCCACGCGTCGGGCAGAAGATCGAGGACCGCAATGATCAGCAAAATCCCTGACGCGGCGGCCAGCAGAAGTGCCGGCCGGCCGAATCCACGCCGCGCCAGCCAGGCGCCTACTACAGTGGCCACAGTCACCAGGACCACGGCCACCAGCGTTGCGGTGAAGGGCAGCTGCCACCCGGTTCCGTCGTCGGTGTGCGCGCCTGCTGCGTAGAGCACGGAGAGCATGCCCCCTTCCTACGAGGGTGGCGGGCTTATGTGCGCAGTGCCCGGGTGAACCGGCTCCGTCAGCGGCGGTAGCAGTACGAATCCGAGGAGGCGTCGCCGCCCTGCAGGCGTATCTGGTGCACGCGCAGGCCGAGGAAGTCCGGGCCGTGCGGGAAGAAGCGGCTGTCGACGGAGAGCCCGCCGTGCGCGGTGTCGGCGTCGAGTTTGATCATCCACGGGTCGATGCCCGCGGGATAGAGCTGCGCGTCCCAGGCGGCGTACAGGGAGTTCGTCAGGTACACGCGCCGCCCGTCGCGGCTGAGCTCGACCATCTGCGCTCCGCCGGTCAGCGGAGTGTCCGGCTCGGCGGGGTGCGGCTGTCGGCCGACGACGCCGCCAAGACGCACGGACGCCGTCTGCCTGGGATGGAACGGGTCGCTCACGTCGTACTGGAGCAGATCGCCGGTTCCCCAGGCGGATACGTACAGCCACTGGTCGTCCACCGACAGGTCGATGTCGGTGATGAATGGGGGCACGGCGCCGAACGGCTGCAGCGCCGGGGGCAGGTCCTCCGTCTGCGCGGGCTCGGCCGGGACGGTGAGCACCTTGCGGACGGCGAAGTCCTCGCCCTCCCGGTTCCACAGCCACACCGACGCCGACAGGTCCTCCACGTTGACCACGGTGTTGGTGAACCCCCACGTGGCCTCGGGGTCGTGCGCGGGGCGCAGTTCCAGCACCATCTGGTTCTCGTCCCCCAGATCGACGCGCTGCAGGTGCCGGCCGGAGTCCAGCTCCCAGAAGTGCAGTGAGTGGCCGTAGCGGCGATCCAGCAGCAGTTCGGGGACGAGGCCGTCCTCGATCATCGAGGGGGTCCCCCACTCGCTGGTCACGGCGATGTTCTGGCGCAGGTGCCACCAGAGGTCGTAGGCGAGCCGCTGCGGTCCGCGGTCGCTCTCCCAGGCGCGCAGCACTTCGAAGCTTTCGTGGTCCAGCAGCGCGACGCCGCCGGGCCCGTCCGCCCCGTCCGCGCCGCCCAGGCAGGACAGGAACATTCCGTCGGGGCCGCAGTGGAGTGTGTGCGGACGCGAGTATCCGGCCTTGGCGGCCAGCTCCTCGGGCTCGACCACCTTGACCAGGCGCGGACGGGCGGGATCGGGGCCGGTGTCGAGGACGTGCAGCCGGGAGGAGCGCAGTCCGGGGACGATGAGGTAGCGCCGCGCAGCGTGATGATGACCGGCATGCGCCAGCGCGCTCGAGCAGGCGTTCCAGCCGAAGTGGTGCAGTTCGTTGCCCAGGTCGGGCAGCTCGGCATGGGAGGTCACGCGGCCGTATACCGGGGATTCGGGGTCGGTGTCGACGGTGAACAACGCGTCCGCGCGCTGTGCGGCCGGGTCGAAACCGACGACATAGGCGAGCTTCTCCGGGGGTGCGGCGACGGCGTCCGCCGGAGTGCGGTACAAGGTGGGGTCACTGTGCTCGCCGCGGTCGTGAGCGTGCTCGGTCGTCGTCATGGCTGCTCCTTACTCCCGAACGGGAGCCTGGAGCCGGGGCCTCCCGGGAGGCAGTCGACCCCACCCGTTCGAGATCGATATGGAGGTACCGGACATATACGCCCTGAAGCCAGGGTTTCACAGCCCCAAAGCACTGCCAACGCGGCAGCGCGGCGGCGCGGGCCGCCTCAGTGTGCGGCCCGTCTCCGGCACGCCCGGGAGCGGCGGCACCGAGCGAACACCGGGCCTTCCGGCCGCCCCGCCGGTCGACCGTGTCGGACGCCGCTCGCTGATCGGGCCTGATCGACCGGACAAGATCTATCGAGCAGGCTGATGAGCCGGTGGAAGATCCGGGTGATCGTGTGCCACTGCTTGCGTGACGCCATCAAGGTCCGTCCGGAGGATCTCGTCGATCACCGGCTTGTACGGATCCAGAGCGGTCGCCCGCGACGGCATCTTCTTGCCTGAATCCGCCAGGCCGAATCCAGTGCCTGGCGAACCGTCCGCCACGTCACTCCGTGCCTGCGCTCAAGCTCCCGCATCGACATGCCGCCGCGATGGTCACGCCGGATCACCGCGCACAGCCCGACCTTCGACATCTGCGGGTGCTGTCACGTTGACTGACCGGGTGGGACGATCTTCGGGTTGGTCATGGTGGAGGGGAACCGTCCGTGGACAGCGCGTCGCCGTCGTACAGGGGGCATCGGTATCCGGTCGAGGTGATCTCCCCCTGCGTGTGGCTGTACTTCCGTTTCCCGCTCAGCTTCCGCGAGGTGGAGGAGCTGATGCTGCAGCGCGGCGTGATCGTCTCCTATGAGACGGTCCGGCGGTGGTGCGCCAAGTTCGGGCAGGCCTATGCGAACGGACTGCGCCGCCGTCGGCCGCGGCCCGGGGACACATGGCATCTGGACGAAGTGTTCGTGAAGATCAACGGGGAGCTGAAGTACCTGTGGCGGGCCGTCGACGCCGGCGGCAACGTCCTGGACATCCTCGTGCAGAACCGGCGGGACAAGGCCGCCGCCCGGCGCTTCTTCCGCCGCCTGCTGAAGAAGACGCGTGCGGTCCCGCGGGGGATCGTCACCGACAAGCTGCGCTCCTACGGCGCCGTCCACCGCCAGGTCATGCCCTCCGTGGAGCACCGCTGTCACAAGGGCCTGAAAAATCGGACCGAGAACAGCCACCGGCCCACGCGGCAACGCGAGCGCGCGGTGAAAGGCTTCCGATCGGTGGGTGTCGCACAACGGTTCCTGGCCGCGTTCAGCGGCATCTCACCCCACTTCCGACCCCACCGCCACCTGATGACCGCCTCGAACTACCGCACCGAGATGACTGTCCGCTTCGCGATCCGGGACCAGATCACCGGCGCTGCCAACCTGCCCACCACGGCCTGAACACAGGCCCGGGCCGCGGGCCCACCACGCCCCGACGCACCATCAGGCAGTCACGCACCCAACAACGTGACAATGCCCTCAGCACGGTTCCGGGCCCGCTCCGCCTCGAGCAGGCTCTCTGCGTGATCGCGCTCCTCGCGTCGCTGCTCGGCCTGGGCGGTGAGGAATTCACGCCAGCTCGGGCCGGCGCGGCGCGGGGCCGGGCCGATGCCGGCCGCGTGCAGGATTTCCCGGACCGTGGACGGTGCGATCGGATGCCCCAGCCCGGCCGGCTCACCCTGGATCCGCCGATGGCCCCACCGCGGGTTCTCCTTTGCCAGACGCAGAACCAGCTTCTTGAGCGCGGCGGCCGTGGGAGAGCGGCCGGTGCGGCATCGGTCGGCGTAGTCCCACTTCTTGGGGATCAGCCTGCGGTGCCAGGCCGGCAGCGTCCCCGGCGTGAGCGGAAAGATACAGCTCCAGCGCCGGCACGGTATCAGCGACGACAGCGCGACCGGCCAGAACCGGTCCGCGGGCTCGTAGCGGACCGGACCTGCGAGTTGCCGTCGCAGCACCGCGTTCTCGTGTCACAGCACCAGCAGTTCGGCTCCCTGGCCGTGTCCCGGCGCAGCAGGACCGCAGGCACGGACAGCAACGCCCGGGTGGCCCGGTACCAGCAGCGAGATGATCACTGGTGCAGCATCCCAACCACCGCCGAGGAGTCCCGCACGCGAACTCCCACCTGCAGCGATGACTTTACGAGCCCCACACGGTCTGCCGCGCAGTGCCATGCCGGCGTAGGTCACGGCGTTCAGAGCGGTGGTGCCGGCCGCTCCTGCGGCCGGCACCACGCGCGATGCTTCGGATCACGCCGTTCCGGGTTCCCCTGGCTTCTGCGACCAAAACGGCGTGCATCGTGTCGTAGGGGAAGGGGCGTCAGCCATCGGCGGTATTGACGCGCTGAGGTACGGGCGGCTGAGCCACGTCGACCAGGCGTATCTGCGGCTCCTCTGAAAGGGCACGGTTTCCATGGCTGACAAGCCCGCAATCGTTTTGGTACACGGCGGTTCCGCTGACGGGTTGTCCTCGACCAGGTAGGCGAGCGCGATGCGCCGACCGTCGGCCACGTACCACGACTTGATCAGGTCCAGTTCGCCCCGTCGCTGCGCGGCCTGGGCCATCTCCGTCCACAGCTGCCGGGGCTCGTCGGCCAGCTCCGGTTCGAGCTGGTAGTGCTGATCGGCGCGGTCGGCGGCGATTGAGCCGTGGTCCGCTCAAGTATGCGGTCCGAGCTGGGCGGATTATCGATCGGCACACACAGCGTCAGTGAGTGGTGAGCACCATCCGGAAGCGGGCGGCGCCGGACATCATCCTCTGGTAGGCCTCGTCGGCCTGATCCAGCGGCACGATCTCGACCATCGGCCGGATTCCGTGCAGGGCGCTGAACGCCATGGTGTCCTGCACGTCCTGCGCGGTGCCGGACGGGTGACCTCGGATGATCTTGCCGCTCATGAGCAGCTGGTTCGGGCTGATTCCCAGCGGAGCGGCGTCCGCACCGATGATCACCAGCTCGCCGCGGGGGGAGAGCCCTTCCACGGTCGCCGTGGTGGCCTCGGAGTTGGCGGCGGTGGCCAGCACTACTCTGGCGCCGCCGAGGGACTGGAGCGCGTCGGCGACGGGGGTGTCCGCGGTGCTGTCGATGTAGTGGTGCGCGCCGAGTTGCTTGGCGAAGTCGGCCTTGTCGGCTCCGCGGGCGATGGCCACGGTCTCGAAGCCCATCGCGGCCGCGAACTGCACCCCCAGGTGGCCGAGGCCGCCGATGCCGAGTACGGCGACCAGGTCGCCCGGCTGTGCGGAGCTGCGCCGTAGCCCGTTGTAGGTGGTCACTCCCGCGCAGGCCATGGG
This sequence comes from Streptomyces hirsutus, assembly GCF_001418415.1. Lineage (GTDB taxonomy): Bacteria > Actinomycetota > Actinomycetes > Streptomycetales > Streptomycetaceae > Streptomyces > Streptomyces hirsutus. The sequence continues at coordinate 5,670 of NZ_LIQT01000033.1, forward strand.
CGCCGCATCGGTCGCCGCCAGGGCGTCGGGGATTCTGGCCAGGGCGTCGAGCGGTGCGATTACCGTCTCGGCGTAACCTCCGTCGTATGCCCATCCAGGGATCTTCAGGTTCTCGCACACGATGAAGTCGCCCTGTCTGCAGGGCGTGCAGTGGCCGCAACTGCCGCCGAACCAGCCGACCGTCACCCGGTCGCCCACCTGCCAGCCACCGCTGTTTGTTTCCTCGCCCAGCTCCTCGATGCGCCCGGCGATCTCATGCCCGGGGACCAACGGAAACTGCACGCCTGGCAGCATCGCGTTGACGAAAATGGCGTCGCTGTGACAGATCCCGCAGGCGTCCACGGCGATCCGTATGCTGCCGGGGCCCGGCTGCGGTACCTCACGCTCGACGATCTCAAACGGACCGCCGGCGGCGGCCACCTGCGCGACACGATAAGTGCTCATCTGGATCTCTCCCGGTAGCACGACGGCCCCCACAACCAGCACACCAGCTCCGACCCGATCACGCGCGCCGAGCCAGGCGAGCACCCGGCATAAGACGCAGACTGAAGCACACAGGCGCTGGCACCGGGACAAGGCCACGGAACGAGTGGAGTTACCCCGGTCTGACA